>CAYWNK010000069.1:0-23725 GCA_964459495.1 uncultured Planctomycetaceae bacterium
GCCTAGGCGTAGTGGGGGAGAGAATTCGGGGACACCAAGCCGCGATTGGCGTGCTGGGGCAGCCGGTGTTCCTGTGAAAGGCTGCGGTTCGCTCCCACCGGGGGATGGGGCGCACTGGGATCGGTTCCTTTGCACCCCGGGGTGACTCACAGCTCATCCCACAGGCATCCTATTTCCCCGAGCCCAATCGGCGCGAGGGAACCCCATCAGGAGCGCGCAAGCTGTCGACCTCGGTTTTTGCCAAGGATCTCGACTGAGACAGCCCGCCGCGGCGTCTTTCCGCAAGCTGACGGTTGCGGATTCACTTTTCAGCAATAGACGAATCAGCGCTCGTGCATGAGGGGTCTGGATGGACTGCCAAAGACCACAAGTCGTCACAGGCAGTTCATCCCCTCCCCTTTCGTCGCCCCCATGTTGACCCGATCGTTCGCCCCCATCCTCGCCTCGCTCGCCCTGACCAGCCCGGCTGCTGCCCAGCTCGCCTTCTTTGCCGGTGATAGCGTGCCGGATACCCAGGTGCATATCGCCCCGGATCCGCTGGACGGGAACAAGGCCAAGTTCTACATCAACGGAGAGCTGACGTACTCCGAGCTGGATGTCCCCCAGAAGAGCAAGGGCCTGCTGCAGAACGTCCGCTGGGTGCAGGCCACGATCGACGACCTCGACGGAACCACCAACCCTGACTGGTTCCCTGCAGGCGGCACCTGGGATCCCCAAGCGAACACACAGCGCTTCATCAACGCGATGGACGAGTGGAAGGCCTATGGAGTACGGGCCATCACCGTGAACTTCCAGGGCGGCTGCCAGTGCGAGGGAGGCCCGTCGGGGGTCGAGCTCAAAGGCAACAACCAGAGCTCACTCAACAACAATCCCTTCGGAGCGAGCGGAGAGCAGTGCTTTGTCGACTGGGATGCCGGTAACCCGACCCAGGAGGCCGAATACCTCAGGCGCATGGGTTCCTTCATCCGCGCTGCCGACGACCGCGGCATCGTGGTGATCCTGGGACTGTTCTACTTCGGGCAGGATGAGCGGCTGGCGAACGATGCCGCCGTGCAACTCGCGACTGAGCGCACGGTTCAGTGGGTGATTGAGAACAACTTCACCAACGTGGTCTTCGAGGTCGCGAACGAGTTCGGCATCAACGATTGGTACGAGCATTCCTTCCTGCAAGACGGCCAAGAGGACGTGCTCCTGGACCTGATTCACGAACTCACCAACAACGACGGAATCGATGACTCGCCGGGTTTCTTCACGAACCCCGGCTGGGCGGTGCCCACCCTGCCCCAGGGACATGCCCTGGCGACGGGATCTCGAGGCGGCGGGGAGCTGGGCTTCGCCTACTGGGTTAACAATGCGGATTTCCTGCTGCTTCACGGCAACGGCCTCAATACGAACGGAATTGAAAACCTGGTGAATGCCACCCGAACACAATTCGTGAACATCTTTGGGGCGGGTCAGGAGTACATCAAGCCCGTGGTATTCAACGAGGACCCTGGTCTGAACGACTCGGCGCTGGGCATCAAGGTCCAAAACATGCAAGAGGCCTACGACGAAGACGCGTCGTGGGGCCTGTACTGGGACTCCTTCCATCAGTCGGCTCCCTTCGAGCCTGAGATTGCCGACCTGGTCGACCCCGCCGGCGGAATGACGGCGCTGGCGGAGGCGTACATCGAAACGCTCGGCGACCCCAGCGTGGGAAACCACTACTGCCGTCCGGCTACGCCGAACTCCACGGGCAACTGGGCCCATCTCTACACAACCGGCTCTGAAGTCGTTCAGGATGCGAACTTCAGACTGCTCGCCACCGGCCTCCCGAAGTTCAGCTTTGGCATCTTCACGGTCGGCGACTCGCAGAGCTCGGTCATGCTGTCAGGTTCGCAGGGCGTGCTCTGCAACCAGAGCAACCAGTTCGGCCGCTTCCCCGAGGTGATTGCCTCTGGCAAGGCCGGTTGCTTCGCAATCGACGTCGACCCTTCTGACCTGCCCATCGCCCCGTTCGGCCTAGCCGTCCAGCCTGGGGACACATGGAACTTCCAGGCTTGGTACCGAGACGCAAACCCGCAGGTGACCTCGAACTTCACCGACGCCGTGGAGGTCACTTTCCTGTGATCTAGATCGACAGGCCAGATCGCCATCACCCGGGCTTCACCGTGCCTCGACCTCGGTCGAGAGCGCGGGCGCCCAAGGGCCGAGTCTCCGCTGGGCAAAGTTCCAGCTACCTGTGTTTGGGGAAGACGTGCTGCGGTGCCCCGGCTGCGGAGGCCGGAGACACATGACCTCATCGATTCCCGGAGCCTGAAACAAGCAGGCGTATTGTGGCTCCTCTGGGTTCAGCTCTAGGCTCGATGGTACGTCCTGAACTCCCCATCGATTTCAAACTCGATCAAGGCTCGTCCGAGCTGCTTGGGCACATGGGGTGCGTGTGGCGGAACTTCGAGCGGCGCCTGAGGGCAAAACCCATCACTTGTGCCCTGTTGAAACACCTGCCGGATCGGCGCCCCTGGCCCCTAGCTCGGATTGTCCATGAGGATTCGCACCAGAACGCCGGATCGGCTGCCTGCGGCAGCCTACAGGTCATTAGCGCCCGATCTCGTGCGCTGCGGGACTCGGGCCGGGCGAGACCCCGTCTCCGGGCGCAAGGCCCGAGATCGATGGAAGGGCTGTCATTCCCGAACACGAGTGACCTGTTCCGACGCCCTGGTGCGAATCCTCATGAATAACCCAGGCTAGGGCTAGAAGGGCAGGCTCCTAGTGCAGGTCGCGCAAGAGTTGCTTCAATCCGTCCTTGTAGTCCTGCGTGCCAGGAAGCAAGGGCTGACCAAGGGACTGCTCCAGTTCTGTGCCAAGCAGGAACTGCAACACCTCACGCCGAACGGAGGCCGTGAGGAAGCGGGCCAGGTGCGGACGGAAATGGTGTCGATTGATCACTGCTCCGGTCCGAGTGCGCATGCCTAAGTTGCCTGCGCCAAGGGGGGCAAACAGGGTTGTGCCATCAATGGCGCTGAACCAATGCTGAATCGGTTCCTCCACCTGGCCATCGCGCACCAAGCGGTCTGCGGCATAGGACCAGGCAAAGCTCGAGCTATGCAACAGGGCGAGTCGCTTGAGACGTGCGGACTTCATGTCCGCCAACGCCCGCAGGAATACTTCGCAACCATGGGAGAATCCCACCCCATACAACTCCAAGGGACGCGCGCATCCGCTTGCGGTGTGCAGGTCTTCCAGGCTGTCGGCGAGCTCTGCCAGCGCCCTTGCTGGCAAGATGCTGCCCCAGTTGAACCAAACCCCAAAGGGCGAGGTGAAGTAGCGCACGCGTATGGCTAGTACCCCTGCCTCAGAGCATTCCGCTTGAAGGCGCTCGTCCCAAGGAGCCCCCAGGTCGTGCAGCATGCCTTCGACAATAAACACCACACGGCAGGGGTCCACCGCAGGCTCAGCTTGATCCGAGCTCTCGAGAAAATCGGCGGGGGCCACGACGGTCACGCAGGCAGGCGCCACGGCAAGCGGTGCGAAGGCGAAGAGGGCGAGGCGGAATGGGCAGCGCATGGACGAAGTCCTTAATGGCTAGTGTTCATTCTTGCGGCCGGATCGGCCACTGCTCAGCGTCAGTCCGGGTCGCTGAAGTGATCAAGGGGGAGCTGCCTGATCTGCTCGATGAGCTGAAGCTGTGCCTCGGGTTTCACGCCAGCAGCACCTAGCCGAACCATAGCCTGGGGCGGGTAGAGCGCGCGACGGAGCTCACGGCGGATCCTGCTGGCCATCAAGGGGAGCGCAGCGCGAATGGCCATGCGCTGGGTGCTGACCTCCACGACCGCGCTCCCTATCTTCTCTTCTTGGCCGCCTGGCAACCCTGGAGAGAACCGGCCGCTGGGCCGCGCGGTTTCCTTAACGACCCCCCCCGTTGAAGCCCCTGTCGGTGAGGTTTCGAGCTTCCAGAGGTTCTCCCTCCAAGGGGTTCCCAAGCGGGCCCGCGTGACCATTGTGGTCTACGATCCCGGCGACGCGGTGCTCGTGGAGTGGATCGGCCGCGGCTCAGAGTGGAATCCAACAGGCGAGGAGCGCGCGGCAACGCGCGCAGCGGGAACCATCCGCCTGAGGAGCAGAATACCAACTGCAAGCAGATGCCGTTGGTGAGTCACTCGGAGGGGAGGCGAGCCTAGGGTTGGCGGCCTCTTCCGAACTTCGATTGGCATTCGGAAGTCGTTCTCAGGTGGTCGGTAGAGCGAGGGCGAGACGGCCAGCGCCACCGGTGCAAGGGAGGATCATTGGGCTCAGCCCAAGCAAGTTTCCCCATCGCCAGCGAGGGCTTCTCGCAGCCTAGCCAGCCCGCGCGCTCGACGGGAGATGACTGTCCGATAGGGGACACCGAGGCGTTCGGTAGTCTCCTGAAGAGAGAGTCCCAGGAGGTAGGTGCATTCGATCGGCAAGCGGAACTTCCTCGGGAGCCGGTCCAGCTCGCACCGGATTCGGTACACGGAAATTGGCTCCTCCTCGGCCATCTCTTCCGGAGCGGCGAGCGGCCCCGGAAGCGCCTCCAGTTCCAAACGTGGGGCTTTCCAGCTGGCTGATGGTCTTCCCCCAAGAAACCGGAGGAATACCGCTTCCTGGAGAAGTCGCACCTACCCTGTTTCCTGGCGAGAGAATGACACAATGCACCGGTCAGCCCGCGCCCGCCCAGGACCCGGATTTCCCCAAGTTCATTTCCTGCCGTGACCCGTCCGGGATGCATGGGAGCCGCGGACCAACCAGCCCCGGCTCCCTAGTCACCTGCCGTATCTAGCTTCACGAAGAACATTCGCTGCTAGCCGCGCTCCGTACCGGCGCTAGCCTGCACCCTCACCAAGGTGCTGGCTGTTCCTATCCCACCGGCGCACACTCGCCGGTCTGCAGCAAATCAGTCGTGCCCCCCGATCTCCTAGCGGCGTTGCTCGAATCTACCCGGTAGCTCAGCTCAAGCGGGGATTCGAGCGCCTTGCTAGGACTTCGAGGGGCACGACTGGTGAACACGGCCGTTCTCAAAGGCTGGCTAGTGGCTGTGGGCTTGGCCCACAAGCACTAGTAGCCGCTGCCGAAAGGACTCGTCCAGAAGTTGATAACGGTCAGCGGGTAGCCGCCGGGCAGCCAGCCGGTCGGCTCGTTGTTGGCGTTAGCGGTCCGCCAAGCCTGGTAAACGTAGAGGCCGGACGAGTACGCCCAAGGTGCGTAGTCGCCAGCGCTGATGTCTCCGATGCTTCCCTCATACACGGTCTCCATGTTGTTCGAGACGGTGTAAGCAGCGCCTGAGCCGAACGAGATACTGGCCTCCGTCGTCACGCCAAACGCCTTGAAGGAGGCCTCGACACCCACGGCCATCGACGTTTGATCGGTGGTCGCATTCTCGGAGGCCAGTTCAATGGCGCTAGATACGCTTCCAGTATTGCCCTGACCCACGACAATCCCACTGGGTACGTTCCATGAGACGAGGCCTGCGATCACAGACGCCATCTCGGAGAAACTTCGGTAGGTCGCCGGATCGCCAACGGTGTGGGGGAGGAGCTCCGACGTCATTTGATAGGGAGCCTCGACCTGGGCGTTGTAAAACGGCACCGTCCACTTGTTGATCTGCGTTTCAAGCGGCACGTCGATCGAGAAGATCTGCCCAACGGCATCCGGATCCGGCGCGCTCATGATCTTGTACTCGTGGACCAAGTAGTTGTTGGAAGCAAAGACGACGACATCCTCGTCGTAGCCGGCCTCGAATCCGGTGACGAACGTGGTCGTGGAAGTCGCCGTAGAAGTACTGGTCGATTCATAGTCCATGGTGGCTTTGACCGAGGAACCGAAGGTGCCGGTGAACTCCTCGAATTCGAATCCCACCGCCGCGGAGATCGTGGTCGTCGTGCTGTATGCCGTCTCGACACCGCTGCCCATTCCGACGGAATAGCCCGAGCTTGAAGCGTTGTAGTTTTGCTGGATCCCGGCCTTGGTCGGCACGGCAGCAATCAGGGTCAATGGCACCGGGTTCGAGACGCGGATGGTCGACTGCTGATAGCGCACCCGCAATCCGTCTCCGTCATACTCGCCGGGCGCGAGAATCATAGGTTGCGTTGGCGTAGAGCTGGAAGAGGAAACGAGTCCGCCCGAGTAGATGGTGCGCCTTGAGGGGGTATCACCCGTCTCGATCAGGCTGACAAACGAATTCTTGACGAGCCCCGTCCCCCAGGAGAGTCCTGAGTACAGCTCCTCGGTTCCGTCCGCATTGCTATCTCCGGCCCTCAGGGTCACCGAATCTTCGAGGGGAAAGATCGAGTTGTCGAGCAGATCGCTGAGCCAGCCATTGCCGTTCGGGTCCAATCGAATCGCCCGCACTCTGATATTGCTGCCCTCGGGTTTGCGGATTAAGGCGATCCAATCTCGGCCGTCACCGTAGCGATCCAAGCTACAGGCGTCGAACGCGTACTCCGCGATTGGAATGATCTCAAGGGCACCGGAGAAGTTAGCGCGTGGTAGCCCGCCTTCGAAATCACTGTCTTGCGAATTGTAGTTGAACTGATCAACGACGAGCTTGGCGTTGGTATTGCTGGCGGTTGTAAAGGGAGTCGTCGAGACGAGAACGATCTCGTCCTCCGGATCCGAATCGAACTGACCTGCCACCATCTTGGAGGTCATGATCGTCCCAAACACTGGCGTCGGATCTAGGTAGACGCGCTGCGATGCGGTGCGCAGATAGGGACTGATGGCACCATCGATCCAATCGTAGACAGAGAGCCTCACCTGGCCCTTTGTCCCGAAACCACCTTGCCTAGCAACAACTAGCTCTTGGTCGCCGTCGCCATCGAGGTCGGCTGCGATGCCGGAGCGCTGGTTGTGCTCTCCGAAGCTATCCGTTTCGCCGAAGGATTGCTCCCACATGACGCCGCCGCCATCCACCGGATCGTTGATCACCCAGAACGTCGAGGTGTTGCCCATGGCATTGGCTGGGCCGACTCTCCGAAAGACGGCGATCTCGTCGCGGCGGTCACCGTCGAAGTCACCAACGGCAAGGGTGCCGTCGACGGGGTCGCTGCTGGTGAAGGGTGCAAAGGTGTGCAGGAGCTGCCAGTTGGTCAGGCCCTGCACGGTGACGTCCACGCGGTACAGTTCAAAGCGAGACGGCGTCTTCGCCAGCACGACCATTTCATCGCGGCCGTCGTTGTCAATGTCGGCGCGCACCGCATCGCGAATGTTGTGCCCCATGCCGTTCGTACTGCCCGATCCGGGCAGCACGTTCTCGCCCGCGTCAGGGTCATCGAGGATAAGAGTCGCGCCGCCGACTGAAAGCCCGTCCGTGCTCGACATAAAGATGCCGAGCTCGGTGCGCCCAAGCAGCATGGTCTCAGGCTCTCGAAAAGGGCTCTCCACATCCACCGGGACAAGCGTCGGATCGATACCTGTCTGAAAGGCGATGGGCTGGTTGAGGCTGAGGGTGCTCAGATCCACAACCTGCGAGCGATCCCTAGGCTGCTGGATCGAGGCCTGGACCGGACTGGCCGAGGCGCTTGTGGCATGGAGGAGAGAAATCGCAATCGCGGAGGCGTAGATGCCGCCACGGGTGAGAGCAGGTCGTGAGGCGGGGATGAGGGGGGTCATGGCTAGATTCCAAAGTCGTTGGCTCCGTACTGACGGGCCTGTTTAGGTCTGTTGGGAACGCGCGATCGCGCCCCGTGCCCCACACCAAAAAGGCCGGTCCTGGCAAAAAAATAATCTTGTCGGTTTCTCTGTGGGCTCCGGCTGCGTCCTGCGCGTTCCTGGTGCAGGCTATGGCGACACGCTCCGGCCCAAACACCCGATGCCCGACCAGCCCTCGACCTCCAACGCTACCCCTGACGACCTCATGGGCCTCGTCTACGGCGAGCTGCGGCGACTTGCCTCGGCTTACCTCGCCCACGAGCGCTCGGATCACACCCTCCAGCCGACCGCGTTAGTGCACGAGGCCTTCGTAAGGCTGTCGCCCCAGAAGGCGCGCTGGAAGAACCGCGCCCAGTTCGTGGGAGTCGCCGCCAACGCCATGCGACGCATCCTGGTAGACCACGCTCGCAAGCACCTCAGCGTGAAGCGCGGGGGCGAATCGCGCCGCGTCGAGCTCGACCTCGCAACGATGGAAATGAACGAAAGCACCGTTGACCTCGTGCGCATGGACGACGCTCTGCTGGGGCTCATGCAGCTTTCCCCGCGGCAGGCTAAGGTCGTCGAGCTGCGCTTCTTCGGTGGGCTGACCCATGAGGAAATCGGTGAGGTTCTGGGCGTCTCCTATCGCACCGTTGAAAACGACTGGCGCTTCGCTCGAGCGTGGCTGAGGGATCGTCTTAGCGAAGAAGCGAGCTAGCACGATGGACAGATGTCAACACGAAAAGCTCAGCAGGCTTTTCCAGGAAGCTCGCCTGCTCCCAAAGGAAGAGTGCGAGACGTTCCTGGTGCAGAGTGCTGCCGACGATCAGGAGCTGCTTGATGCGCTACGCCGCTTGCTAGAACGCGACGGGGACACCACGGATACTCTCGATCGGCCGGTCGTTGCCTCCTTGGAACAGGCCGTTGACGCCGCGTTCGAGAAGGTCGAAGGATCGCATCATGAAATTCCACCAATCCCGCTTCCCGAGCGTATCGGCGCCTATCGACTCATCGGCCTCTTGGGGAGAGGCGGTATGGGCGTCGTCTATGAGGCTGAACAGGACACGCCGCACCGACGCGTGGCGCTCAAGGTTCTACGTCCAGATATCGTGACGCCCAAGATGCTGCGGCGCTTCGAGCACGAGACCCAAGTGCTAGCGCGCCTCAACCATCCCGGTATCGCGCAGATCTTCGAGGCGGGCACCGCCCGGACTGACCTGGGCGAGCAGCCTTTTCTGGCAATGGAGCTGGTGCTCGGTTTCACGGTGACCAGCTACGTGGAGAAATACGAGCTGCCTGTGGACGCTAGGCTCAAACTGGTTGCTGCAATCGCCGACGCCGTTCATCACGCCCATCAGCGTGGCGTCGTGCATCGGGATATCAAGCCCGCCAACGTTTTGGTCGACGAGGCGGGGCAGCCAAAGGTCCTCGACTTCGGCGTCGCAAGGACGCTCGATGCCGGTGGCCATCTGTCGACCATGCACACAAGCCTCGGTGAGGTCGTTGGCACGCTGTCCTATATGAGTCCCGAGCAGGTCAACGGCCGAGCCAGCGACGTCGATGCGCGTTCTGATGTCTACGCGCTCGGCGTCTTGGCCCATGAGATTCTCGTCGGCGTGCCCCCCTTCGACCTGCGAGGCAAGCTGGTCCACGAAGCCGCGCGCATTGTCACCGAAGACGAGCCCTCGACCCTCGGTGCCCGCGACTCTGCTCTCCGCGGCGACGTCGAGTGGATTGTAGGCAAGGCGCTCGCAAAGGAGCCTGGACGGCGTTACGCGTCGGCGGACGGGTTCGCGGCTGACGTTCGCAGGCATCTGGCCCATGAGCCAGTGACAGCCCGCGCCCCGGGCACGCTCTACCAGTTGAGCCGGTTTACGCGGCGCCACCGTGCGCTTGTCGGAGGGTTCATCGCCACGCTGTTGGCGCTCGTCATCGGCCTGGTAGTCAGCACTCGACTCTACCTTGACTCGGCCGGGCGCGGGCGGCAACTCGCCGAAGCTCTGGCCAAGGGGCAGGCCGCGCTCGATGAGTCCGAGGGCGTGACAAACTTCCTGAGCGACCTCCTTGAGGCCGCGTCCCCAGAAACAGCGTTCTCCGAGGAGGGGAATCGGGACCTCACCGTGGTAGAGCTGTTGGACCGCACGGCCCCTGATATCGACGACCGGTTCAGTGCCTCGCCTCTAGTGGCCAGCCGCCTGCACACAACCGTATCCGACTCCTATGCAGCCCTCGGGAAGTTCAGCACTGCTTTGCATCACGCGGAGCGCGCACTGGAACTCCTCGCCAGCGATGGCTCCTCTTCGCCCCAAAGGGCAACGGAGGCTCGGCTGAAGTTCAGCGAACTCTTGACCGGTGCTGGACGCTTTGATGAGGCTGAGTCGAACCTCAAGGAGGGGCTCGGCACTGCACGAGACGCAGCGCTCCGTACGCGAATCCTCGTGGCGCTGGGGCGAGTGGAGAAGAGCCGCAGTCGGATGAACGAGGCGCTGGCCTATCTGTACCAGGCCATGGACTGCGTCGATGAGCACGGCCTCGATGAAGCTTCACAGGTTCACGTCCGCAGGCAGTTGGCGATCGTGTTGGCGCGAACGGGCCAGCTCGAACAGGCGCAGGAGCACTTTGAAGGGATCCTTGCCTTCGACCTCGGCATCTATGGTGAAGACCATCCCATCTCACTCGAATCCCGCCACAACCTCGCCACCATCTTCGCCATGCTCGGTCAGCACGAACGAGTGCTTGAGATTGACATGGACATCTACGCATCACGGCGGCGCAGCCTAGGAGATGAGCATCCATCGACGGTCACGTCGCTTCATTCCATTGGTGTGGGCCTTGTGGAGCTGCAGCGCTACGAGGAAGCCCTGCCATACCTCAAAGATGCTGCCGAACGACGCAAGACTACGCTAGGAGAAGATCACGTAGAAACGCTAACGTCCGCTGGCGGTCTCGCACGCTGTCTAAGCCAGCTCGGTAGGAACGCCGAGGCGCTGGAGCTCTTCGAAGACGCGCTCGAGACGGCCCGTGCATCGATCGGCGAGTCCCACTGGGTGACCGTACTACTCATGGACAATAGTGGAGCTGCGCTATGCGGGCTCGGTCGTTTCGAGGAGGCGGTCCAGCGCCACCGGCGCGCCGCCGAAGCCGCGAAGATCAGCCTCGGCCCCTTGAACAGCATGACCCTCGTTGCGCTGAACCAGCTAACCAACGCACTGTATGAAGCTAGCTGGACCGAAGAGGGAATCAAGGTCGGCGAGGAGGCACTGGCCATGGCGCAGGAGCCTGAGCTCGAAGGGCAGGTTCCGATGACGGGCACTATGGAGCGCCTGATGTATATGTACCTGAATGCCGAGCCCAAGTCCCTGCGCAAGCCAGAGAGGGCGCTTGCACTAGGGGAGAAACTCATGGCCGGTGGTGCGATCACTCCCGCGAGTAGGACCTACCTCGCAAGCGCCTATGCCGAGCTCGGCCGCCTTCCGCAAGCGATCGAAGCCGCAGAGGCGGCAGTGGCCAACTACGCGCCAGATCACCCCGATCGTCCGAGCGTCGTGGAATACGTGAACAAGCTCCGGCTCAAGCTCAAAGCCTCGCGCTAATTCAGCGTTGTGGAGACCAATAGGTACGGAGCCCTACGGAAGAGATCGACAAGGCAAGGACCCTGTAGCTGGCGCGGCTACCCAAGATCGGCACCAGCAAGGCTCGGTATCGGCATTGCTGGCACCGCCGCCTACGCACCGAGGCCCGCCAATGCTGCGTCACGTTCGCCGAGCGTATCGACAGGGAGCGTTCCGAGAGGGCGTCAAAGAAGCTCGGAAGGTTGGAGGCCGCGCCTAGGGCACCGGGGATAGCGCTTGCCGAGACCAGCCCCAGCGTCTGCACGGTGGTGACATTCGTTCCTCTTGCAGGCAATGCAAGCAAGTTCGATAACGGGGAGTGTCTCTACAGTCGCAGCTCTGACGGCCAGACCTTCGCAGTCGATCCAGCGGTTCTGCCGGTAGGCGGCGGCCAGATGAGTGCCCAGCCGAGACAGGCAAGGACCTTCCAAAGCTGGTACATGGACAGCGACCTCACAGGCATGCCTCGCAGCAACTTTACCAACGCATTGGCCTTGTAGGGGCAGCTCAGGGGCTCGGGTAGGACGAGCTAGCTATGCACGGCATGTGGGTACTAGCAGGCGTTACTCGCCGCTTCGTTCGTGGAAGTCCGCGTCAGTGGAGCCACGCGAGCATCGACGACGAGCAGCAGGCCAAGCTGAAGGCGATCAACGATGGGTTGGAACGGCGCATGCGCGAGTTCTGGCTTGAGGAGCCCATGCGCTAGGGTTCCGCGTTCCATTCCAATCAAGTGCGGTTCGCGGCGGCGGACTTGGCCCATGGGAGTGAGCCTACCCGGTGCCTCGCAGCCCAGGAACGGGCGGTGGTGGCGGCGAGCTATCGGGCCACGAAGTGACGGCGCCGCCTGCTCGCAAACAGATCTGCGTTCATGGTTTCCACGGCTACCGTCTCGCCTGTGGCGGTAACGGCCAAGGCGCGTCCGGCCACCACTTCGATGGTTCTCCTCACGATGAAGCGGTCCTTGCGCCAGAGTGTGAGCCTGTAGGTCCCCGGGGCGAGCTGCCAGGTGCCCTTGCGCCCGACCATCTTCTCCCCGTTCACGGGGTTCTCGACCCGTGCGGACCAAGGAAGGCGCCAGTTCGCGCCAACGTCGATGGACCCGCGGGGTTGGGTGAAGAGGCGCAGGGGTTGTTCGCTCGCTTCAGCAACATGGACCCACTTCTCGGCCAGTCCTGGCAGTTCGAGGCCGCAATCGGCGGACGTCCTAACGCAGCTTGGGGTCGTCGTTCGGAGGGGCAATGCGCGCACCTTCCAGCACCCCGCTGGTAGTTGGAAGGAGGTTTGGAAGGGACCCTTGGCTGCGGCTGCACTGTGGCTGACCGTGGCGAGTGCGGTGGGTTGTGCAGCTCCCTTGGCCCAAGCTTCGATCCGGTAGCCGCGGACGTGCTGGCTTTCCGTCGGGTCATGGACCGTGAGTTCAATCCTGCCGGGGGCTGCTGAGGGTCCGAGAGCGACCTGTGCGGAGCCGCGTGTTTGACCCTCGGGGAGCTGCACGGTCACCGTGCGGCTTCCACGATCGATCGAGTCCACCTGGAGTGTGAGCGGGCGGTCCCAGGGGATCGCTGCGATCCATCGCGTCGGGTCGCCGCTCGCCAGCCAGCGCACGTCGTCTCCCCAGTCTTCGTCCAGATCCTCGACGAGCTGGAGTACTACGCGTAGGTCCGAGCTGGCGGACGACCAGGATCGCGCGGGGTCATTGACGATCGTTCCGCGAGCGAGCCGGGCGGGGTAGAGCGCGGGGAGGGTTGGGTCAAAGGGCAGGGCCGTTCCGTGCTCGTTCAAAACTCGGATCACTAGACGCCGGCAAACCACTACGACGGCGCCCAAGTCTTCGCCAGCCTGCACGGTGCCGGTGTGCGTGGGCCGCAGAGTGGGAGAGTTGTCGGGCCTGGTCAGCACGACATAGTGCCCCGGACGCAGACCGTCCACGCGAAAGGAACCATCGATTCCCGTCACGGTCTGCGCAGCGCTGAGCCCGTCCGGACTCGCGTAGCCGAGGCGACCGATCTCGCGCCGCTTGATGAGCTGCGACGCTTTGCTCTGGGGCGCAACGGCGATGGGCAGCCCTGCCACGCCGATCCCGCTGGCATCGACCATGCGCCCGCTAACGGAGGCGCCAGGACTCGCGGAAACCCGGACGTTTTGGCCCCGGGCGAGCGAGGGGGCGAGGGCCAGCGCGAAGTAGAGCCAGAATGGGCGGAGGAACATGGGGCCATAGGTCAACGCCGCGCCGGCCCGCAGGTTCACGGGAACTGAATCAGGCCGTGCCAGGCCCCAGCCGGAGGAAGCGGGCGGGCTCGCGCCTCCTCGGCGCCGCCGTCCCGATCGTGGGACCCTAGCTGTTCCAGCACTCCCTGGCCTAGCTCGCCGGGCGCAGGCTAGCGGGTGTAGTCGACTGACCCTGTGACCTGGCTGGTGGGCCCATCCGAGTAGGGGTCGCCATGCTTGAACGTCCCATCGAAGGTGGCCGCGAAGCGCTTGACCACGAGCGTGTCATTGGTGTCGCCCTCCAGCTCGCAGGCGGTCACGTTGAGCGCCCCTTGTTCACTCTTTCCGTGCAGGACCGGCAAATTCGGTCCCGTGACCTGAAGACTCACACCCGCCAGATCGTTGGAGGTATTGCTTACCTGCAGGAGGAACTTGTGGCTGCCCGCCTCAGCGGGACGCATGTAGATGTTGAACTGGAGATTCGGTCCGCCAACCTGATACCCGAAGTCGCCTTCCACATGGCCGCGGATCACGAGGTGCAGCATGTCCTCCTTGGCACCCCAGCGCCCGACCTGAATCATCTCGGGTTCCACCGAGGCCATCTTCTTGCCGTCGAATTCGACGTCCATGCTCCCTTTGCTTTCGGGCGCGGCCAGGTCCTCCTCAGCCACCTGGGCCTCCGAAGCGGCCCCAGGATTGGAGGTCGTATCTGAGGCCGAATCCGAACCACCGCAGGCGTAGAGAACGGAGAGGGCAAGAAGCAGCGGAGCGTGGATCGGTTTCATGGCAGCAGTCGGAGTGAGAATGTGCCCAGTCTACATGGCCTAAGCATGCCAGGGACCCCATGCCATGAATGTCGGGCAGTACGGAGCCCGGAGAGAATTCACAGCCTTACTCCTCGCTGCCCGGCGGCTCTGGTCCCGCATCCTCTGGGGCGCGGCCTCACCTACCTCGGTGTGCTAGCTCCAGGGGCTCCGGTGCGGTCCCTGATCGTTCCAAGGGGGGAAGCCTGGTCGGCCGCCGGGTGAAGCTCAAGGCCCCCGGCCGAGCGCACGGATGGCCGAGCTCCGACTCTCAGCTGGGCGTAGTCGGGTAGGAGATCCTTCGGTGCCCAGGCTGCGGAGGCCGGAGTCCTACCATCCCATCGATACTCTGAGCCAGAAACGACCAGGCGCCTCCTGGCCCACCTGGGTTTGCGGGCAGAGCCCTACGGGGTCGCGCCAGCGCGCCCACGGCTGGAGGCGGAGCTGGACTGGTCGTAGGCCGAGATGGACCGGGATCTCGTGGATGGTGGAGCAGTACAGAGCTCAGGCTCCGTACCGCTTCCCGGCTCCGCCCTGGCCTACACGTTCCCGAGCAGCGCGTCGAGATCCATGTCCGTGAGAGCACTGTTCTTGTGCAGGACGAAACCGTCGATCTCCACGTTGCGTTCCCTGTGACCCAGTTGAAATTCGAGGTCCTGACCGACTTGGGTTGGGTCGACTCGAAAGCCCGCACCGGAGCTCCTATGCCACTGGAAATCGCCGTATGAGGTCGTCGTGACCTGCACCTCGGGAGCCACCCCGAACGCGGCTGCCCTGTAGAAGCTGTCCGACCCCGAATCCAGCGCCCTCCAACGGATGTAGAGCCTGTAGTTGCCACTGGCTTGGAACGAGACCAAGTACTTCACAATCGACTCTTGGGGGCTTGGAGGGGTGTCGGTGAGGTCAACGAGGTCTGCATCGGGTGCTCGCAGTACCGCGCCACTCTTGCCGTCGCAATCCCCGTAGAGCAGCCATACGCCTCCACTGTCATTGCTGTCTTCGACTTCCGAATAGGCACGAGCCGCAACAGCGCAACCGTCCTCATTGCTTGCGATGCCGGAAGGCCTGCGATCGAAGAGCCAGCTGGGTCCTACGTCGGCAGCTTGTAGTGGTCGCTGCAGGATGGGGTCCGTGGATTGTTCATCGGCTCCGACATCGGGGACTCCAACCGTTCTCGCCTGGCCATCCACATCGAAGCCAGCGACCGAAGACCAGCCAGCAGCAGCGGTGTTGACGGCGGCCCCGCCCGTCAGGCGCCACAGTCCGTCGTTCGAATCCAAAGTCAGCCCCGGGTTCGTCTCATCGATCATTAGGTTCCCGAAGGGACCAGCGAGCACGGAACAGTCTGACCCAGGAACGGTGCAGTAGGCAAAGTTCCTGGTCCATGTCCAGTTGGCACCAATGACCCCCTCGAAGGGGGCCGGACCGTCGCTGATGAAGATGTTGTTGGCCACGGTGACATCCTCGGCCAGGAGGCTGCAGGGGTGGTCGCTTTCATCGCAGTCCCAGTCCACCTTGAATGCGGTGCCGTCCGTGGATACGACGGTGTTGTGTAACAAGAGCAGGTTTCGGATTTGAGCGTACTTGTCTAGGTCCGGGCCTGGGTAACCCATTGCCAACGAGAACGCACCATCTGCGCGATCGTCGACTCCAGCAATGTAGTTGTTCAGGACAATGTGGTTTTCCCCGACCACTCGGATCCCTCCACTGCCACGCTTGCCCTCGCCCAAGAAGAAATTCCCTTCGACCAAGGCTCCATTGCCGTGTCGGAGGGTCAGGGTTCCGCGGCAAGACCGCAGGGTATTGGCGAAGTAGTGGTTCATTCCCGACTTGTTTGAGATGACTTCGATGTCCACGTCAATCTCGTCGAACAGGTTGTGCCGGACCGTGGTCGATGAGTTGGACAACGAAGTCTCGGATTCTCCGACACGCACGGACTCCCATCCGTTGATGTCCTTGCTTGGTCCCCGGCGGCGGACAAAGTGGTTCCGGGCGATGACGTGGTGGTTCGCCTCATCCGCATCGTTGAACACAGCTACGGTTGTTCCCCTGTAGTTGTGGTCGCCAAAGAAGCAGTGATCCACTCGGTTCTCTACACCGTAGAGGGCTACCCAGTTGTACTTCACTCCTATCGCGCAGGGCACGTTGTGAACGAAAGCGCACTCCGTCAACCGGCAATGCTCTGCCCAAGTACTGATCATCTGCGGGTCCCGAAACTCGACGATCGCCTTCTCGCCCGAGTTCCCTGAGAGCTCGATCCCCTCGAAACGTAGGCCCTGGACGCGGATCCAGGAACCGCCGATTCCGAGGGTCGAGTTCCCGGTGAGGACGACTTGGCCAGAAACCTCGGCCCGAATCGTGACCGGGTCCTGGGGTGTGCCTTGGGCTCGAGTGGCGAGTTTGGCGTTGAGCCATGTCCCCGCTGCCAAAACGATGTGATCCCCTGGGCCAGCGAGCTGATCAGCCGCATGGAACTCGGCTGGATCGTTGACCAAATACGTCTTGGCCAGTGAACCGGTGGCGGGGAGCCGTGGAGCTGGCGTAGGGACCTGCCCCAAGGCCGTCGCCGACATCATGATCCCAAATAGCAAGGTATGCATCGAGTGCACCATCTCAAAGTCCTCTTGAATCGTGGTTGGTACTAGACTGACGGAATGCCATCGAAGGCCCAAGCGTGCAAGGTTTGGCGGTTTTGACCGGTTTTTCCCTCGAGCAGTACGACTGACAACCGCGCGCAGCCTGCATCTAAGGGCTGCCAATACTGTCCGGGCACCGTACTCCCCGGATCGCTCTTGCGGAACGCGGGTCGCGGCAACCGTATTGGTCAGGTTCGAGCCCAGACCGCACAGACGCAGGGGATCCGGGTAGCAAGCCTGAAACACCCCGGAGGAGTAGGCCGTGATGGCTTCGCTGGCGTCGAGGGTCACCAGGTCACGGGAAGCTCTTTGGGTTCCGAAGACCAGATTCGTGCGGTTGGCAAGCGAGCCATTCTCGTTGATCCAGACCGTGTGCCCGCCGCCCTTCGCGCTCTTGGGCCGCTGCAGCCTGTTCCGCATGTGCGAGGCCACGGCCGCGGCCTGGCGCTGCGCCGCTAGGGAAGAGCATTGCGCACGGTGCTCGAGCGCGAGCGTCTGCCGATGTACAGGCGCGGCATGCTCCGGGCCTTGCTCTTGATGGAGCCGCGCTGCGACCGTTTCGAGCAGGGGGACGCGAGCGAGCAATTGGCGCGGCCTAGCGCCATGGCGGGCCTGCGCGCGGCGGAAGAAGCCAGCGGGGGTCCCGATGCCGGGCGGCCCCATGGGCAGCCCCGCGGGTGGAAGGAGGCTCGGTTTCTCGATCCGAGAGGCCGGTGGCGATGCGCAAAGAGCTCGTGGAGGAACTCATCAAAGAAGGTGGAGGCTCCGAAACTGGGTCCCTGGCAGTGGGTAGTAGGGATCGGTAACGCTGTTCTCGCCACTCGCACTCGTCAATCCTACACATGCAGAAGTTCGCAGTCCCTCTCACGCTCGCCACCCTGTCACTGGTCCCCGCCATGGGCCAGGAGCTCCAGCCTCGCAGTCCGCTCGACACTGGTGAGGTGCGCGTGATTCCATTCCCCGCCGAGACTTTCGGCGCGGATCTCGGCCAGCGTCCGATTCCCCTGGCCCCACTCCCGGTGGCGACCCATGCGATGGGGCGGCGCCTGACGCTCAAGTTTGTCGACTCCGCCCGCGCCCGGTCCGATGGTTCCGGGGGGATCGAGTCGCGTGCGGGCGAGGATCTCTCAGCGATCGATGCGTTGGCGACGCAGCTGGGCGTGGAGCTCGGGTTCGAACCGCTGATTGGGCTAGCTGAAAGCAAGCTGTCCGCCCTCGAGGCGCGCGCCGCTGCGCGCTCTGGTCGCCAGCAACCAGACCTTGCGGGAATGTACGTCGTGCGCCTGGCCGACAACTCTGTTGACGAGCTGGAGCGCATCGGGAACCGCCTGCGCGCCATACCGATCGTCGAGTGGGTCTGGATCGAGACGCTCGCGGTCCCTCCGCCGAACGACATCCCCCCGACGACGCGCGACCTCGAGCCGAACCAGGCCTATCGCGGTCCCGATCCAGGCATCGACGTCGACTACGCCTGGAGCATTGGTGCACGTGGCGCGGGCATCCGCCTATCCGACTGTGAGTACGGTTGGGACGCAGACCACGAAGACTTGAACGACATCGACATTCACATCGAGGCCGGGCAGACCATTCCGAGCTGGGTCTATAGCAACGGTTGGCACCACCACGGAACCGCCGTGCTCGGCGAGACGTCTTCCCAAGACAACGGGTACGGCTGCAGTGGAATCGTGCCGGATGCCGAGGTCTATACCTGGCCCGAGTGGTCGGACGAAGAAGGTGCACGGCGTGTGACGTGCATTGCCAACGCTATCGCGGACTCTGACGTGGGCGACGTTGTGCTCTTGGAGATGCAGACGTCCGGCGCCGGCGGCGGGTTCGGCCCTGCCGAGCTCAACCCGGCAGTCTGGTCGGTCACCAAGGCTGGGACCGATGCGGGTGTTGTGGTCGTCGGCGCTGCAGGGAATGGAAACCAAAACCTGGACTCCGCCATCTACGGCACCTACATGGGCTGGGGCGATAGCGGGGCCATCCTCGTGGGCGCCGGATCTGCTGATGCATCCCACGACAAGCTGTCGTTCAGCACTTTCGGCAGTCGCATCAACCTGCAAGGCTGGGGCCAATCGGTCTTTACGCTGGGCTACGGCAGCTTTGCCCAATACGGGGGCGACGAGCATCAGGCGTACACCTCCGGCTTCAATGGAACGAGCTCCGCATCGCCCTTCGTGGCAGGTGCCGGCGTCGCGATTCAGAGTTACGCGCTGGCCCAGACCGGTGCTGTGCTTTCGCCAAGCGAGCTGCGCGATCTCTTGATTGCGACCGGCATCCCGCAAGGTACGGGTGGCCATATCGGTCCCTTCGTCGACTTGGCAGCGGCTCTCGACTTCCTCGACAATTGTCCGCCTCCGAGCAACTACTGCTCGACAAGCCCGAATTCCGCAGGTTCCGGAGCAGTGATCGCAGCGACTGGCAGCACAAGCCTCACGGCAAACGACCTGACCTTGTCGGCCAACGGCGCGATCCCAGGGGAGTTCGGACTGTTTTTCTACGGCAGCGAGCAGGCACAGGTGGCTTTTGGCGATGGTCTCCTTTGCATCGCCGGCGGAGCTAGTGGTTTGGTGCGCGTCAGCCCACCGGTCGTCATCGACCCGTTCGGGGTGGGTGTGCAGCCGATCGACTACGCGCTGCCGCCCTTTGATGGGGGCTCCGGTCAGATCCAGGTCGGGGACGTGTGGAACTGGCAGTTTTGGTACCGAGATCCCAACGGCCCCGGCGGCTCGGGCTTCAACACCTCCGATGGACTTGAGCTGACGTTCTGTCTCTGATCGGCTGTCACCCCCATCGCGATACGGAGCTGGCACCGGATTGCGATGGGGGTGACAGCCGGGGCGGAGCTGAAATTCCAGTCCCCGGGTCAGTCGCGCAGTCGACGAGCCGGGCGCCCGGCTCCTTCGTCAACTCGACAAACAGTCCGATCCCCTGGCGGGAATCCCAGGGCTAGGTACCGCGCGCTTAGCTCTGAAGCTCTTTCTTCAGGTGCCGCCAGACAGACCTAGCGAGCTCGCCATCCCGCAGCACACCCGTTGAAACCATGAGCTTGAAGGCCTTGGGTTCACCGACAAAGCGGGTTTTCAAATCCAACTGAACGCTGTTGCCAGCCAGGTAGCCTGCTAGCTTTGCCTCGAAGCTGGCAGCGTCGAGCATGAACAGGTCGCCGTTGTGCTTCGCAAGCCAACCGGTGATCTTGCTTGCCCCATTCGCTGCCTTACCCGCCACATGGACGGCCGCCTTGGCGATTTCCAGGCCTGCAAGGGCGGCCGCACGACCCGCGATGAGGCTCGCTACCTTCGGGTCCGTTTCGATGGGCCAGGCCTCGGTCATCTTCTCCGCGGCCTTGAGGGCTACCGTGGCTGATTCGCGTGCGCCGAGGAGCCCCATCATCACCGGGTCGGCCTCAACCGGGACGCGGATGATCGTTTCATAGCTGGCTTTCACGGCAAGGTATGCCGCGTTCTTGGCCCCGTAGTCGGCGTACTTTGCGGCCTCGATGGCCTTCATCTTCGGAACCTTGATCAGTGATGCACGCTTGCGATCCTGGATGGCCTTCTTCCAGGCCTTGCGAGCTTTGTCAGAAGCTCGCTTGCTCTGATCCATCTTGTTCTTGTGGGCCTTGCGCTTGCCCTCAATTCTGGCGCGGGCAGCGTTCATTTTGCCGGTGATCTCCGCCACCTTGTTCTGGGCCTTTTGAATCCCAGATCTTTGGCTTTCGCGCCGGTCCAGGACGACCTTCTTCTGCGCCTCGATATTGAGATCAAGCTGTTTGACCTTCCCCTTGGCCTTGTCGAGATTTGTCTGGGCCTTGGCGAAATCGCGCTCGACCTCTTCTGCCCATGCGCGTGCTTTGCCCGCAACCTGATCGTTGAGGGTCCTGGAAAGCTGGTTCTCGAAGCTGGCGTTCACGCGCCAGCTGGGACGACCGTTGGAGGGAGAGCTCAGGTGATAGGCGATCGAGTAGACGCCGTCGAAGGTCTCCGTTGTGTCGATCACCAGGTTCGTCAGGCTGCAGTCGATGTCAACCGACCGGCTCAGAGCGAGCAGTTTGGTCGATCCCTTGAGACGGAAGTGCTGGTCGAGTGTTGCGCCTAGGCGAATGTCTACGCTGGCGCCCTTCAGCGCTATGGCGCCCAGGTCAATGTCCTTGCAGGCACCGACTAAGCTCAGACTGGGGATGACTCCGCCGAGACTGATCGCTCCGTCGACGTAGGCGATCTCCTGCTCCATCGCGTAGAGTTGGCCACGGATGGCAAAACCCTCGGAGGTTCCAAGGTCGCTGTCGCCCTCGGTCGGGGCGATCTTCAGATAGAGATCGCGCAGCTCGAATTCCGGGAGGTTGCTCGCCGGCATGGGTCGCTTGCCCCTGGCGGAGCCGAGTGCCGTGGCAAAAGAGACCAGATCCGCGGAGCCGATGGAATCGAGACGGCCCTCGAAGAATCCGCCGACAGGTGCTCCGGTGACGGCGTGGAGCTGGAGCTTCGCGGCCAATGCCATCTCCCGCGATCCAATGCTGAGACCACCCCGCAGACCGAAGCCGACCCGTTGGGCGGTGTCGATCTCAAGCAAGAGGCGCGGGCTATTCAGGTGCAGCCCCTGGATTCCCAGAACGTCGCGCCAGGTCCCCAGGGCTGTACCCAACACCTGCACCTCGGTGACACCTGGCCGCACTTCCGCCACGTCCACACGGCATTCGAAACTCTGAGAATTCCCTGCGTCACCGCCATCTGCCACGAGGCGAAAGGCCAGGCCAACGCTGGGCTTCCCCCCAACGATGAGGCTTGTCTCACCGGTGACGAAGCGATCGGAGAGCTCTGCCAAGCGCACCGCCGGGAGGTAGGCGCGCAGTTCCATCGACTCCTCGAGGCGCTTGCGCAGCTCCTTGTCCTCATGGGCCCTCTTCAAGTCGGAGAAGGAAGCATCCTTGAGCACAGTGCCCTGGAGCAGAACTCCATCGGTCTCGATACCGAGCAAATCGAGGGCCCTTCCGAGTGGAGTCCATTCGCCGGGCTCCATGCGCGTGACCAAGTTCACGCCACCCGCGACTTCCAGCATGAGTCGGGCGGAGCGGAAGTAGGGCGCGTAGAATGCGGCCACATCCCGGCTCATGGTCGCCTCGTCCACTCGGACATTGCCTGTGGAGAGAACGACTGCTGTGGGTCCTAGGCGCAGCTCGCCTGCAATGGTCTTCTCCAGAGCGGGGACAAGATCCGACAGGCGCGCGGAGGATGCCTCGATTGTGAGAATCCAGCCTGCATTGCCCCCATCGATGTCCTGTTGGACTGGATGGAGCATGGCCCGTGCTGACGATCCGAGGAACGACACCGAGCCGAAGATCTCTCCACTGGCCTTGCGCACCGGGGCTTCCAAGGTGAACGGAGCGAGCGCGGTCCCGCTGAGTTCGGGCATGTCCGCCAGCGGCAGTGGTGCATTCGCCTTCTGTGTATCCGTGCCGAAGAGTGCGGGCCGGGGCGAGGCGAACGCAGCCATGCGCTCTGTGGAGCAAGGTGAGGCAGCAGCCAGAAAGGCCAAGACCAGTGACGAGGTGGCGATGGGCATGGGAGCCCTTGCGTAGGCGCTGCTAGGAGTCCGTATGTGTTTCCTGGGGTTTTTTGAGGATCGCCTCGCCCGGGGGGCAGCTTCCCGGGAAACGCGACGAACTTCGGAGTGCAGCAAGCCGCCCAGGCGATGGACATGGCCGCTTGGGTTCCGAGGGAAGTGCGAGCGGCCTATTGGGCTGGGTGATTCAGACTTGGACCGAGCCCCTGGACATCTCCTGGAAGGCGCATTGGCTGAACTACAGCTGGAGCTTGAACCCCATCCCCGGTCAGCCCTAGTCAGGCCAGCTACGCAGGTAGGCGGCTCTTGGGCCTCATCCAAGAGAGCAGGGCCTTGCCTCTCACCTGGAAACGAGGCCCGGTTCACGTTCCTCCCCGGGGGGGAGGGGCGTGAACCGGGCCTCGTGCCGCCTTCGAAGCTAGTTGTCCTGGAGAAGCGCCCCGGCGGCCCAATCGTTCAAGCCGGCTGCAGTCCTTGAGTCACCACCGCTGACGACCGAAGTCTCGCCGCTCGCGGTGTTGTCGGCGCCCCCGACGACGACGCTTCCACCTTCCATGGCTATGTTGTCGGCACCGCCAACAACGGCTGAAAAGAGGCCGGCGCTTGTGTTGCCGTCGCCGGATACCACAACGGACCCGGGTCCCGTGGCTTGGTTTCCGATACCGCTCAGTACAACGGAGAGCTGCTCGCTTGCTTGGCCGTTGGACCCGGAGAGCACGATCCCCCCGTTGGCCGAAATGTAGTTTCGGAAGCCGGAGACGAATCCGCTCACGCTGCTGAAGGTGTTCGCTTCACCCATCACGATGTTGTGGCTCCCGGTGCGGTTCTGGTCGATCGGCACGTCCCCACCCTGGGAGGTGGTTTCCCCGTAGCCGATGAGGAGGTTGCCGGTGCTGTTGGTCGTTTGGGTGGCGCCGGTTCCGTTGACGATTTGGACGTTCACCCCGGTGAAGCGAACGGTGTCGATCATGGTGCCGTTAAGGTCATCGGTCTGTACCAGACTCAGCGAGGGCAGGATGGCAGCCAGCTTGGCGGCATTGGTGGGCGAGAGTGCCGCTTCGAGGGCATCGAGACGATCACTGAGTGTGGCGTTGATCGCCTCCAACTGGGCGATGCGAGTCTGGTTGGCAGCCCGTTCGAATTCCAGGTAGTTGAAGTTCTCGTTCACCGTATCGGCGTTTGCGACTTGGCCGTTGGTGAAGGCATTCGGAATCTGGGCCTGGGCCGTGGTGGCGGACAGGACGAGGGCGGAAGCGGCGAAGAGGGGCGTGAAGAG
>CAYWNK010000070.1:0-23455 GCA_964459495.1 uncultured Planctomycetaceae bacterium
GACCAGCGTCCACGAGTTTGTCGTGATGGCGCTCGACCGGGAGAGCGGCAAGGAGGTCTGGCGGACGATTGTCACCGAGACCGTTCCGCACGAGAGCGGGCATTCGACCAACACCCAGGCCTCGGCGTCGCCGGTCACCGACGGCGAGCACATCTACGCGTTCTTCGGTTCCCGCGGCCTGCACTGCTTGGACATGGACGGCAAGCTGGTGTGGTCCAAGGAGCTGGGCAAGATGCAGACCCGCAACCAGTTCGGTGAGGGCGCCTCGCCTGCGCTGCACGGCGACACCCTGGTCATCGTCTGGGATCACGAAGGCGACGATTTCATCGCGGCATTCGACAAGAAGACCGGAGAGGAGCGTTGGCGCAAGGATCGCGATGAGGCCACCACCTGGGTCACGCCTCTGATCGTGCCGGTGGGGGAAACGCACCAGGTGATCGTGCCCGCGACCGATGCCTCCCGGGCCTACGACTTGGAGACGGGGGAGGTGGTCTGGAGCCTGTCAGGCATGACCACCAACTGCATCCCGACCCCCATGTACGAGGACGGGGTGGTGTACATGATGAGCGGCTACCGCGGCAGTGCCCTGCAGGCGATCAAGCTTGAGGGCGCCAAGGGGGACCTCGCGGACAGTGAGCACCTGCTCTGGTCGCACCGCAAGGGCACCAGCTACGTCCCTTCGGGGGTCCTGGTGGACGGGATGATCTACTTCCTGCGAACGAACACCGGCGTGCTGTCGGCGGTCAAGTCCGAGGGTGGCGAGACCGTGTACGAGGGGGAGCGCCTGGGTGACATTCGCTCGGTCTACGCCTCGATCACCGCGGCGGGCGACTACCTCTACATTCCCTCACGGGAAGGGCTCACCGCGGTCGTCAAGCGTGGACCCGAGTTTGAGCTGGTCGCTGTCAACGCCCTGGACGGGGTCTTCGACGCCTCACCCGTGATCGTTGACGGGGAGCTGCTGCTGCGGGGCACAAACAGCCTGTACTGCGTGGGACCGGCCCGCTAGGGCCTGGGTTCTTCGCAGAGCGATCCGTGATCTTCGGGGCCCCGGTACGGGGCTCCGAAGGGGGCGGCCCGTCTGGAGTGGCCGCTCCCCAGGGACTAAGCTGGGGCCATGCCCGAGTCCCAAGACAGCCCCGCCCCCGTAGAGTCCGCCGCCGCGCCGCGCATCGCGGTGCTGAGCGAGGTCGTCTGCAACCAGATCGCAGCGGGGGAGGTCATCGAGCGGCCGGCCTCGGCCGTCAAAGAGCTGGTGGAGAATGCCCTCGACGCGGGCTCGACCCAGATCCTCGTGGAACTGGAGGAGGGCGGCGTCAAGCTGGTACGCATCACCGACGACGGCTGCGGCATGGGCCCCGAGGATCTGGCCTTGGCCTTCGAGCCCCACGCCACCAGCAAGCTGCGAGACCCCGGTGATCTCGAGCACATCGCAAGCCTGGGCTTTCGTGGGGAGGCGCTGGCCTCGATGGGATCGGTCGCGCGCTGCGTGATTCAGACGCGGCTGCGGGATCAGCCCCTCGGCCACAAGGTCGTGAACGAGGGCGGAAATCGCGGGCCCGTGCTCGAGGCGGGTGCTCCGACCGGCACCTCGATCGAGTTGCGCGACCTGTTCTACAACACCCCTGCGCGGCGGCGTTTCCTCAAGCGCACGTCCACCGAGCTGTCGCGCTGTCTGGATGTCGTGCAGCGCCTGGCCCTCGCCCACGAGGGCGTTGGCTTCGTCGTGACCCACGGGGGCAAGCGGGTGTATGACGTGGAGGCGAGCATGGACTTCCTCGCGCGCATTCGGCGCACCTTTGGCGCGGAGCTGGCCGAGTCGCTCGTGCCGGTGGAGGCCGAGCATGGCACGACGAGGCTCGTCGGCTACGTGGCGCCACCGCGCTTTTCACGCCGCGACACGTCCCGCCAGATGTGGTTCCTCAACGGCCGCTCCGTGCGTGACAAGGTCTTGATCCGCGTGCTGAAGGAGTCCTACCGCGGCTTCCTCGAGGAGGGCCGCCAGCCCGTCGCTTTCCTGCGCCTGGCCCTGGATCCCTCGCTCGTGGACGTGAACGTGCATCCCGCCAAGGCCGAGGTGCGCTTCCGGGACCAGCGGCCCCTCTTCGGGTTCTTGACCAGGAACCTGCGCGAGGCGATCGCACAGACCGACATGTCGACGCCGGGCGACTCCATGCTGCAGTCCCGTCAGCGACGCCTGCTCCGCGAGAACCCCGACCAGGGCGAGCTACCCGTTGCTGAGCCGCTGGTGCGCGGTGGGGGCCCATCGCTGGGGGACTTTGGCCTCGGGAGCGGGCCTTCTGGGGGCGGCCGCCCTAGCTCCGAAGTGCGCGATGTCGACGGCGCCGAATTCGTGCTGCCGCGGCCGGCGGCACCGGCTGGCTATGCCGATCCGGGCGGCACGAAGTACGGGCAGCCAGGAGGGTCGAGCGCGGCTGCGGATGGTGGTGCCCCGGGCGCTCCGGCCTCCGCCTGGGCCCCGGTCGATGACATGCGCGGCCCCTTCCTTCAGGTTGCTAGGACCTACCTCGTCCGGGCGATCCCCGAGGGCTTTGAGATCATCGACCAGCATGCGCTCCACGAGCGCATGACCTTCGAGTTCCTGCGCCGCGACGTGCGCGCGAACGCGGTCGAGGTCCAACGCTTGCTCGTGCCCGAGCTGGTCGAGGTCAGCCGCGCCGACCAGGAACTCCTCGCGGGTCACCTGGATTCCCTTGGTCGCATCGGCATCGAGATCGCCGTTTTCGGCGAGGGCACGATGGCGGTGCACGGTCTACCGGCTCGGCTCCGGCATCCCGACCCCGAGGGCCTCGTGCGCGACCTGGCCGAGATCCTCGGGCGCACCGGCAAGCCCCCCGAGGCCGAGGACGTGATCGAGGAGGTGCTGCACTCAGCGGCCTGTCGCTCGTCGATCATGGCCGGCGATGCGTTGACCGAAGATCAGATCAAGAGCTTGCTCGAGCGCGCCAAGACCCTGGAAACCGACCAGACCTGCCCGCACAGCCGGCCGACCCGGGTGAAGTTCACTCTTGCCGACCTCGAGCGCGCGTTTCACCGGCGCTAGCGACTATTCCGCCGGGAGGAAATGGCCCTCTGGGAAGACCGGGTTGATCTCGCTCATGTGGCGCATGGCGTAGAGCATGACGCTGGGCTTTTCCTCGAAGCGCCACTGGCCCTTGTCGTGCTGGACCGTGTGGACCTCGAGTTCCAGGGGCAGCACGTAGTCATCGATCTCGGTGTGTTGGATGGTGTTCACGAACAGCGCCGTCGAGGGCAGGATGGTCCCGTCCTTGTCCTGGCTGAACTGGGCGAAGCGCACCTGACCATGCTCGTTCAGCCCCAGCAGCGCCCGATAAACGGGCTCCGTGCCCTTGGCCGTCGCTTCGGTGGGGGGCACGTACAGCCGGAAGTCGGGGCTGGCGACCTCGAGCCAGCGGAGTTTGCGTGCGGGTGCGTTCAACTTGTCGTTCGGCATCCTTAGGAAGCGCCCGCGGTCAAACTCCAGGGTGCGCGCATCCAGCGGCTCGGTGACGTTTGGGTTCGCCTCGGAGAGCTCGAGGGCGCGCAGCTCGACCAGCCGGATCTCGGACGGGCGGGTCAGGGCCACAAAGTTGCGGCAGATCGCGATGAGCCTGTCGAGCTCGGCTCGGCTCGTGGCGTCCTCACGGCCGCGCAGGGCCACAGCGCCGCCCTTCTCGGTCACCGACCAGTCCCCGTTGGGTCCACGCATCATCGTGCGTCCGGACTGGCTGTAGGTGCCGCGCACGTAGCCCTTGCCCAGGTCCAGGTAGTCGAAGACGGCCTTGATGTCCTTGGTCGGGAAGTTGGCCTCCCCGATCTCGCGCATGCGCACGTCGAAGCCCATCGAGAAGGACCGGATCGGCTGCGTGGTCTCGCTGGCCTTGGTCGCCTTGAGCATCTCCTTCCATAGCGCCGTGGCCACCGGTCCGGCGTCCGATGGCACCCTGCCGGGGGTGGCCATCTCTCCGTCGGAGGCCTTCAGTGGCGCGGGGCCGATGGTGGGGACCTGGATCTTGGGCACCTTGGGGGTGTCCTGGGCCAGAACGGGGGCCGCGCAGGCGGCGAGCAGGGGCAGAAGCCAGCGGGAGGGGACTCGCATAGGAAGAGAATAGGACATGGGGACTGCGGATAGACTCCGCTCTCCTTTCTCCATGACCCATTCCTTGCCCAGTTTCCCCGAACCTGATTCCGGCCCCGCTGCCGGCCCTGGCGAAGGCCAGAGCGAAGAGCCCCTGCGGATCCTGGTCGGCCCCACCGCCAGCGGCAAGACAGCCCTGGCCCTGGAGCTGGCCGAGGCCAGCGGGGCCGAAATCGTGTCCCTGGACTCGATGCTCGTCTACCGCGGCATGGATATCGGCACGGCCAAGCCCACGGCCGCGGAGCAGGCCCGGGTCCCGCACCACATGATCGACGTGGTCGGACCCGAAGTGCGCTACGACGTCCAGGCCTTCCTGCGCCGTGCCGAGGAGGCGCTCGAGGGGATCCGCCGGCGCGGCCGTCCGGCGATCTTCGTAGGAGGCACCGGGTTCTACCTCGCGGCACTGCTGCGTGGACTCTTCGAGGGGCCCCCGGTGGACGCTGAGCTGCGGGCGTCGATCGAGCGGCGCGCCGACGAGATCGGCCCCGAGGCGCTGCACGCCGAGCTGGCTGCGGTCGATCCCGCCAGCGCCGCCCGCCTGCACCCCGCCGACCTACGCCGGGTGGTGCGCGGGCTGGAGGTCTGGCAGCAGACGGGCCGGCCCTTGAGCGACTGGCAGACCGAATGGAAGGGAGCTCCGCGTCCGCGCCTGGAGTCGGCGCGCCTGGTCGGTCTGCACCTCGAGACCCCCGAGCTCGACCGTCGCATTCGGCGCCGCACGGAAGTCATGCTCGACGCGGGCTGGGACAAGGAAGCACTGAAGATCCGCGAACACCCGGGCTTTGGCCCCAGCGCGATCCAGGCCCTCGGTTATTCCACGGTGCTCGAATGGGCAGATGGGGAGCGGGGGCGGGAGGAAAGCGCGGAGTTGATCGCCCTGCGCACCCGGCAGTTCGCCCGGCGCCAGCGCACCTGGTACCGCAAGTTTGAGATCGAGTGGCTGCCGGCGGATCAGCCCAGCATGGGCCAGGCGGCTCGCATTCTTGGCCTCGAGCTCTAGTCCCCCGAGGCCCCTGAAACGACCAGCGGCCGCGCCCCTTGCAATGGGGCGCGGCCGCTGGGGTGATCCGGTCGGCGAAACGCCGGCCGATCGAGCGCAACTACTCGGCGTCTTCTTCGCCGGAGCCGAAGACCGTCAGGGTCGAGATGAACTCGCCGTCGAGGTCCTCATCGAGGCTGTCGACGGGGAAGGATGCGGTGACCACTGCGGCTTCCGTGCGCCCGCCGCCGGGGACCACGTCGAGGATGGGGCCGACGAAGCCCTCGCCCAGGGTCTCGCCGATGCCGTCCCAGAACTCCTCGTAGCCGCCTTCCTCGAAGACGGTGCCGATGAGGGAGTCGAGGGGCAGGAGGGCGAAGCTGCCGCCGGAGCCCGAGGCCGCGAAGCCCAGGAGCAGACCTTCCAGGTGGAAGTAGTTCACCGGGTTCGGCAGGGGGCTGTTGTTCGGGCGGTTGCGGTAGCGACCCGGCCACTCGACGTGGTTGGGGTTGTCGGGGTTGTGGTGCAGGAAGTGGCGCCGCAGGAACAGGTTGATGTCCTGCTTACGCTCCCACGCGAAGTCACGGTAGTCGCCGTCCTTCTCCCCGTCGTAGCCCAGGAAGAATCGGGTGATGCGCGGGGCGTTGGAGCGTGCGTTCCAGTGGTCGTTGATGTCCTGGCCTTGGGACTGGCAGGCGGCGGACAGAGCGGCCAAGGCCGCGACGATGAGGGCGCGTTTCATGTGCTGGGGGGGAAGCGTAGGTCGGCGCGGAGCGGGGAATTGGCTGCGCGGGCCGGATTCTAAGCGCCCCCGTGGACACAAGTCCAGGCAGGGACGATTCTGGTGACCCGCGCGGGGCGCCCGGGACGGAGATCACTACCCTGCTGGGCGTCCCGGTTACCCGCGCAACCCGCGTCCCCTCCACCCTTGGCGAGCCCCTTCCCACTGCTTCCTTTTGCCGGCGAAGACCCCCTGGCGGTCCTGCACGAGCTGCCTGCGGGCCCCCTGGGGCTCTACGGGGGCTCTTTTGACCCCGTGCATCGGGGCCACCTCGCCGTGGCCGAAGGGGCCCGATCGGCCTTTGGGCTTGAGGCCGTGATTTTTATGCCCGCCGCCCGGCCTCCCCACAAGCCAGGGCGGCGCCTAGCCCCGCCCCGGGATCGGCTGGCGATGCTGGAGCTGGCCCTGGCGGCTCATCCAGGCTTCGTGGCTTCGACCCTGGAGCTGGAGCGTTCGGGGCCCTCCTACACCTACGACACCGTGCGCGAACTGCTCGCCGCGCGTCCGGGCCAGGGGGCCCTGCACCTGATTCTCGGCGGGGATAACCTTCCCGGACTGCCGGGCTGGCGGGAGGCGGAGGCCCTGCTGGGACTCGTCCAGCCGATCGTCCATGGACGCGCGGGGGATGGGCCGGACGTGGTCGAGCAGCTCGCAGGCCAGCTGAGCCCGAGCGCCATGGAGGCCCTGCGACGCGGATTTCTGCCGGCGCCCCACGTGGGCGGCCGAGCGACCTACCTGCGTGCCGCCCTGGGCCGCGGCGGGGGCCACTGCAACCTGCCGTCCGCGGTGGCTGACTACGCGCTGCGGCGTGGCCTCTACGGACCCGTGGGTCAGCTCCGGTGACCGAAGCGATGGCGCTCGTCCCCCTGCTGACCGCGGGGGCGGCCTCCTTTGTGGCGACCCCGGCGCTGGCCCACTGGGCGCGGGGTCGGGGTTGGATCGACCTCCGCGAGGGGGCGGAAGCGGCGCGCAAGCCACGGGAGGCGCCGATTCCACCGATCGGTGGCCTGGCGATCGCGCTGGCGACCGGCCTGGCTGCACTCACCCTGACGGGAATCGCCACCGTCCCTGGGGCGGCTGGTTTTCCCTGGCTGGCCTTCGTGGGGGCGCTGGCGCTGGGGGCCTGGGACGACGTTCGGCCCTTGGAACCGGGTCCAAAGATGCTCGGGCAGCTGGGCGTCGCGCTGTTCCTGGGCCTGGAGCTTGCTGTGGCTGGGGGCGACGGGGTGGCCGCTGGGGTTCTGGCCTGCGCTGTGCTGGTGGCGATCAACGGGCTCAACACCTGGGATCACGCTGACGGATTCGCGGGCAGCTGCGCGGCCATCGGTCTCTGGGGCAGCTTGCCCGGCGCTGCCTGTCTTGGCTTTTTGCCCTGGAACACGGTGTTGCGCCGCCGGCGGGGCGGGGAATCGGTGCCTTGGGCCTACCTCGGCGACGGGGGCAGCCATGCCCTGGGCGTGCTGCTTGCCGCTCACCCCGCGGCCTGGCCGGTGCTGGTCGTGCCGCTGGCTGATCTGGCCAGGGTCGTGGTGCTGCGCATCGCCGCCGGGCAGGGGCCCTGGGTGGGGGACCGGCGCCATCTCGGCCAGCGTCTCGAGCGCGCGGGCTGGGCTCCCCCCGCGGGGGCGGCAGCCGCCGCGGCCTGCGTTTTGCCCGCGGCTTGGATGGGAGCTGGCGGTGCGCTGATTGGCGTCTCCTTCTATCTACTTTTGCTGGCTGTAACCCGCGAGGGCAAGATCGACGGGGATCCTCAGGCGGACGGCTCTTGTGATGGGCCCGTCACCGACCGATAATTCCGCGCCTGCCGCTCCGCGTGCACCCCCGCTCCGTGACCTATCCCTACACCGCCATCATCTCGGACCTGCACGGGAACGTGCCCGCCTTGACGGTGGCCCTGGCCGACGCCCACGAACGTGGTGCGGAGCGCTTCGTCTGCCTTGGCGACGTGGTCGGCTACGGCTCTGAGCCCCGGGCCTGCCTGGACATCATCATGGAGCTCTGCCTGGCCTCGGGGACAACCCGCCAGGAGGGGGACGAGCGCGGCATGTGCCTGATGGGCAACCACGAGGAAGCCCTGATGATCAGCGCCGAGGACTTCAATCCGAAAGCGCGCGCGGCCATCGAGTGGACCAAGGACGAGATCAACGTCGACCCCAAGCGCTCTGACGCCTACTGGAACTTCCTTGGGCAGCTGCTGCCGACGGCCCACGACGAGATTGCGATGTACGCCCACGGCTCTCCGCGCAATCCGGTGCGCGAGTACATGCTGCCGCGGGATATCCAGGACGAGGAGAAGATGAACGCCAACTTCGCCTGCATGGATCGCCCGGTGTGCTTCGTCGGTCACAGTCACGTTCCCTGCGTCTACTTTGAGGACGGCCGCTACTTTTTGCCCAAAGGCACGGATGGGCCCTACGACCTGGGCCTTCCGGTCGCTGGCGAAGAGGCGGATCCCAGCGGCGAGGGCGCTTCCCGCGCCATCGTCAACGTCGGGTCGGTGGGGCAGCCGCGTGACGGCGACCCCCGGCTGAGCTACGTGATGTTCGACGGGCGCGCGCTCACCTTCGTGCGACTCGAATACGACCACGGAATTGCGGCGGAACGCATCCGCGCGATTCCTGAACTTCCTGACTTCCTCGCCGACCGCCTCGCGGCCGGCCGCTAGCGGACCACGCCCAGGCAGGGCGATTCCTTGGATACCAAGCGCTTCCTTCTGTTCCTGGTCCTTTCGTGGGGCCTGCTCCTTGGCTGGAACGTGATGTTTCCGCCCACCGAAGCTCCCGAGACCGATCTGGTCGCGGGGGACGGTTCCGCCCTTGTGGACGGCGCGGCGCTGCCGCAGGGGATGGCCGCGTCCGGTGTCCCCGCCTCGGGTGCAACGGAGGGCGGAGCGAGTGCCCCCTCCCCGGCCAGTCCCGAGGCCGGGCCGGCGGCCGCCGCTTCCGCGCCCGAACCGGTCGCCCAGGCCGAGCCCTGGACGGAGACGATCGAGCTGGGTGAGCCGGGTCAGCCCGGACACTACCGCGCGACCTTTGACAGCCTCGGCGGCACCCTGAGCGAGCTGCGCCTGGACGGCTACTACGTCGTGCAGGGCCTCGACGGGAACGCGCAGGCGGAGCCCAGCAACTGGGTGCCCCTGGTCGAGCGGGTGCAGACCGACCGCGCCCAGCTGGGCTCGCTGCTGCTCGGCGCCGGGCCATCGGCGCGCGACTTCATCGGCAACGACCTGGAGATTCGGCACTGGGATCACGAGGTGCTCACCGATGGCGGACAGACCGTGGGGGTGCGTTTCTCGATCCCCGCGCGCCCCGGCGGCTTGGGCTTCTTCAAGGAGATCCGGGCGGTGCCCGGCCAGTACGAGCTCTCGGTGAAGCTAGGGCTGGTGGGCGGCGAAGGCCTGACGCCGAAGGGACAAGTCGGGTTCCAGTTCGTGCCGGCCATGGGCGTGCCGATGGCTTCCGATGACGCCTACTACATCGAGCCGCGGGCCCGTTCCTGCGGCCGGAGCCAGGAGGGCGGCGAACTCATTCTGAAGAGTGAGGAGCGCGTCGATGGACCGGACAAGTACTTCGGCTCCCTGCCCAGCGGCAAGCTCCCGAGCTTCGTCGGTGTCGACAACAAGTACTTCGCGATGCTGCTGCGCCCCGCCGAGGGCGAGGCGGGCGAGCAAGCGCGGGCCGCGATGGTCGGCGCTACCTGGCGCCGCGACTACGACGCCGCCTGGGCCGCCGCGAATCCCGGCGAGCCCGAGAAGGCCTGGCGCCACGTGGCCGCAGTGCAGGACCTGGCCCTGCCGATGCCGCCGGCGGGCGAGACATTCGAGTTCGACTTCAAACTCTTCGCGGGCCCCAAGGATCGCGAGGTCCTGGAGGCTGACAACCAAGATCACCTCGCCTTGGTGCGCGACGACCTGGGCTTCTTCGCCAGCATCGCGGGCTTCCTGCTGGGGGTCCTCGACCTGTTCCACGGGCTGGTCGGCAACTGGGGCGTGGCGATCATCCTGCTGACCCTGACGGTGCGGCTGGCGCTGTTCCCGCTGAACCGCCGGTCCCAGACCGCGATGGCGCGGCACGCGACCAAGATGAAGCGCGTGCAGCCGAAGATCGACGCGGTCAAGGCCAAGTACGCGGACAACCCCCAGAAGCTGCGCCAGGAGCAGGCGCGCATCATGCAGGAGGAAGGGGCCTTCCCGCCCCTCGGCGGCTGCGCCCCGATGTTCCTGCAGATCCCGGTCTTCTTTGGCCTGTTCAACGCGCTGCGGGTGTCCTTCGATCTGCGCCAGGCGAACTTCCTGTGGGTGAAGGACCTGTCGATGCCCGACCGCCTGATGCGGCTTGACTTCGACACGCACCTGCCGGTCATCGGGACGATCGAGTGGTTGAACGTGCTGCCTCCGCTGATGGTGGTGCTGTGGATCCTGCAGCAGCGGGTGATGCCCAAGCCGACGGATCCGCAGGCGCAGAAGATGCAGCGGATGATGATGTGGATGCCGGTGCTGTTCGGCTTCTTCCTCTACAACTACGCCGCCGGTCTGTCGCTCTACATGATCACGACCAGCCTCTTCGGCATCCTCGAGTACACGGTCGTGCGGCGCATCTGGCCCCTCGACGATACCGAGCAGCCCAAGAAGCAGAGCAAGCTGGGCGCCCGCTGGGGCGAGATGATGAAAGAGGCCCAGAAGCTTCAGGCCGAGAAGGAGCGCATGAAGGGCAAGAACCCGCCGGGCAAGGGCGGCGGCAGGCGCTAACGCGCGCGAGTCGCGTCCATGGCCGCGCGGGATACGATCGCCGCAATCGCCTCGGCCGCGGGCAGCGGCGCGCGGGCGGTGATCCGCGTGTCCGGCGGGGAAGCCGCCGGGCTCGTGGAGCGTACTTGTCGCGGGGGGGCTGGCCCGCTGCCCCCTGCGGAGCGCGGCCTCGTGGAGTGCATTTTCCACGACGGCGCAGGCGAGCAGCCGGCCCTCTTGCTATGGATGCCGGGGCCGGCGTCGTACACCGCCGAGGACGTGGCGGAGTTTCACCTGCCGGGCAATCCGCACCTAGCGCGGGTCGCGCTCGAGCGGCTGCTGGAGCTGGGCGCTCGGCAAGCGGCCCGCGGGGAGTTCACCCGCCGTGCGTTCGAGCACGGCCGCATGGACCTGACCCGGGCGGAGGGGGTGCTGGCCCTGGTCCATGCGTCGAGTCAGGCCGAGCGGCGCGCGGCCACGGCGCTGCTGGTGGGGGGCCTAGAGGAACGGCTCGCCGCGCTGCGCGAGGGGGTCGATGGGCTCCGGGCGCTGGCCGAGGCGAGCCTGGACTTCGATGAGGCGGACACCGGTCACGTGCCGGTGGAGGCGTTGCTCGAGCGGGCGGCCCAGCTCGAGGCCGGCCTGGAGGAGGCCCTGGGCTGGGAGGAGGCGCGCGCGCCGGCGACCAGCCTGCCGCGGGTGGTGCTCGCGGGGCCGCCCAACGCGGGCAAGTCGAGCCTGTTCAACGCCCTCACCAGCGGGTCCCAGCGCGCGATCGTCGACCCCGGCGCAGGCTCGACCCGGGATGTGCTTGGCGGTCTCTGGAACCTAGGCCGGGCGCAGGTGCGGCTCGAGGACAGCGCAGGCCGGGAAGTGGCCGAGGGGGAGCTTGGTGAGGGGTCCCAGGCGCTCGCGCGCAGGGCGGCAGAGGGCGCGGACCTGGTGCTTTGGGTCGAGGACGCGAGCTTGGCCGGGCGCAGCGCAGGGCATCAGCAGAGTGGACCGGAAGTCGGCCAGGGCGTGCCTTTGCTGCGCGTCTGGAACCAGATCGATCGCGCCCCGGACGCCGGCGACTCGGCGGGGGGGGCGCTGCTCACCTCGGCGGCGACGGGCGCAGGTCTGCCGGCCCTGGCGGAGGCCGTGCTGGAGCGGCTCGGCCTGGCGCGGGAAGGGCCGTCGACCGCGGAGCTCTCCGCCCGCCACCGCAGTTCCCTACGGGAGGCACGCGAGGCGCTGGAGTCCGGGGCGGAAGGCCTGCGGGCGGGCGCTCCGCTGGACCTCGTCGCGGAGGCCCTGCGAGAAGCCACCGAGGCCCTCGACTCCATCCACGGGAGCACCACGCCCGAGGACCTGCTCGACCGCATCTTCGCGAGCTTCTGCATCGGGAAGTAGGGCGGGTCCGGGGTGACTGGCAAACGCTCGGCCCGTGGGCCGATCGATCCCGGGCCGGTCGAGCCCACGGGAAGGGGCGCCTCAGACGAAACAAAGAGAAGCCGGCACCCCGATTGGGGCGCCGGCTTCTTTGTAAGTGGTAGCGGGGACAGGATTCGAACCTGTGACCTCCGGGTTATGAGCCCGACGAGCTGCCAGACTGCTCCACCCCGCGTACCAAGTTGTCTCCTCGAGAAGCCTGGGCTCCTTTCGGACGGCGGCATTATGGCACTGGCCCCGGCGGGATCAAGGGCCAATTGGGCGAAAGGTCAAATGGTGCGATGTTCGGCGGGACCGACTCCTAGCTGGCGGCGTTCGCGCGGGTGACCTCGGGCGCCGCCAGGAAGTCGGCGGGGTCGGGGTACTTGGCGCGCAGGCTCGCGAGGAGGTCGGGGTTCGAGCGCAGCCGGTACTTCTGGTGGTAGTCCTCGGCCAGGGTGAAGCCGGTGTGGGGCTCCAGGTCCGTGGCCAGGGGCTCGCCGCGCCGCAGTGACTCGGCCTCGAGGGCGGCCTTCGCGTCCCGCTGCTGATCGGGATTGGCGTAGAAGATCGCGGAGCGGTACTGGCGCTTGAAGGGCGCCCGGGCCGGGTTGTGGCTGGCGAGGAAGACCTCGAGGAGCTCGGCGTAGGTCACGACCGCGGGCTCATAGTCGATCTCGATCGCTTCGGAGTGGTCGCCGATGCTCTGGTAGGTGGGCTGGTCGGTGGTCCCGCCCGCGTATCCAACGCGGGTGCGCACGACCCCTTCGAGACCCCCAAACTGGGAGTCAGGGCCCCAGAATCAGCCGAGGGCGAAGGTGGCGGTGTGGATCTGCATGGGCTGGCGGGCGGCGGGATGGTGTCCGGGAGCCCCGATCCGATCGAACCGGGGCCCCAATTCTCGTCCTAGAGGAAGGTCACTTCAACCGGCTCGGTGAAGTTCGACACCGGCATGCCCCCAACCACGTCCCGGTGCCAGGCCTGGAAGGAGTAGCTCTCGCCGGGCATCGCCATCGACGGAGTGGCGCTGGCGTTGGGGATGGCGTTGGGATTGACGACCTGAGCCGCCACGCCCGCGCTGCCGGTGTCGAAGATGGAGCTGGTGTAGCGGCCCACCGAGCCGTTCAGGCAGAGGTTGCCGAGGCTGCCGCCGGCCAGCGGGAAGAAGCCCTGGGCGGTGGACGAGAGGAAGTAGCCGAATCGGTTCGGCGGGAGCTGGATCGCGTTCAAGGTGAGGTTGTTCGCAGCCACCAGGAGAGATCCGTTGGCGGTGACCGTCGAGATCTGCCCCGTGGAGTTCGTGGTGACGGTGCAGTACTTCGTGCCGATGTCGGCTTCGAGGTCGTAGACGTAGGCCTCACCGACCAGGTCGCCTGCCGTCGCGCTGAAACGGGAGCCGATAAACGCGGTCTTGCCCGACAGGGACACTGCCATCTCGTCGCCCATGGAGGCATCGAAGGTCGGGTCGGTGGCCACGATCTTGGCGGTCTGGACCCAGGCGCCGACGGAGCCAGGGGCACGCTCGAAGAGGTAGATCGCGCCGGCGTTGGTTTCCCCTTGGTCATCCCCGCGGGCGCCGACCAGCATCCGGTCGCCGTCGATCTCCACGGACATCCCGAACTGGTCGTCGAGGTCGGCGTCGTTCGCGAAGATCTTCTGGACCTCCACCCAGTTGCCGCTGCCCGCCTGGAACTCATACACGTAGGCCGCACCGGAGGCCACGCCGTTCACCTCGGCCAGGGCGGCAGCCACCACCAGGGTGTTGCCCTCGATGGCGAGGGAGCGCCCGAAGAGGTCCCCATCGTCGGTGTCGGACCCGACCAGGATCTGGGTCTCGGGCCACAGGTCGTCCAGGCGGTTGCCGGGCGTGCCGTTGTCGTCCCGGGGGTAGGTGTAGACCGCTCCGGAGTTGGCGCCGACCTGGTCCATGAACGGAGCGCCGACCATCGCCCAGTCCGCGGTGGACGCGATCGCCCGACCGTAGCGTGAAAAGGCCTGGGCGTTGCTGGCGGTCAACTTGGCGGTTTCGACCCAGCTGGTGCCGTCAAACTCGAAGCGGAAGGCCGAGCCGGATTCGTTGCCCGCATGGGCGTCCCGCATCGTGCCGATCAGGATGCTCTCCTCGACGATGGAGACAGCATGGCCGAAGTGATAGGTGGGCAGGGAGTCGCTGCCAAGGAGCTTCTGTTCTTCCACCCAGCCGGAGCCGTTGTTGACGAAGACATACGCCGCGCCGGGGCCCTTTTGGTGGGCGCCGACCACGATGCGATTGCCCCAGATCGACAGATCCTGGCCGAACTGGTCACCGCTGAAGGCATCGCTTGCGGTGAGGCGTCCGCTCTCGATCCAGGTGTCCCCCTGGCGCGCGTAGGCGTACACAACCCCCGAGTTGCAGTTCAGTGGGTCGGAGGGGCAGGCGTCATCCTCGCCGATCGCGCCGACGGCGGCGATGTCGCCCACGATGTCCACGCACCAGCCGAAGGCGTCGATGTCCTCGGGCGCAGTGGGGAACAGCTTTTGGGTTTCGGTCTGGGCCCACGCGGGTGAGCTGGCGAGCAGGAACAGGGCGAGACTGCGGGTGGAGCGTTGGAGCATGGGGGCAAGATGTGGGGTGCGGAGTCACGAAACGAACAAGACCCCCTAAGGATCCCCCGGGTCGTCGATTTCATGGGCGGAAATCCAAGTTCCGCCCGACCCCCTAACTGACAAGGGCTTAGCGCAGCCGCAGGGCGTTCGCGATGACCGATACAGAGGACAGGCTCATGGCGGCAGCCGCCACCATCGGGCTGAGCTGGAGGCCCAGCAGCGGGTAGAGCGCACCGGCGGCGAGGGGAATCCCCAGGGCGTTGTAGCCGAAGGCGAAGACCAGATTCTGGCGGATGTTGCGCAGGGTTCGGCCGGCGAGGGCGTGGGCACGCGCGGCCGCGGCGAGGTCGCCGGCCACCAGCGTCACCGCCGCCGTCTCCTTGGCGATATCGGTGCCCGTGCCCATGGCGAGTCCCACGTCGCAGGTGGCCAGGGCCGGTGCGTCGTTGATGCCGTCGCCCGCCACCGCCACGACGTGGCCGGCAGCCATCTCCTCCGCGACGAGGCGCGCTTTGTCGGCGGGCAGCAGCCCGGAGTCGACGCGCTCGATGCCAAGCTGAGCCGCGATGCGGCGGGCGGGGCCCTCGGCGTCGCCCGTCAGCATCCACAGGCGCAGTCCCGCCGAACGCAGGGCCTCGACGGCCTCGGCGGCGCCGGGGCGCAGCTCGTCTTGGACCTCGATCGTGGCGGCGGCGAGACCGTCGACCGCAAGGAGTAGCTCGGTGCGGTCGGAGCCAGGGCCGGGGAAGCGCGCCGAAGGGGCGCAGAGCTCCAGGTGGCGGTGGTTGCCGAGCACGACGCTGCGATCCTGGACGGTGCCCGTCAGGCCGGCGCCGGTGTGGGAGACGAAGTCGCGGCGCTGCAGGTGCGGGGCGCCGTGCTCATCGGCGGCATCGAGCACCGCCCGCGCGAGGGGATGCTCGCTCGATCGTTCAAGCGCGGCGGCGAAGGCCAAGACCTCGGTGGTCGAGTGGTCGCCATGGAGCGCGACCCCTGTGACCCGCGGTCGACCGGCCGTCAGGGTGCCCGTCTTGTCGAGCGCCAGGGTATCGACGGCGGCCAGCCGTTCGATGGCCGCGGCTTCGCGGAACAGGACCCCCGACTTGGCGGCACGGCCCACCGCCACGAGCACCGACATCGGTGTCGCGAGGCCCAGCGCGCAGGGGCAGGCGATGACGAGCACGCTGATGGCGCTGAGCATGGCGCGGGTCGCGGCGGGGGGCGGGCCCCAGATGAGCCACGCGAGGGCGGCGAGCAGTGCGGCGACCAGAACGATGGGCACAAACCAGCGCGCCACGCGGTCGACCAGGGCCTGGATGGGAGCGCGGCTGCGCTGCGCCTCAGCGACCTGGGCGGCGATGCGAGCCACCAGGGTCTTGTCTCCGATGCGCGTGACGTCCATGCGCAGCACGCCGGTCTGGTTGATCGTTCCGCCACTCAGCGCGTCGCCGGGCCCCTTCGCCACGGGCAGCGGCTCGCCGGTCAGCATCGACTCGTCCACCGTGCTCTGCCCCTGGACGACCACGCCGTCGACGGGAATGCGCCCGCCGGGGCGCACCTCGAGCCGGTCCCGGGGGCGCACCAGGTGCAGTCCAATCTCCACCGTGCCTAGGCCGGTGCCGTCAATCTTGTGGGCGGTGGGGGGCGTGAGGTCGAGGAGCTGCTCAAGGGCCCGGCTCGTGCGCGATCTGGCGCGCAGCTCCAGCACCTGGCCCAGCAGCACCAGCGCGACGATCACCGCGGCGGACTCGAAGTAGAGGGGCGCCTCCCCGCCTGGACCCAGGGCGTCGGGGGGCAGGAGCGTGGGGGCGATGGTGCCCAGCGCGCTCGCGCCAAAGGCCGCGCTGACCCCCATGGCCACCAGCGTGAACATATTGGGGCTCGCATGGCGCAACGAGGCCCAGGCGCGGCGGAAGAACGTCCAACCGCAGCCGAAGACGACGGGGGTGGCTAGTGCGAGCTGCAGCCAGGCGCCGCTCGATCCCCGGGTCCAGCTCGGCCAGCGCAGGGTGGGCGCGAGCATGGGGCCCATCGCGATCAGGAGCAGGGGCACGCACAGCAGAGCGGCAGCGATGAGGCGACGCTCCATCGCGCGGAGTTCGGAACTCTCCCCGAGCTCCGCGCCCCCGGCGGCCGGCTCGAGGGCCATGCCGCACTTGGGGCAGAGGCTAGACGCTTGGGAAGAGACCTCCGGATGGCAGGGGCAGACGTAGGCGCCGGCCATGGGGCTGTGCTCCTACTCCCCTTGCTTCGCGGCGGCTGCGAGCACCTCGGCCCGGTACTTGGGGAGGTCCTTCTCGAGGGACTTGGTGCAGGACGCGCAGCACAGCCGGTAGAGACGATTGCCGACCACATGGTCGACGGGAACCATATGGTCGGAGGTCCCGATGACCTCGCCCGAGATCAGGCAGGTGTCGAGGGGGTAGTCCGGCTTCTGCGCGGCGACGATTGCCGCGTCGATCTCCTTGTTGTGGGTTTCCGGATCGGCTTCGTAGGTCTTCACGCAGGCCTTGCAGCACAGCGCGACCTCGCGACCCGGCTGCTGCAGGATCACGGCCTCGCCCATGGAGCCCAGCTCCTCACCGGACACCGGGCAAGTGGCCAGGGGGTAGGGCTCGCTTTGTACGGCGCTCGAGCCAGCGCTCTCCGCTGTCTGGCTGCTGGCCGTGGACACGGTGCTGCCGGACTCGCCGGTGGTGGTCTCGGGCTCGGATCCGCATGCCAGCAGGCAGGCGGACAGCACAAGGGCGATTAGGGTGTTTCGCATGGGGCTAGCTTGGACTCTTCCAGGGCCGACACCAAGGTCGGAACTAGGAACAGTGTGATGAGAACGACGAGCATGCCGCCGAAAGTGGGGATCGCCATGGGACCGAGGATGTCGGCTCCCTTGCCCTTCGACGACAGGACGGGGAGCAGCGCGAGGGTGGTCGTCGCCGTGGTCATCAGGCAGGGCCGGACGCGGCGCAGGCCGGCCTCGACGACCGCCTGACGGACCTCTGCTCGGCTGCTGGGCGCGAGCTCCGTCAGGGACTGGCGCAGGTAGGTGGAGAGGATGACGCCGTCGTCGGTCGCGATGCCGAACAGGGCCAGGAACCCGACCCAGACCGCGACCGACAGGTTCACGGGTCGGACCCCGAATAGGTCGCCGATGTGGACACCGGCGAGCTCGAAGTCCAAGAAGCCGGGAATTCCATAGAGCCCAAGCAGTAGGAAGCCACCGGACCAGGCGACGAAGACCGCGCTGAATACGATCAACGCCGCGGCTACGCGGCGTAGCAGCATGTAGAGGAGCAAGAAGATGAGGGCCAGGGAGACCGGGAGGACGACGCGCAGGGTGGCGGCTGCCCGCATTTGGTTCTCGTACTCACCCGCGAAACGAAAGTGAACCCCGGCGGGCAAGACGAGGTCGCCCCGATCGCGGGCGGCCTCCAGGGCTGCCTTGGCCCCAAGCGCCACGTCCACCGCCCCCTTGCCGGGCAGGGCATCGAAGAGCACGTGCCCGACCAGAAAGGAATCCTCCGAGCGGATCACCTGGGGACCGCGGGCTAGGCGCAGCTGGGCGAGCTGGCCGAGCGGGATTTGGGCACCGCCGGGAGTGGGGACCAGCACCGCGGCCAGGTCCTCCGGGGTCTCCCGCAGTTCGCGGCTGTATCTTGCCCGTACGGCAAAGCGCTCCCTGCCGGCCTGCACCGTGGTGAGTTCCGCTCCGCCTACCGCGACTCCGATGACGGCCTGCACTTTGGAGATGGAAAGGCCATGGCGAGCGAGCGCTTCGCGGTCCAGGTCGATCTCGAGGTATGGCTTGCCGGCCACCTGGTCGGCGAACACGCTGGCGGCCTGCACGCCGGGGATGGCGGCGAGGACCGGTTCGATGCGATTCAACGCGACCTCGAGGTCCTCGAGGCTGTGGCCGTACACCTTGACGCCCATCGGCGCGCGCAGTCCGGTTTGGAGCATGATGCGGCGGGTCTCAATCGGCTGCAGCATCGACGCGGTGGTCATGCCGGGCACCTGGGCTGCGCGAGCGATCTCGTCCCAGATGTCGGCGGGGGAGGCGATGGCCGGGCGCCAGTGGCGAACACGCTCGCCGTCCTCGTCCGTGCCGAACTCCGGCTCGAGCTGGATCACGGTTTCGACCATGCTGATCGGGGCGGGATCCAGGGCGCTCTCCACGCGGCCGATCTTGCCCACGACGGTTTGCACCTCGGGCAGCGCCGCGATGCGGGCGTTTTGGATCTGCATCAGTTCGAGCGCTTCCCCGATGGAGGCGCTCGGTATGGTGACCGGCATCAGCAGGAAGGTCCCCTCGTCAAAGCGCGGGAGGAACTCGCGACCCAGACCAGGAAATGCGCCGGTGACCGAGCGGCCCACCGAGCTGTTCAGCGCGGCGTTGGGTAGGAAGCCTAGCGTTCGTCCTGCTCCCAGCCAGACGGTCAGGCCCCCGAAGAGCAGCAGCAGCGGAGCGCATAGGAACAGGAGCTTGTGGGCGAGACACCACCGTAGCATCGGCGCGTAGGCCCGCTGGAGAGCGGAGAACAGCAGCAGGAATCCGCCAGGGATGAGGACTCCGAAGAGCGCCCCAACGATCGGCCTAGAGGGACCGGCGGGCGCCCATGCCCAGCCAAAGCCGATGAGTCCCGCCAGGCAGAGCGCCCGGGTGAACAGGATCCCTTGGACTCCCCTAGTGCTGGGGCCCCTCGGCCGCAGCAGGGTGGCAGCGGCCGCGGGCACGATTCCTAGGGCGAGGACGATCGACGCGATCAGCGCGAGTGTCTTCGTGGCGGCCAGGGGTTCGAAAAGCTTGCCCTCGGGACCCTGGAGCGTGAACACCGGGAGAAAGCCAACCACGGTCGTGAGGATCGCGGTCAGCATGGCGCTGCCAACCTCTGAGGTGGCTGCCGCGATCGCCGCGCGCCGTTCGGCACGGCTTTGCCCAGGACTCAGGTGCTGCAGGATGTTCTCGGTCAGCACGATGCCCATGTCGACGAGAGTGCCGATGGCGATTGCGATCCCGGCTAGGGCCACGACGTTGGCTTCCACGCCGAGCAGGCGCATCCCCAGGAACGTCGCCAGTACCGCAAGCGGCACGAGCCCAGCGACGAGGAGCGCGCTCCGCATGTGCCCAAGCATGGCGAGGATCACGATGGCGGTCAGCAAGACCTGGTTGCGCAGGGCTTCGGACAGGGTTCCCAGCGTCTCGTCGATCAGCTGGGATCGGTCGTAAAAGGGCACGATCGTGACGCGGCTGGTGGTTCCATCCTCGAGCTCCTTGGACGGCAGGCTGCCGGCAAGTTCTGCGATTCGCGTTTTCACGGCCTGGATGACCTCCATCGGATTGGATCCGAAACGCGCCACGATGACGGCGCCGACGGCCTCGGTGCCCGCGTTGTCCAGGGCGCCACGGCGGGGGGCGGGGCCACGGTAGATGTCGGCGACCTGACGCAGGGTGATCGGGATGCCGTCGGTTGCCCGCAGGACGACGGACTCGAGATCGGCCAGGGTTTCGAGGCGGCCGAGCCCGCGGACGACGTACTCGGCCCGATTGATCTCGAGTGTCCGCGCGCCGATGTCGACGTTGGAGGCTCGCACCCCATCGAAGACCTGGGCCAGCGAAATGCCGTGGGCGAGGAGCTTGGCGGGGTCGACGTCGATCTGAAACTCCTCTACGTAGCCGCCAATCGAGGCGACCTCCGCCACGCCGGGAACGCTGGAGAGGGCGTTCTTCAGCGTCCAATCCTGGATCGTGCGTAGCTCGCCCAAGTCCCAGCCGCCGGCGGCCTCGCCCTCGGGCGTGCGACCTTCCAGCGTGTACCAAAAGACCTGGCCGAGGGCCGTCGCATCGGGTCCGAGGGTCGGGCGAGCATCGGACGGCAGGACACCGGCGTCGAGGCTCGCCAGGCGCTCGACCAGCCTGCTGCGGGAGTCGTAAAAGTCGCGCCCGTCGTCGAAGATCACGTTGATCGTCGAGGCGCCAAACATGCTCGAGCTGCGCAGGGCCCGCACGCCAGGCACACCGAGCAGCGCGGCCGTCAAGGGGTAGGTGATCTGGTCTTCCACGTCCTGGGGGGAGCGCCCTGGCCAGCTCGTGTAGACGATCTGCTGGTTGTCACCGGTGTCGGGGAGCGCGTCGACGGCCACTGGACTGCGCTCGACACCGCCCACCTGCCAATCGAATGGAGCGACGAACAGGCCACCGGCGATCAGCAGCAGGGTGGCCAGCGCCGGGATGGCGGGCAACTCCAGGCCAGCGGCGGTCCAGCGCTCTAGGACTCGGCGCACTATTCGACCCCCAGGGCCCGGAGGGCTTCGCCGCAGCGCAGCATCGCGCTGCCAAAGTAGGGGTTGTGCACGGGCCCTTCGCGCTGAATCCAGCTTGCGCCCAGTCCATCGAGGGCCATGGGACAGTGCACTTCGCGCGCTCCGGTGGCAGCCGGGACGCCGAAGGCATCGGCCAGGGGCAGAGCGGCGTCGAAAAAGGGAGCGAGCCGCTGGCGCAGCTCGTCCGCATCCGCAGAGTCCGCCAGGTCCCGGGTCCGCGCAACGAGCACGGGCATCAGGGAATCGTAGTCCTCGCGGGCGGTGGCCACGAGCGATCCCGGGCGCGCGGCGCTCAGCTGATCCGGTAGCTCGCGGGCAAAGGCCACGGCTTCCGCGTCGCGCTCGTCGCCAAGGGCCTGGGTCAGGTCGAGTGTGCCCTTCCAAAAACTCTCCAGGGATGCGCGCAGGGTCGCGGCCTGCGCCCGGCCAGTCACGGCCGAACCGGACGTGGCCATGCGGTCGATCGAGCTGGGGATACCGCGGATCTGCATGGCGCTGTCGATGCGGAAGGCGCCCCGCACGACCACGCGATCGCCTTCTTTCAGGCCTTCCATGACGATGAACATGTCGTCGGCCCGTGGGCCGAGCACGACCTCGCGGGCCTCATAGGCGAAGCCCTCCCGGGTCTTGCGCTCCAGGTACACGATCGAGCGCCGGCCGGTGGGCAGGACGGCGCTGAGCGGGACGGTCAGGGGCTTGGTGGCAGCTCCGGGCGCGTGACCGGTGGCGAGGTTGAACTGTTCGGCTGGCACCAGATCCATTCCGCAGACGTCGCAGGTACCGGGCGAGTCATGGATGACCTCGGGGTGCATCGGGCTGATCCACTTGCCCGCGAGGCTCATGGGGCGCGTCGCACCGCTGGCGCCCAGTTCGGCGTGCACCTGGGCTCGCACGAACATCCCGGGCTTGAGCCGCTGGTCGCTGTTCTCCAGGCTGACGCGCACGGTGGTCGTACGCGTCACGCTGTCGACCTCGGGTTCGATGAACGACAAGGTGCCGCGCAGCGGCACCCCCGGCAGTGCCTCGGCCTGGAGGGTGGCGGGCTGGCCGTAGCGCAACCACGGAAGATCCTGTTCAAAGGCCTCGAGCTCCACCCACACGTGGCCGAGGTCAGAGATCTCCATGAGGGGAGTTCCCTCGTCCACGTACTGGCCTTGCTCTGCCATCAGGCTCTGCACCGTGCCGCCCACGGCGGAGTGCAGCACCACCCGGTCGCTGGCTTTGCCGGCCTGCTCGATGGCGTCGATCTGTTCGGGTCCGAGCCCGAACAACACGAGCTTCTCGCGCGCTAGCTCGTAGGGACTGGGCGAGCTTGCTCCCTGTGGAGAACCGGCCGTGCCGCCGGCGTTCACCGGCCGTTTGGCGCGCTGGGCGGCGGCCACGAGGAGCTCCTCCTGCGCTGCGAGCAAGGTCGGGGAGTAGAGTTCAACCAGGTGGTCGCCGCGCTGGACACGAACTCCGGGAAAGTCGACGAAGACGCGCTCGAGCCGGCCGCCGACCCGTGCGGCGACGACCGTGCGGCTCGCTTCGTCGACGGCGACGGTGCCGACCAGGCGCACCTCGTGCAGGGCGCTGCGGCGCTCGACGGCCGCGCTTTCGACCTGGGCGAGGGCCACCTGCTCGGGGGACAGCGTGAGTTCGTCGCTGGTCGCGTTCTCGCTCGGAACCAGATCCATGCCGCATACCGGGCAAGGGACCGGATCGGGGAGCTGGATAGCCGGGTGCATCGGGCAGGTCCAGGGACTGGATTGGGAGCCAGCGTCTGAGGCCTGCGCGGCCTCGCTGGTATGCCCATTGCGTGAAGTGCGGGTGCCCAGTGCGAAGGCGATAGGGACGGCCAACAGCGCGCCGATCAGCAGAATGCGTTCCGGTTTCATTGGGTCTCTCCGAGTAGGGCCCGCAGGCGGGCGAGCGCGAGGCGCTGATCCCTGCCAGCGCGGGCGAGGTCCACCTCCAGATCCAGGCGTAGGCGTTCGATCTCGAGGACTTCGGGCAGACCGGCCGCGCCGGCCCGGTAGGCGCTCGTCACAAGACGCAGGGACTCGCCGGCCCTGGGCAGAAGGGTGTCGCGGTGCAGGTGCCTGCGCCGCTGGGCGTCGTGGGCCGCGAAGAGTACGCGGCTCAGTTCGGTCTTCAGGCTGCGCTGCTGGGCCTCGAGTTCCAGGTGCGCTGCCCGCAGGGCGTGGGCTGCTTCGCGCTCGGTGGCGTCGTCGGCGGCGGTCCAAACCGGAAGGTCCAGCTCGACCACCACGGCGAGCGGGTCCTGGCCTCTGCCCGGGGCGCTCGGATCGAGGGCGACAGCGACCTGCAGCCAGTCGACACCCAGGCCGAAGCCAGGCAAGCGTTGCTTGGAGCGCAGCTGCGCCCGGCTCTTCGCCTCATCGATGCGCGCCAGGGGAGCCGCCAGTCGGGGCGATGCGCCGAGCACCTGGGCTTCGAGGTCGGCTGGAAGATCGAGGTCCGCGGGTTCGGGCAGGGGAGCGATCGGGGTCGGGG
>CAYWNK010000071.1:0-23278 GCA_964459495.1 uncultured Planctomycetaceae bacterium
TCCTGCGCCTGCCCCCGACCCTCTTCGCCACCTCGTCCCAGCACATGCTCGACGCCGCCGAGAGCCTGATCGACCAACTCGAGGCCCAGTCGCCGCGCTGAGACTCGATCCTCACCCGCCACCCCACGCGTTGACCCGCGCCTTGCCTAGCGCCCTTGGATCAGCATCGGCGGGGCCTCCCTCTTTGCCTTGGGCTCGGGCAATGGCACCACCAATTCGATGCGGCTGTGACCGCCCGGCGTGATGGGAACGATCGTCCCCTCCCTGTCGCGCACATTCCGGACCATGACCTGATGAACGTGGGCGGGTAGGCCAGTGACGTGAACGGGCCCGGCGGGATCCCAGATGCGGGGTCCCACCCCGTCAAGAAATTGCATCGGGGCATCGAGCTGCTGATCGTCCGTCAGCACAAAGAGCATAGGACTGGGATGGGACTCTGCGTCCGCATTGCTCCACTCCTCCGCATTGGTCGCAACCAACTCAAAGGACGTGAGCCCGATCGAGTACTCCCCGTCTGCTCGAATGTACTGGGAATCGAGCACGATCGGCTTGCGACCAAAGCTGTCATAGCCGAATCGCGCGAACAGGAGTGCGACCGGTTGGGGTTCCCCTGGCCGAGTTCGAAACTGCCCCTGGTTGTCGCAGTAGACCCAAGGCGTGCTTGGGCCAAAGTAGATGGAGGTCCCGGTGAGTCCATAGACCGGCAGTACTGCTAGATCGCTGCCCTCCAGGCCAAGCGCCAGGACGCGCCCAGTCAATGGGGCGGCACTGGCCCAACGTGGATCCCAGGGGACCTCGGCGGTTTCGCCCGCGGCCACGTGCACCAGGAATACCGCTTCGAAGTCCGCATCGGAGTGTCCCGTGCTCAACCCGCTGACCTGCCGGCCCCGACCCGCTAACTGAGTCATCCAGGACTGGGGGCCAACCGCGTAGCTGCCGGGAGACAGACCTAGCGCCTCGAACTCGCCAGGCCTAGCGGACACGGCCGCGGTCGCCCCATGCGTGTTTCCAGCGAAGAGTGGAGGGCTGTCTGCTGGAACACCGACAAATCGAATCCCGCTGGACTCCTTGTCGATGTTCAGAGCCACGATCTCGTTGGCCGCGAGGGTGTCTGCAGCAATCGTGAGGCCATCCTTCACCGCCCCAACGCCAGCTACCCGCAGCTTCCAAGCGGTTCCCGGGTCCCAGGGGTACGCCTCGGAAATGCCATCCACACCCGTGCGCGATCGAACGCTGATGCCAGGTCCTAGGTCGAGGAAGAAGCTCAGCTCCCGCGGCCGCCCGCGACCATCGACGAATCGCAGCCGCCGCGCTTCGCCGGGTTCGAGCGCTAGTGTCGTTCCCTTCAGCTCCAAACCGCCAGCGATCGTGTGGATTCGGTAGCCCGGGATAGCAATCCAGCGCTCCGTCTCTTCCTCCCTAGCGTCCGCAAACCACGTGTGTACGGTGATGTCCCCGCCCACCACCGAATAGGGTGTGTCTGCTGCCGGCCCAAGCCACCCGTGGCGATCCTCCAGGTAGCGCAGGTTGCAGTAGGCCGTGCCGTCCACCGGCTCGCCTGTAGCCTTGTTCACGAGCCGGATCCCAACCTCGTGATTGCTGACCAAGACGGTGACCTGCGTCTCTTCAAGCTGGAGGATCTCTGAGATCTGAAACGACCCCGGCTTGCGCGCGTCAATCGTCCGCGATCCAGCCCGCATGCCATCGATCAGGAGACGCGGCTCCCCCTTGCACAGGGTCAGCCGGCCCGCGCCGACGGGCAATGCCGCTTCGCCGTTCCCGTCCGTACGCAGGAACAGACTCGCTTCCGCTGCCCCCTGCTGCCAACCCATCGGAAACGCGCGACCGGCGACTGGGTCGCCGGTCGCGCGATCAACAAAGGTGACCGTGCGAGCGAGCCCGTCGAGGCGCACGACCGCGGTTTCACCTGCACTCACCCGACCAGCCCCCATGCGGCCATCCGGCCCTAGCACCGACACCGTAGCGTCGAAGGCCAGCCGCACCTTGCACCGTCCATCGACGTCGGTTTCCCCCACAGGAAACGGCTGGTCGAAGGCCCCAGGCCCCGGCCCATGCCCCTGCATGATCTGATCCAGGCTGCGATGGAGGGAGCAACTGGCACCTGCGATAGGTCGGCCCTGGACATCCACGGCGCGCACCGTTGCCTCGCCTTTCGGAGTGAGCTCGATCACACCGAGATCCTGGTGGGCCAGGGGCACCGACAGGGCATCCCTGCCCTCCGCTCGCCGCGCCGGCGGGACCCAGGCAGGCAGGGGAATCTCAAGCGGCTCGAACATCGGATGCTTCAGCCGCAGGGTCCCCTCGGACGCCGCCGTCGGCTCGATCAGGAACTTGCCGTCTATCATCGACGCGCGTGTCGAGGTGCTCGCGCCCACCTGCACGAGCGCCGGCACCGGCTTTCGCGACGAGACGGAAACCACAGACCCCGTCCATGCTGGACGCGGCCCCGCGCCTGCATTTTGCCCTGGCTCCAACACGGCGCCAGCCACCACCTGACGTGCGACTTCGGGGCCTCCACCGCTCTCGTCCGACCCCTTCGACACATCCGGTTCCGCCGCTGCACTCGCGACACGGGGCCCGGTGCCGCCGGCCTCCAACGCAGGAGATCTCCCCCTCGTCGCCATGACAGCGACGCCAACCAAGAAGACGGCCGCAACGGCAAGGACGATCGTTTTCCACATGGCGAGGGTCAGCAGGGAGGAGGTGCTCGATGCCGCCACGCCCAACGGCGCAGCGTGGTCTGCCTGGGCCAGCGGTAGAATCGCGCTCAGCCAGCTTGGACCGTCCGTTGGCTCACCGCCGGACCGGCGCTGCAGCTCATCCTTCAGCAGGCTGAGGCCGCGATGCAGGCGCGACTTGACCGTGGGAACCGGGCTCTCGGTGGCCTCCGCGATCTCCCGAACCGACATGTCGTCCTGGTAGCGCAGGACCAGTACCGTGCGCTGCGCATCCGGCAGGGACATGAGTGCCCCATGGAGCAGCTGCTGGCGCTCGAGCCGCTGGGCGATCCCGTCCGGGCTGTCGACACGGCTGGGAAGAGTTCCCATGGTCTCAGGATCCACGGCCTGTGAGCGGCGGGAGGCGCGGACGCGGTCGATTCTGGTGTTGCGCAGGACCGTCGAGAGCCAGCCGCGCAGACCTTCCGGCGGCAAGGACTCCAGGCGCATCCGCCGGCCGCCGCTAGCCTTGCTGCGCACGTGCGTCAGTGCTGCGGCAACTGTGTCCTGAACCAGATCGTCCGCGATGTTCTCGTCTTGCACGATAGCCCTGGCCAGGCGCTGGAGGAAGGGTTCCTGCAGCGCCAGGGCTGCTTCGAGGGGCTGGCTAGGGCGGGATGTGGACATGGCGTTCGCTGGATCACCCCCAGAACGAACGGGACCGAAAAACGGATGACGCCACCGCCCCAATTTGCTGGACGGCCCTGCATTGCGCCAGTCCGGCGCCCCCTGCCGCCGTCTACCGGCTGGGCAGCGGGATCGGGATCTCGATCCGCTTCCTGTCCCCCGGCGTGAGGGGCACCACGATGTCGGGCGCCTCCTCGGCATAGGTGAGCAGCAGCTCGTGGATGTGGCTGGGTAGGCCCTCCACGACCAGGGCTTCGGCAGGGTTCCAGCGGATGTCCGCAGCGCCGTGGGCGATGTCCATCGGAGCTCCGAGGGCGCCGAAGTCTCCGATGTGCGCGACCGTCGGCCGGTCCCCCCACAGCACGTCGGGGCCCGCCCACTCTGCCGCGTTGGTGGCGACCAGCTCATACGAGGTGAGCGCGATGGAGTACTCGCCGTCGGCACGTACGGGCTGGGAGTCGAGAACCACGGGCCGCCTGCCGAAGACGTCGTGGTCGAAGCGGGCAAAGAGGAACGCGCTGGGCTCGGGGTCACCGGATCGAGTGCGGAATCGGCCCTCCCCGTCGCAGTAGATCCACCCGCTTTCGCCTCCGATGAGCATCGAAGCCCCCGTGCCGCCATAGATCGGCAGGACCGCGAAGCCCTTCACCTCGACCGCGTTGCTGCGCACGTGTCCCCACAAGGGTTCACTCGCCACCCAACGGGGGTCCCACTCCACTCGGGCGATCTCCCCTGCACGAACGGTCACCACGAAGTCCGCGCGGGGTGCGCTGGCGTCTTCGGCCAGGCTTTCGCCGGGCCCCGTGGAGCGCAGCCGGTTGATCATCTGGGTCGCCCAGGGCAGCGGACCCACCGTGTAGTCCCCAGGTGCAAGACCCTCGAAGTCGAGCGTTCCCGTCCCCGCCCCATGCGCCTGTTCCGGCCCATCCGCGGACACGACGAAGACCGGCTCGCTGCCATCGGGAACACCAACGACGCGAATGCCACCCGCCGGCCGCTCGTCCCGCAGCGTGACGATCTCCTGGCTCTCCAGCAGGGAAGCCGGCACCTGGTACCCATCCTCCTCGGTCCCCAGGCCGGTGGCCCAGACGCGCCACGAGAGGCTCGGGTCCCAGGGCAGCGGCTCCGTCCGCCCGTCTGGCCCGGTTCGCGTCCGAATGCGAACGCCCTCCATCAGCTCCAGCAGCACCGAGGTTGCCCGCGGCCGTCCAAGGGCGTCGACCAGCCGCAGCTGCCGCGACCCACCGGGCTCCAGCGCGATCGGTACGCCCCGCAGGTCGACCTCCGAGCGGATCGTCTGCACCCGGTATCCGGCAACCGCGATCCAGCGCTCCCCAATCGTGGAACCTCCCTTGGGGGCAGGCTTCACAAACCAACCGTGGGTCGTCAGCAGGCCCGCCGCGATGGGATAGGACGCCTCCGCCACCGATCCCGTCCAGCCCTGGCCCGACTCCCCCCTGCGCCTCAGCTGCCAGTGGGCCGCGCCATCGATGGGCTCGGTCGTGATCGCGTCAAAGAGCTCGAGGCCCGCTTCGTGGCTACCGGCGCTGAGCGTGAGCAGCACTTCGTCCGCTTTCACGTCGTCGGACACGAGCGCCGCTCGCGCCCCGAGATCCGCCGTCTTGCGGTCCCCAACGCCCAAGCTCCCAAGCATCAGGCGCGGCTCGCTCTTGCCAAACACCAGGCGGCCCGCCCCCACCGGGAGCACGGCACGACCCCGCTCGTCGGTCCATAGGAAGAGACTGCATTCCCGCGAGCCCCGCTGCCAGCCCAGGGGAAACGCGCGCCCAGCCACAGGTTCGCCCGATTCATGGTCCGTCACCACAAGCTCCCGGGCGGGCCCGTCCAGCTTGACTCGCGTGCTCTCCCCGGAGCTGACGCTGGCCGCGCCCATCCGGCCCCCCGCGTCGAGAACCGTAAACGTCGCGGCATACGCGAGGCGGAAGCGCACCAGGCCTTCCTCGTCCGTCACGCCGACCGGCCGCTCCCTGTCATGCTCGCCGGGACCGGGACCGTTCCCCTCCATGATGCGTCCCAACCCGCGATGCAGAGTGCAGCGTGCGCCGGCGACCGGCAGACCCTGTCCGTTCACCACGCGGACCTCGCTGGAGTCCTTTGGCACGAGTTCGATCGAGCCCAGATCCAACTCCAGGGGCATCGCGCCGGCCTTGGCAGCACCCCCTTCCCACGCCGGAACCGAGATCTCAAGCGTCTCGAAGCGGGGATGGACCACCTTCAGCATCGATCCCTCCGGCGCCCCCTGCGCGAGCAGAAACCCGCCCCCCGCGACCGAAGCCCGCGTCGACTCGCCAGCGGCCTGCACGAGGGCCGGCACGGGCTGGCCGGACATCGCGGAGACCACCTGCCCACTCAACGCAGGGAGCGTGACGGGCACGGACGCGCTGGCTGCCTTCCCGCTCCCACTCCCAGCCACCTGCTCGCGACCGACTTCCGTGCCTGCGGCGACCGCTGCCGACAGGCTGGGCTCCCCATCCACCCCCGCATCCCCCAGGCCGGCCGCAGCGGTCTCTGCCGCGGGAGAAAGCGCCGGCTCACTGGTCCCCTCCCACACGAGCACTCCGGCTCCCACGAGAAGAACGGCAAGGACGACGAGGGTCAGGGGCTTCCACATAGCGAAACTCAAGAGGGACAGGGTCGACGGCGCGGAGAGCGCGAGCGCTGCTCCCCCCCGCGGAAAGGCCAGGGGGACAACAGCGGTGAGCCAGTCGAAACCGGGCTCGTCCGCGCCCTTCGAGCGGCGTTCGAGTTCAGCCTTGAGCAGATCCAGGCCGCGCCGGAGCCGTGACTTGGTGGTCGGCAGCGGGCAGCCGGTGGCCTCCGCAATCTGCGTGGGCGTCAGCCCGTCTTGGTAGCGCAGCACCAGAGCCGTGCGCGAGGTCTCCGGCAGGGCCATCAAAGCCCCGTGCAGGAACTGCTGGCGCTCGAGCCGCTGCGCAATCTCGTCCGGGCTATCGATCGATCCGGCCAAAGAGCCGAGGACCTCGCCCACCGGCTCCATCGCATCCGCTGCACGCGCGCGATCGATCGAGGTGTTGCGCAGCACCGTCGACAGCCAGCCGCGCAGCCGCCCAGGGGACAGCGCCTCCAGGCTGGCGCGCCGGCCGGGGCCGTCCTTGCTGCTCACGTGGCTCAGGGCAGCGGCCACGGTGTCCTGGACGAGGTCAGCCGCCCGGTGCTCATCCTGGACAAGCGCCTTCGCCAAACGCTGCAGGAAGGGCTCCTGTTGGACCAGGGACGCTTCGAGGGACGGCTGGGAGCGGGACTTGTGCATGGGAACACCGGACTAGACGGGTCCCGGCAACGCGAGCATGACGCGAACTCTGAGGTTTTTTTGAAGGGGCCTCCGCGTCACTCGGCACCCGGGCTCCACCCAGCTGCCACGCCGAACGAGCCGCCGTTACGCAAATTCCTAGGAATCCCCTTTTTCGCCAACCAACGCGCTGAACGGAACGTCCGCCTCGAAGGCTCGAAGTTGTTCGCCTTGCTCCATATCGCTGCCGCCCCTCCGCCCCTGGGGAACCTCGGTGGACGTCCACCGATTTCCCTTCCGCCAATCGGCATCAAAACCAAGAGCACAATGCGTTTCGTTCTACACACAGCACTGCCCCTTCTCCTCGCGCCGGCCGCCGTCGCCCAGTTCGCGCCAAGTCAGATCATCGGTTCCGTAGACGGAGCCATCAGCACCCGCACCATGGACGTCAACGGTGACGGCCGTACCGACGTCGTCATCGGCAGCTTCTTCGGCGCCTTCTGGTTGGAGAACCTCGGAGGGGCCGGATTCGGCTCCGTCCAGACCATCGCCAACGGCTACAGCGACGTCCGCGGTGTCCGGCTCGCCGACATCGACGAAGACGGCGACCTGGATCCCTTCCTGTCTGCGGCCAGCAACGACGTGGTCGTTTGGTTTGAGAATCTCGGCGGAGGCGCCTTCGGGCCCGAACAGCCAGTCGCCGCCATCGATGGCGCCTTTGCTGCAGAGGCCGGCGATTTGAACGGCGATGGACACCTCGACATGCTTGTCGCGGGCTACAACGCGGACACGGTCGCCTGGTACTCGGGTGATGGCCTGGGCGGCTTCCAGTTCGTAGCGAACCTTGCCACGGGATTCGACGGAGCTCGAGATGTGGCCCTGACCGATGTGGACGGCGACGGCGACCTGGACGCCATCGCCGGCGCAGAATTCGACGATCGCATCGACTGGTTCCGCAACGATGGTGCTGGCAGTTTCAGCGCCCCGATCCTGTTGACCACAGGAACGAACGGCTTCTCGTCGCTCAGCATCGCCGACCTCGACGGTGACGGGCGCGAAGACGTGCTCAGTACGTCCTTCGAAGACGACAAGCTCGCCTGGTACCGCAACACCGGCAACGGCTTCGGAACCCAGCAGCTCATCTCGAACCTATCCGCCGACCCATTCGATACGACGGCGGCGGACCTCGACTACGACGGCGTTCAAGACGTCATCGTGGCGAACAGGACCGGCGACTCCATCGCCTGGCACAAGGGCTTCGGCATGGGCTTCTTCGGCCAGGCCCAGGTCCTCGGCAGCGGTTCCCAGCACAACGGGGCCAGCAGCGTGTGGGTCAGCGACCTGGACTCCGACGGGGACCGTGACGTGATCGGGGGCATCTTCTTCTCCGACCGCGTGATGTGGTACGAGTCCATCGCCGAGCTGGGTGCGGTCTATTGCGCCGGCGAGGCCAACTCGACCGGCATGCCCGGCCGTATCGCCGTCACCGGCTCCCCGAACGCCGCCGACAACAGCGTCGCACTGAACGCAGAAGACCTGCCCCTCACCCAGTTTGGCTTCTTCGTCACCAGCACCACCCAGGGCTTTGTCGCCAACCCTGGCGGCAGTCAAGGCAACCTCTGCCTCGCCGGCGCCATCGGGCGCTACAACCGCGCAGGCGAAGTACTCTTCACCGGAATCTTCGGCACCATGTTGCTGCCGATCGATTTGACCGACACTCCCCTGCCCCTGGGCACGACCTCGGTCATGGCTGGCGAAACGCGCAACTACCAGGCCTGGTACCGTGACAGCAACCCGGGATCGACCTCGAACTTCACCGACGCGGTCAGCGTCACCTGGCAATAGGTCTAGGCCTCGCCAAGGACAGGCCTCGTCGCCCGATGCATCCTTCGGGCGGCGAAGCTTACCCGGCCTGCTCCAGCGCCTTCACACGCTGCACCAGCGGCGGATGGCTGTAGTGCAGCGTCACGTAGAGCGGGTGGGGAGTCAGGTTCGATAGGCTCTCCTTCGAGAGCCTCGTCAGCGCCCGCACGAGGTCGGGGGCGCGCTTGGTCGTCTGGACCGCAAACGCATCCGCCTGGAATTCATTGCGGCGGGACAGCGCGGCGAAGAGGGGTCCAAGGATCAGCGACAGCGGCGAGGTGAGCACGCCGAAAAGCACGAGGCCCACGTGGACCGACGGCAGCGCAACGCCGAATGCCTCGAAGACCTGCGGTGTGCGTAGCACCCAGCCGAGCAGCCAGAGAAAGCCGCCGAGCTGGACCATGGAAAACACCGTGCCGCGCCAGATGTGCCCCAGCTTCCAGTGGCCGATTTCGTGGGCCAGAACCGCCGTCACCTCGTCTTTCGAATGACGCTCGAGCAAGGTATCGAACAACGCGATGCGCTTGCGCTTGCCCAGCCCGGTGAAAAACGCGTTGGCGTGGCTCGAGCGGTTCGACGCGTCGACGACCGAGACCTCGGTCAGGGGGAAGCCCGTCGCCCCAGCAAGGTCGTCGAGCTCTCCGCGCAGGCCCTCGTCCTCGAGCGGCGCGAACTTCATGAACAGGGGGAGAATGAACGACGGCGCCAGGTACTGGACCAGCAGCGTCCAGGTTCCCGCCAGCCCCCATGCCACCAGCCAGCCGCGCTCGCCGAGGGAGTCGAAGGCCCACAGGAGCAGCGAGATCAAGGGCCCGCCGATCAGCACACCGACGAGGACGCCCTTGATCCGGTCGCCCCACCAGCTGCCCGCCGACTGTCTGTGGAACCCGAAGCGCCGCTCGATGCCAAAGTCGTGGTACCAGGCGAAAGGGAGTCCCAGCAGCCCCGACGCGAACGCCAGGATCCCCAGGTACGCCAGGCCCGTAGGGAGTTCGCCCCAGCCAAAGCCGCGCACGAGCCCGTCGAGCCGGCCGAATCCGCCCAGCCACCAAAACGCCAGCAGCCCCGCGAACTCGAAGGCGCGCTGCAGCAGACCAAGGCGGGTCTTCGCCCCGAGGTAATCGCGCGCTTTTCCCCAGCGCTCGGCGTCCACCTCGGCCCGGAAGGCCTCTGGCGGCTCGGGCGCCATCCCGCGCAGGTTGAGCCAATCGGCCAGGGTCAAGATGCAGCGCTCGATCAGCAGCGCCGCCAGCAGCGCCAGCGCCAGCGGCGTGGGGTCCATCATTTTCGTCCGTCCTTGCCGCGCATGCGGCGACGCAGCACGCCGCGCTCGACGCGTGTATCGACGCCCATGAGCTGGGCTAACTCAAAGTACTCCAGGGCCTTGGCCGGGTCAGCCGTCACGCCGACACCGTCGCGCAGGCATTCCGCAGCGAAAAACAGGGCATCGGGATCCTCGGCTTCGATGGCCGGCGCCAGGCTCTCGAAGCCTCGCGCAGGATCCGTCTCCCCGTCACGACCATCGATCCAGCGGGCCGCGAGCAGCACCGCCGAGGGCCCGTGGCCCTGCTCGGCAGCTTGTTCGATCAGCTCCCACTCGACGGGCTCTGTCTCGCCCTCGGGCACCTCGTCCGGACCGTCCATGCCGCCCGCCAGCCCAAGGTTGTAGAGCGCGTGGGGCTCGTCCAGCGCCGCCGCCTGGGCGTAGAGCTGACGGGCTTTTTGGCGGTCCTTCTCGACCCCCTCCCCGTTCCAGTGCAGCACGCCAAGGAAGGTGATCGCCTCGGGAACGTCGCGCTTGGCCGCGTCCTGCAGCCAGCGGGCTGTCGCTTCAAAGTCCTGTGGAACCCGCTCGCCGTCGTACAGAAGTTCGGCAAGCCGCATCGCGGCGGACGGGTTGGATTCGGCGAGCTCAGCGAGCAGCGCCATCCCGCGATCGGCGTCCACCGGCACCCCGGCACCGTGCAGATAGCAGGCGGCCACGGACATGCGGCTCTCCTCATCGCCGAGCTCTGCGGCGCGCTCATACAGCTCGAAGGCCTTGGTTTCGTCGATCGCCACCCCCTCCCCAACCGCATAGCAATAGGCCAGGGTCGCCAGACCCTCGAGGTTGCCCGCCTCGGAAGACGCCTCGTACCAGGAGAAGGCCACCTTCAGGTTGCGCTTGCCGCCCAGACCAAAGCGATGCATGTCGCCCAGGGAGAGCATGGCCTCATCGTCGCCCTTGTCCGCGGCGCGACGGTGCCAGGCGCGCGCCTCCACGTCGTCGTCCAGAAGTTCCTCATGGGCTCGGGCGATGAGGTACGCGAACTGCGGGTCCTGGCTCTCGTCCCAGGCTTCGCGCGCCATCCGCAGCCCCTCGTCCACATCCACCTCGACGCCCTCGCCGTAGAGCAGGCATGACGCCAGATAGAGGGGCGCGTCCCGGTCCCCGAGCTTGATGCCCTTGCGGAACCACTCCACGGCGGCCCTGTGGTCGCTGTCCACCCCCTCGCCGTTGAGCAGGCAGTAACCCACGGCGGTGATCGCTTCACGATCCCCCTGTTCCGCCGCCTTGCGGAACCAGCGGTAGGCGGTGCGGGAGTTTTGGGGCACACCATCCCCATCGGCGTAGGCGCAGGCCAAGTCGAACTGCGCGTCCACTTCTCCTTCCTGGGCGGCGCGCCGCAGCCAGCGGATCTCTTCTCGACGGCTCAAGTCTCTGGGGCTGAATTAGCTCCTGGTGAGATCATCGCAGGCGAGCACCCCCCGGGGGTAGCTCAATCCTGGGACAGCTTCCACGCATCCTCCAGGCCCGACCTCCAGACCCTGAGCCGGGGGGTCGATCTTGGACGAAGGGACCCGATGCCGCACCAGCCCACCCAAGCCGACTGCCAGACCTGCCGTCACTTCTTCGTGACCTGGCGACCCGCCACCCCGCGGGGCTGCCGCGCCTATGGATTCCAGTGTGCCGGCCTCCCCTCCAAGGCTGTGCTGCTGGAATCCGGCAAGCCCTGCCGCCTGCACGAACCCCGGAAAGCGAACCGGCCATCGACCCCACGACGGAGCAAGGACTGGGCGTAGAATCCTGCCCATGGCGAAGTCCAAGGGTGACCCGGCGCGCGCGCAACCCCCCGTCCGCTCCAAAGCGACCCGCTGGCGGATCGCGGTGCTCCTGTTGGTGCACCTGCTTTTCGCGGTCCACCTCGCCCACTACCTGACGACGGGCCGCACCGTCTCTCCCCTCGAGCCCTCCGAGGCCATTGAGTTCGGCAAGCGCTCTGCCGTCAACGCAGGCCTGCTGTTCTTTGGCTTGACTTTGGTCTCCACCCTGCTTCTGGGTCGCTGGTTCTGCGGCTGGGCCTGCCACGTGGTAGCCCTCCAGGACCTGTGCCGCGGGTTGATGCTGAAGCTCGGGATCACCCCCCGCCCCCTGCGCTCCCGGCTGCTGGCCTTCGTGCCGCTCATCGCTGCCCTCTACATGTTCGTGTACCCGCTGGCCTACCGCTGGTGGTACCACGGATTCGAGCGGCCGAAAGAACACCTGGTCACCGACGATTTCTGGGCCACCTTCCCCGGCCCGATCGTCACCGTCTTGACCTTCCTCGTCTGCGGCTTTGCGGCGGTGTACTTCCTCGGGGCCAAGGGCTTTTGCACCTATGGATGCCCCTATGGCGCCTTTTTTGGGGCCGTCGATCGGCTCGCTCCAGGTCGCATTCGCGTCACCGACGCCTGCGAAGGATGCCACCACTGCACCCAGGTCTGCACCTCCAACGTCGAGGTGGGCCGGGAGGTGCACGACTACGGCATGGTGGTCGATCCCGGCTGTATGAAGTGCATGGACTGCGTAAGCGTCTGCCCCACCGACGCCCTGTACTTTGGGATGGGCAAGCCAGCGCTCGGCGCCAAACCGAAGGTCGAGCGCAAGGCGAAGCGCGCGCGCTTGGGGTGGCGCGAAGAGATCCTGCTCGCCGTGCTCTGCGCCGGCGCCTTCTTCGCGATCCGCGGCCTCTATGGCCACATTCCGTTCCTGCTCTCCCTGGGCGCCGCGACGACGACGGCCTTTCTTGGATTGCGCGCCGCCCAGCTCGCGACGCGCCCCAAGGTACGGCTCGTGCAGTGGGACCTGAAGCTAAACGGCAAGCTCACCGGCGCGGGCCGGATCTTTGCGGTGCTCAGCCTCGCCGGCGTTGCGCTGCTCGTCCACGCGGCCGTCATTCAGTCTGTCGGCCGCATGGCGCGGACCGGGTTCGCGGACCTCGCCCAGGCGCGCGCGGACTGGTTCGTGTTCCCGCGCAGGGCGATGACCGAAACCGAAGTGGCGAGCGCGCGTTCCGTCCAAAGTCACGCTGACCGCGCCCTCAGCTGGGGCTGGATGGGCGACCCTCGGCGCTACGAGGAACGGGGCTGGGCACACCTGGTGCTCGGCGAGGAACAAGCCGGCATCGACGATCTCCGCGCCGCCAAGCGCGCCGCACCGAGGGCGGGCAACATCTCCGTCGAGCTGGGTCATCTCGCCCGCAGCAGGGGAGATCTCAACCAGGCCTTCGCGGACTATTCTGCCGCCCTGCTGGCTCTGCCGGCCAATCCCGATGTGCGCCAGTACATCGTCGATGTCAGCGTAGAGCGACAAGACCTGGCCCCGGCCCTCGAGCTCCTCCAGGGCCTCACCGCCCACCGGGCCTGGGACGCAGCCCTGTGGCACCAAATCGGCGCTCTCCAGGTCGCCACCGGCGACGTCACTGGCGGTCGAGCGAACCTAGGCCGGGCCCTGGACCTGGAACCACAAAATGAGAACGTAAGAACCAGGCTGGTCCACATTCTGCAGGCCGAAGCCCTCGCCCTGCAGGCCCGCGGGGAGGCCGCGGCGGCCCACACAGCGGCTCTGGAAGCGGCAGGGCTGCGACCGGAGGACGAATCTCTCGAAACTTGGGCGAAATCCTTCGGCCCCACCCCGTAGGCACCGCTGGCCCAGTCCTGGGCAGCGAAAATGCACCGGAGCCCGATCCGAAACATCGCGGAAACCCCAGGTCTCGCCAACCCGTCTATCACTTCTACCTTGGGCGCCTCCAATGGCGCACAATAGATAGAGAGGGACCTCCCTCGCTTTCCTTCCCCACCTTCTTCGCCTCCAGCCAATCGGCTTCTGGTTGCTTCCGGTATGAAAAAACGATCCCTGTCTGCGCTTCTACTCGGCGCCCTCCTCGCCGCCCCGGGTCTGGCCCAGGACTTCAACGTCTCCCGAGTCGCTTCGAACAACGACTGGAACTTCTACGGCCAGAGCAACGGAATCGCCGCGTACTCGCTGGCGAGCACCTCTTGCAACGTAGGCAACCAGGTCGTCATCTGGAACGACAACATCGATCAGGCTCCGGTCATCGCCCAGAACCTCTTCCGGATCACCCCGGATGGCCAGTTCTACCAGCTCGGCTACTCCTGGCTGAAAGATGGCTTCTGCGCCATCAACGAGAACACCTGCGGCAGCTGCCAGAACACCAACTGTGACACTCTGGGAATTGGCTGCGCCGACACCTACAGCGCGGGCCTGAACGACGGCGTCAACGGCGTCGCCAAGTGGCAGATCAACGCCACCGTCGGCGCTTGGCCGAGCAGCTGGGCTGGCCCCTCGGGCCCTCTTCCCATTCGCGGCCGCCTGCAGGTGCCCGCGGACGAAGTCGGTGACGACAACTCCACCTACATCGCCGAGATCCAGTACGTCTCCGAGGAAGACCACATGGCCGGCAACGCGCGCAACAACCAGTCCTGGCGTCGCGTGCAGTTCGCTGGTGCGGGCATCAACAACCCCTCGAACGTGGGCGCCACCCAGATCAACGACCCGGCCATCTTCGCCTGGAAGGTCGACTACCCGGATGTGAACCTGCAGGAGCTCGTCGTCGCGAACGAAGGCGGCCCCGGCGTCAACGGGTACATCTTCGTCGGCTCCAAGGCCACCGACATCGGCGGCGGCCTGTTCCGCTACGACTACGTCGTTCACAACCTGAACTCGGACCGTTCGGTTGGTTCCTTCGGTTTGACCGTGCCCGGTGACATCACCAACGTCACGGCCCGCCACGTCGATCACCACTCCGGCAGCCCCTGGGGCAACGACGACTGGACCTTCACCAACACCTCCGGTGCCCTGCTTTGGGCCACCGAGACCGAAGCTCAGAACGCCAACGCCAACGCGATCCGCTGGGGTATGGCCAACACCTACAGCTTCGTGAGCAGCGGCACCCCCACCACCACCACCGCCGACGTGGGTCTGTTCAAGGCTGGCTCCCCCGCCGCCCTGACCACCGAAGTCATCGTTCCCAGCAACGACGGCTGCTCCGGCGGCGGGTTCACGGACTACTGCTCGGCCAACGCCAACTCGGCTAGCGCCGGTGGTGCGGTCCTGACCGCCAACGGTACCCCCGATGTGGCCGCCAACGACCTCAGCTTCCTCGCCTCGAACGTGCCCGCGAACCAGCCGGGCTTCTTCCTGATGAGCGAGGGCCAGACCTTCGTTCCTCTGTTCAGCGGCAGCCAGGGCAACCTCTGCGTGGCCGCGCCCATCATCCGCTTCAACGGCAACGTCCTGAACTCCGGTAGCTTCGGCATCATGCAGTTCACCGTGGACAACACGGACCTTCCCCAGGGCACCGTGTTCCAGCCGGGCGACAGCTGGAACTTCCAGCTCTGGTACCGCGACGTGAACCCGGGCAGCACGTCCAACACGACCGCCGGCATCAACGTCGAGTTCTGCCAGTAGGCTGAACGGTCTGGGGCGCTCGCGTCCCACACCGAAGCACAAGCGGGGGCCCGTCGCGCAAGCGACGGGCCCCCGCTTTGCGTTTTGAGGGCCATACCCGGGCAGGCAACCGTACGCGCAATCTTTTCCGCCCATCGCAAGTGCTTATTTGCACGGCTCCTGGGGCGAGGACAGCGCTCCTTTCAGGCCCCTGCACGGCCGCGAGATAGCTTTCGTTGTGTCGATCACCGCAGGTCGCCACACACGACACCTTGCACCGCACCACCATGAATCGCTCCACCTTCTTCGCCGCGCCCAGCTTGCTGCTGCTGGCCGCGTCTGCCATCGCCGACGGCACCGAGACCCTGGGCGCGCCTGCCATCGCCATCGCGGAGGGAACCGGCATTCTCTACTCCGGAACCGGCCTCGCCGAGGCCCAGCCCGCGCTGCTGGCCGCCAACCTGCCCGAGTCCGGCCAGATCCTCCAAGTGATCGCATACTGGGACGGGCTGGCCCTCAAGAAGTCCCTCCCTGGTTCCACCGATACCATCTACCTGGACGGCATCCCCGTCACCGGAGACTCGATCGGAGGCCCGAGCAACTTCATCGGCGCATTCCACTCGTTCGCCTTCCGCGCCGACGTCACCGATCTGAACCTCTTCGCTGGCGGCGAATCGGCCCTCTCCGTCGATGGCCTCGACTTCGGCTACGTCAACAACGGCCTCAGCCTGCTGATCATCGTCGACGACGGATCCGGCCGCACCATCGAGCTCCGCGACGGCAGCGATTTCGCCTTCGGCGACTTCCCTGGCGAGTTCGCCAGCACCGAAACGCAGACCTACACCTTCGAGCCCTCGGACGCCGAGCGCAGCGCCCAGCTGGGCTTCCTCGTCAGCGGGGTCCAGGCCGACCGCCCCAACGTGATCGAGGTCACGATCGACGGTGAGGTCACCCGCTACGCCGACCTGCTCGGTAGCGGTGCAGGCGCGGAGTGGGACATGCTCGAGCTCGACCTGACCCTGCCCGCAGGCACCTCCGAGGTCAGCGCACGCATCCTCTCCCAGGACCTAGGCACCGGCCCGGCCGCCGGCGGCCAAATCGCCAGCCTCAACTGGATCACCTCCAGCTTTGAGCTCGAGTCCGACGGCCCGAACTTCGGCTGCAGCCCCTACTTCTGGTCCTGCTACTGGACCGCCTGGGACCCCTGGTCCACCGACAACAACAAGACCGCTAGCGTCGTCCTCACCGACAAGTTCAACCAGACCTTTGGGGTCCAGTGGTACCACTCTGGCCTCTGGAGCAGCGCCAACCTCTGGAAGGGCCTCAAGGGCTACGGCTGGTGCAACTGGTACCTCCGCAAGCTGAACCGCGAGGCCGTCGCCGCCCTGGCCAACGCCGACTCCGGCATCAACTACCCCTACACCACCGAAGAGGTCAAAGCCCTATACCGAGACGCCGTGGGAGCCGCCAGCGGCCCCGAAGACATCTGCAGCGTGCTCTATCTCTTCCAGGACGCCAACAACCTCGGCTGCCCCTGGTAACGAATACCCGGATGGGTAAACCGCCGCCCCGCATGTCTCCGTCCCGGGCATGCGGGGCGGCTCTTGCCGTCCTGCACATCTCGCTCGGTTCCACTACAGTCTTCTGCCTCCAAAACCCCCGCGTCCTTCGATCCATGCCCGCCAGCACCCCCGCAGCCGAGCCCGAACTCGGCAACCTTCTCTCCATCCAGGCCCACCTCCTCGCCGAAGAGGCCCGTCACCCACAAGCCACCGGCCGACTGACCTGGATCCTGTCCTCGATCAGTCTCGCCACCAAGTACATCGCCGCCCGCTGCCGGCGCGCTCGCCTAGAAGATGTGCTCGGCTCGATGGGCCAGGAAAACGTCCAGGGGGAGGTCCAGCAAAAGCTCGACGTCATCGCCAACGAAACCCTGCTGCGTTGCCTCGGCAGCCGCGCCGGCCTAGCGATCGTGGCCTCCGAGGAAAACGAGGAGCCCCTGATCCTGCAGGCCCATGCGGACAGCGAACGCCCCTACATCGCGCTGTTCGACCCACTAGACGGCTCGTCCAACCTCGACACCTGCGGCACTGTCGGCACGATCTTCAGCATCCTCGCCCACGACCGCCGAGCCAACCCGGTCGAAGACGCTGTGCTGCAGCCGGGCTACAAGCAGGTCGCCGCCGGCTACGTGCTGTATGGACCCTCGACCATTCTGGTTCTGACGACCGGGAACGGCGTGCAGATGTTCGTGCTCGATCCTTCGGTCGGCTCCTTCCTCATGGTGGAACCGAACCTCAGGATCCCCGAAGCGGCCAAGACTTACTCCCTGAATGAGGCCTACATCCGCACCTTCCCCGAGCCCTACCAGAACTATCTCAACTGGGCCCATGACGAGGGCTATTCCCTGCGTTACGCGGGAGCCATGGTTGCCGACGTCCATCGCGTGCTGACCAAGGGTGGGGTGTTCCTGTATCCGCCTACGGTCAAGGCCCCGAACGGCAAGCTACGCCTGATGTATGAGGCGAACCCCATGGCGATGCTAGTGGAGCAGGCCGGCGGCAAGTCGTACTGCGGCACGACCGAGACCATGAGGGTCGAGCCCGAGACCCTGCATCAACGCACGAGCGTGGTGATGGGCAGCCCGCAGGAGGTGGATCACGTGATGCGCTTCCTGAATGAGTGAGGGTACGGAGCCTCAAGGCTCCGTACCGCCCCACCGGCAGCATCAGTCCGGCTGCTTAACCGTCCGCAGGTACGGCTTCAGCTTCGTTACTCCCGAGGGGAAACGCGCCTCCGCATCCTCATCCGACATGTTCGGCACCACGATCACGTCGTCGCCGTCCTTCCAGTTCGCCGGCGTCGCCACCGGGGCGCGATCGGTCAGCTGCAGTGCATCGACGACCCGTAGGATCTCATCGAAGTTCCGGCCACAGGCCGCCGGATACGTCAGCGTCAGCCGCACCTTCTTCTCCGGATCGATGATGAACACCGAACGCACAGTGAAGGTCTCCAGCGCCTTGGGGTGGATCATCCCGTAGGTCTCGGCCACCTTGCGGTCCGGATCGGCGATCAAAGGAAAATTGAGAGCAGCCCCCTGGGTCTCCTCGATATCCGACGACCAGCCCTCGTGATCCTTCAGACTGTCGACCGAAAGACCCGCGACCTTCACGTCACGCTTGTCGAATTCGGGCTTCAGCTTGGCGGCGGTCCCTAGCTCGGTGGTGCATACCGGCGTGTAGTCCTTGGGGTGAGAGAACAGGATCCCCCACGACTGACCGAGCCACTCGTGGAATCGGATCTTGCCCTGGGTGGTTTCGGCCTCAAAGTCGGGGGCGATTTCGCCTAGCTGAACGGTCATGGGATTCGCTTGGTTCGGATTGGGAAGACTAGAACTCGCGAAGGATACGCCGCGCCGGGTCGATGGTGAAGGGCTGCCCGCCCAGGGACACGCGCGCGCCGCCCGCGCCAACCGGTACCCGGCGTAGCTCATCCCCCACCTGGACAGGCACATCCATCGGAAAGGGCAGGCCATCGGGCGCGATCCAACGCAGCAACAGCTCGCCGTTCTGCACCTCACTCTCCAGCTTCGGCAGGAGCGCGCGGCGCAGGTAGACATCAAAAAACCAGTCGAGTTCCCGCTCTCCGTGCTCCTCGGCGATGGCCAGCATTTCGGCCGTATCGGCGAAACGGCAGGCGCTGCCGTCGACGGTCTCCTCCAGCGCCGGATCCGGATACGCCCAGCGCCGCAGCACCCGGAAGAAGGCCTCGTCCCCCAGCACCCAGCGCAGGGTGTGGCAGATCCACGCGCCCTTCATATAGATGTCGATCCCCGGGGCCTCGCTCCCCTCCTTGGCGAAATACATCTGCTGGGTGGAGCGCGTCATGGGCGGGGCGACGGGCCCCTTGTTGATGATCCGCTGCAGGTCGATGTCGAGCTTCTTGGTATAGGCCTCAGGGCCGAATTTGCGCTCGAGGTACAGGGCCTGCATGTAGGTCCCGATGCCCTCGTGGATCCAAAAGTCCTTCCAGTCCCGCGCCGTGACCAGGTTCGCCCACCATTCGTGGGACAGCTCGTGGTGGTGCAGCCAGTCGTAATCGAAATTCGGATCCCCGCGGTAGCCGTTGCCGTAGGCGATGATCGACTGGTGCTCCATGCCCAGGTGCGGCGTCTCCGCCACCCCGTACTTGTCCCCGCGGAAGGGGTAAGGCCCGCACACGTCTTCGAAGAACGCCATGTGCTCGCGGAACTCAGCGAAGATGGCTTTCCCCTTCTCGTAGTTCTCGGGCAGCACGTAGTAGGTGAACTCGAAGGGCTTGCCATCCACGCCCTCGAAGGGCTCCGAGATCGTGCGATAGGGCGCGATATTGAGCGCGATCGAGTAGTTGGAGATCGGGGTGCTGACGCGCCAGTGGTGGGTGTGCCAGGGGCGCTGGTCGGTGACCATCGCAGCGCCCCAGTCGGTGGGAGTCACGCCCACGAGAGATCCGTTGCTCGCCACAACAAGGTCATCAGGAACCGAAACGTACAGATCAAAGCTGTCCGGTTCGTCCCCAGGCTGGTCCTTGCACGGCCACCAAACGTCCGCGCCCTCCCCCTGGCATGAAGTCGCGATCCAGGGTTGGCCACCCTTGGTCTTGGACCAGGTGAAGCCCCCCTGCCAGGGCGGCCGGGGCGCTTCACGCGGTTTGCCCGCGTACACGACCTCGACGGAGAACTCCTTGCCTGGCTCTAAGCCCCCGGTGGGCAGGTAGAAGCGGCCCTCCCCCCGGGAGACCATCTCGGCTCCCTCCCCATTCACCATCACATGGTTGATGGAGTACACCTCGTCGAGGTCCAAGGCGATCGAATCCGACGCCTTGAGTAGGTTCGCGCGCATCACCAGCTTGCCCCAAATGATCTGCTCCGCAGGATCAACCCAGAGGTGCAGCCCGTAGTGCAGCACGTCGAAGCAGGCCTGTTCCGAAATCAGCGGCCGCCCCGAGGCATCGGTCTCCGGCGCGCTCACAGCAGCGCCGCTGCGGGGGTCCACGTCCTGGCAGAGCGCGGGAACGGACAATAGGGCAAGGAAGGCCAAACGGTGCAGCATGATCGGTACCAGCATGGGTTGCGGCCACGCAGGATATCGAATCGACGGCGCCCCATCGGCGGATCCGCAGGGACCCGTAGCTCCCCCCTCCATGCCGGAGCTGGAGGCCCGCTCCCTAGACTATTCCCTTGGGCTTGCGCCTTCGGAACCGAATGCCAGCCCCAGCCGCATCCCTCTCCGGACACCCTTCCAGCGCTAAACTCCTTGCTCGCTCCCCTTCCCCAATCCACCGACCATGTCCGTTCTCTGCTCGCTACTCGCCTCCTCGACCCTCCTTCTTTCCAGCCCGCCCGACGTCAAAGCTGAGCTCAAGGCCTTTGCCGATCTGTGTGGAGCCCTCGGCTGGTCGGGAACCCTCTACGTCGAGAAAAACGGGAAGGTGCTGCTCGAGAGGTCACTGGGCTTCGCCGACATCGCAGAACAGCGCGTCCTCGAACCCGAGGATGTCATGGAGCTTGCATCGATCACCAAGGTGATCACCGCCGTGGCGGTGGTGCAGCTTCACGAGGACGGCAAGCTCAACCTCGACCAGCCGATCAGCACCTACCTCGAAGGCCTTGGTGAAGCGCACACGAAGATCACCGTCAGGCACCTTCTCAGCCACACCTCGGGCATGCGGCGCATGGCCAAGACGGGCTGGGGCGAGGATCGGAGCCAAGCCGTTGCCGGCTATCTCCAGGATGCGCCCACGTCGCCGCCAGGCGAAAGGTCGGAGTACTGGAACGGCGGCTATGCGCTTCTGGCCGCAATCGTCGAAGAAGTGACCAGCGGAACTTTCGAGGACTACGTTGCGGCGAAGATCTTCCAGCCCGCCGGTATGAAATCGGCCACCTTCGTCGGCGCCGATCTCTCACCCGAGGAGCAGGCCATGGGTTACGAACTAGGCTCGCGCAGTCGATTGACCTGCACCCATCCCTACCCGGATGGCGGCGCGTGGTCGTACAAGGGCATGGGAGGCGCCGTTTGTACCGCCAAGGACTTGGCCAGGTTTGCAACAGCCTTCGCCAAGGGGAAGTTGGTGAAGAAGTCGCTCGTGAAAGAGATGACTAGCCAAGTCGCCGACGACCAGGGGCTGGGATGGCGGCTGAATACGGACGCGGGCGAGGATCTCTGGATGCACGGCGGTGACGTGGCAGGCTTTCATTCGTGGCTGGAGTACGTTCCCGAGGACAAGCTGGCCGTCGTCGTCATGGGCAACAGGAGCGGCTCCCCGCAGTACACGTGTACGCGTCCGGTGACGGCATCTCGACGGCGCTGGGAAGATGCCGAGACTTGAAGGCATGGAACGAACACACGTGACCGAGCCCCGCAGCATCCCATTCACCGAAGCTCAAGAGTTGCTGGAAGAGCAACGCTCATCCGGCCTCTCCATTGCAAAGTTCGCACGCTCCAAGGGCGTCAAGCCGTGGAGCCTATACAACGCGCAAGCCCGTGAGCGCCGCTTGTCAGCGGGTCGCCGCAAGCCTCAGTTGACTGAGGTCCGAGTCGTAGACGCAGCAGATAGTGGCCCCAGCCCCAAGATCGAGCTTGCTCTTCCCTCGGGCATCGCGATTCGCGTGGCTCGCGATTTTGATGAGGTTGCCCTGCGCCGCTTACTCGGAGTGCTCAGTGCATGCTGAGCTTCCCGCCCTCGCCTCAAGTCAGGATCTTCATCAGCCGAGACCCTGTCGATATGCGCAAGAGCTTTGATGGCCTGTCTGGGGTCGTGATCGATGTCATCGATCACGATCCGCAGTCTGGGCATCTCTTCCTCTTCTTCAACAAGCGCCGCACGATGATGAAGGCGCTTGCTTGGGAGGCTTCAGGCTACTGGGTGATTTCGAAGCGCCTAAATGGCGGGCGCTTTCAGGTCTTTGACCGTGCCGGTGAGCACTCAACCCGCTTCGAGCTATCGAGTAGCGAACTTGCCTTGCTCCTTGAAGGCATAGACCTTCGAGGCGCAACGAGACAGCGTCTCGTGCACGAAACGGAAGCCCTCCTCGATGCTTGATCGCGCGCGGCGTAGCGGTACTTTGGAGCCGTGACGCCGCCCAGCGATCTTGATGAAGCCACAGCGCAGCTGAGAAGCCTGCACGAAACTGTCGAGGAGCAGTCACGGCAGATCACTGAGCTCCGCGAGCAGCTGACCTACATGCGGCACCAGCTATTTGGTCGCCGGCGGGAAAAGATCGACCCGCAGCAACTGCGACTCTTCGAGCAAAGCAGCGCATTGCTGGAGCGTCTGGAGCAAGCATCAGCACCTACGGGCGACAAGCTCCCCAAGAAGGCCAAAGGCAAGGGTCACGGACGCTCTGCATTCGCACCCGAGCTCCCTCGGGAGACCATTGCGATCGACTTGCCCGATGCCGATCGCTGCTGCCCAGATTGCGGCGAGCAGATGCACCTGATCGGGATGAACGTCACCGAGCGCGGCCACATCATTCCGGCCCGCATGGTCGTCAAGCGCTACGAGCGGAACAAGTACGCATGCGCGGATGGCCATGCGGTCAAAGTCGCGCCGCTTCACGATGGCGTGGTGGACAAAGGCAAGTACGAGGCGTCTGTGTATGCCTTCGTCGCCACCGCCAAGTACGCCGACTATCTTCCATTGCACCGCCTCGAGGGCATCTTGAGGCGTCACGGCGCTCATCTGCCTAAGCAGACGATGTGGGACCTGATGGTGCGGCTCGATGAACTCGTTGCACAGCCGGTCCTGAAGGAAATGCGGCGTGAGCTCCTCGAGGAGGACGCTCTCCAGGCGGACGAAACCCCGATTCAATTCCAGCGAGAAGGCGAACGCGGAACACGCCGCGGCATTCTCTGGGCTTGGCGGAACGTGCGCGGGAGTCCCGAGGAGAAAGTGCTCCTCGATTTCAAGGATGACCGCTCGGCCAAAGGCCCGGACGTATTTCTTGGCGATTGGGCAGGAACGCTCCTCACGGACGGCTACGACGGAGTCAATCCGATCGCCGTACGAAACGACATCGCACGTGCTGGCTGC
>CAYWNK010000072.1:0-22885 GCA_964459495.1 uncultured Planctomycetaceae bacterium
GGGTGGGAAGGTCCCGGTCCTCTTTGAAATAGGCGAGCAAGCGTCCATAGTTGCTATCAAATACAGAGTAGCGCAGATGGCCGGTTTGCAGCCTATTCCGACGGAACCCTTGGCCCTAGGCAACCGGCCTATCGGCAGGATCGGCGCGATGCGCAATCCTTCCCCGATCCAGTACGACACCTTCGCCGATGCCTAGCGGGAACACGCCGAGGTGGCCCCCTACAACGCGCTTTACGAGCGGCCAGCGATGCTTCGCCGCGCATGATCGAGCTCGCGCGCGAGCGGAATGGTCATACAGGGGCCTCCAGCGACCTGCGCGTGCACTCCCTGGAGGAGCCGGTCGGCTGGATCGGGGACGGAACAGTCGATCTCGTTCTCTGCGCCTTCGTCTATCACTACATCACCAATCGCGCCGGGTTTCTCGCGGAGATGCACCGGGCACTCCGCCCGGGCGGTGCCCTGGTGATCAGCACCCACCATCCCACCTGCGACTGGCTCAGGCTCGGCGGCTCCTATTTCGACGCGGCGTCGGTGACCGAAACCTGGAGCAAGGGCTGGGAGGTGACCGCCTGGCGGATGCCCCTGACCGCGATTGCGGCGGAGTTCGCCGACGCCGGGTTCTTGATCGAGCGAATCGTCGAAACGCAGCCGGCCCCCGGGATGGTGCAGAGCTTTCCCAAGCACTACGCGAAGCTGATGAATCAGCCCGACTTTGTGAACTTCCGGCTGCTCAAGCGCTGAGAGCGCGGGCGACTACTGGAGCGCAGTGACCTCGATCCTCAGGGGGGTGCCGGGTTCCAATTCGATGACCGTCTTGGGCGAGGGTGTGTCGTCGCCGAGCCGGGATACGCGGGCCTCCAGGATCCAGGTTCCGGGCGCGAGTCGCTCGAAGCGCGCCTTGCCGTCCGCCTTCGGCTTGCCGTAATGCTTGCCCGAGCCAAGCGCGGGACCCGCGGTGGGGGTCAGAGTGAGGTTACAGGGGACATAGCCCTGCTGGACGGGAAGGCCGGTGAGGTCGACGTCGATGAGGAGCGTGCTTGCGGGCTGCAGCAGGACGCGAAGACCCTCCCGTGGGGTGCCCGGGTCGAGGCGCAGTGGCATGGCGCTGACTGCGTGGGTCTCGTCCACAGCGAGCAGGACCAGATCGGCGCCTGTCGGGACGCCCCTGAGGCGGAAGGAGCCGGACGCATCCACCTGGGCGAGGCTGAAGGACGCAAAGCTTGGCTTGTGGAGCCGTGCGAAGTCGCGCGCAGCTGAGTCCAGGTCGCTCCGGTGCACCACGCACAGCATGGCGCCCATTGGAGCTTCTCCGTCCTGGGTGATGAGCTTGCCGGAAACGGCGTCGGCCGTCAGTTCCACCTCCCAGGGCGAACCCTGTTCGTCCAGCACGAATTCGCTCCACAAGCCCAGCGGAAAGCGCGGGTGCCGCACATCCAGATGCATCGGCCCGCAAGGGGAGAATGGGAACGAGAACTTGCCGTCCCCTGCCGCGGTAGTTTTCCCCAGCTCATAGGAGCCCTCATCGGTGCTGGCCATCAGGGTGAGCTCTGCGCCGGAGAGTGGCTTGCCGTTCAGTCGCACAATGCCGCTGGGCGTGGCCAGCGGCGTGCAGGTCACCGTCGTACTCGTCGTGCCGCTGGCGGGAACCTCGGCGCTGGCGCTGGTGGGACCCACCGTGATGCTCGCTGTTCCGGCGGGAAGGTGCGCGAAGCTCACGAGGCCAGAGCGGTCCGAGTAGGCGTCCCTGTGAAAGGACGGGCCGAGGGTCACTCCGACGCTTGAGGGATCTTCCATTAGCAAGAACACCTGCTGCCCGCCTACGGGCGATCCATCGGGGCTCTGCAGCAGGATCTCGAGTGTGGCGCCAGTCTCGAGGACAAGCTCGAGTGCGCCGGGGTCCTGCCGGAGTTCCACCGGGGCCCGGGGCGCAAAGCCATCGGCCGAGGCGTGGATCAGGCATTCGCTTTGGTCGGGCGGGTAGAGGGTGGCGGTTCCGTCTTCGCCGGTGGTGAACTTGCGTGTGCTCGGCTGCCAGTCGCCGCGCCCCGGGCTGCCGGAGTCGCTGGGTCCGAATGCCTCTACAGCTTCACGGGAGTTGAGCGCGCCGGGCACCTGGAGCACGACCTCAGCGTTGGCCACCGGCTGGCCCTGCGGGTTTTTGACGAGCACGATGCGCCCGTTGGCGGGCGTGAGCTGGACCACGCCTAGATCGGTGGTCACGCCCTTGCTGAGCACAGGAATCCCGACCACGGCGGCAACATACCCGGGGACCCGGACGATCAGCTGCTGGGGATGCTCAGCCTTGATGACCATGACCGGCTGGATGACGTAGTCCCCGGGCGCCGTACTGTGCACGCGCCGGTGGAGTACGAGATCGCTGCCCCCCAGGTGGCCGCGGGCGAGGTTCAGCTGTGCATTCGTGAGCCCAGCGCCGTCGCCGTCCACCACACGAAGCTTGAGGATCGCATGGTTGGGTTCCGCGAACAGGACGCCGGTCTTGCCGGCCAATACGTCCTGGGGATCCGCCCAGGGATGCGCCATGTTGTACGGCGCGAGGACCGGAGACAGCCTGTAGGAGGTGCCCTTGGGCTCGGCGGGCACAACAATGCGGAAGCTGCCGTCCGCCTCGACGGGAACCCTGCCGGAGTGATGCTCGCGGCGCGGAGCGGGCCCGAATCCTGACTTCGGGTTTCCGTAGTAGTCGACGGAAAGCGCCTTGTGGCTTGGCACGCCGAGGACTCGGCCCTCGATGAAGGTCTTGGCCGGAAACGCCAACGTGAAGGGGCTGCCCGGGGGCGTGGGGACTGTGGTTTCCCCGAAGGCCGGGAGGTGTTCGGGGTGAGACGCGCGCAGGCGCAGGGGGCCGGCGGGCAGGCTGCTGCTACGGAAGGTACCGTCAGGCCCGCTCTCGCCCAGGGATCGGTAGGCGCGCGCATCGGAGGCGAAGTAGCCAGCGTCGCGTTGGTATTCCAGGTCGATGGCTGCTCCAGCGACGCCCTCGCCGCCGGGGCCGACGATCCGGCAGATGAGCGCTTGTCCGGCGCTGAGGACGATGGGATCGAGCGTCACGGCGGCCTCCTCGAGGATGCGGAGCTCGGTCGAGGCGAAGGGCGCGTAGCCCGGAGCGCTCACCGCGAGGCGCAGCGGCCCGACGCCTGGATTGGGGAACTGGAAGCGGCCCTGGGCGCCGGTTGCCGTGCGCTGCGGGGCGAACGGTTCGCGTCCGCGCTCTGGTGCGCTCACCGAGTCGATCGGGAACACGTACCGGTCGTCGGTCGTCCATAGGACGCTGGCCCCGGAAACCGGTCGACCCTCGCGGTCCCTCACGGTTCCCGCGACGTAGGGGATCGCTGCAACGATTTCTTCGGCGGGAGCCGAGGGGGCGGATGCGCGCTCCGCAGCCTGAGGTGCTTCGGCGCCGGCCATGAGGAGGTCGGGATCCTCAAGCGGAGGGAGCGGCTCGAGGGCGACGTCGCTTGCCTCGGGCGGGGGCGCGGAGGGGCCCTGGAGCTTCAGGGCGAGCAGCGCGACTCCACAGAGCGTGACGAGCAGGGCCGCTGCGCCGAGCCGCGGGAGAAACGAGCCCTTGGCGAACACCGGCAGTGCGCTGGCCGCACCGACCGGGGCGCCCGCCGCCGAACCCGCGTCCGCGAGCGGCGCCAGCGCGAGGGCTAGACCGGGCTCGTCCTGGCCCCGCTCCGCCTCGAGCTCGCCCCGCAGCCGGGCCAGGCCGCGCATCGCGTGGCTGCGAACGGTGGCGGCGGGGAGCCGCTTGCGCCGGGCGATTTCGGCCAGGGGGCTGCCCTCGAGGAAGTGCTCGATGAGGGTGCTGCGGTAGGGCTCGGGCTGGGCCAGGAGCCGGCCGAGGAGATGCTGGGCGAGCTCAGCCCGCTCGAGGGCCTGGTCGGCGGGCAGGCTCTCGCTGCGGGCCGCGGCGCGCTCCCGCTCCCTGCGCCTGGACTCCGCACGCCGGTGGCGGCTGGCGCGGTTGGACAGCACCCCACGCAGCCAGGCCCGCAAGGGACCCGTGCGGGAACCCGCGGATGCCGTGGCCGCGAGCAGGGTCTCCTGGGCCAGGTCGGCGGCCGTTCCAGGGTCGCGGACGAGCTGCCGAGCCAGGGCCTCCAGCCAGGGCAGGAGGTCGGCGAGTTCATCGGGGCAGAGCTGCTGGGAGGATTCCATCGATGACCTGGCGCCGCCGGAGGCCCGGCCGTTGCAGCCTACCGGCTACAAATCCAGGGGTGCTCCGCTGATCTACGGCGGGGCCGGGAGCAGGTTGGAGCCCGCCGGGTCCGAGGGCCGCATTGGGGCCATTGCCCAATTCCCTACAGGTCGGGGCCCAGGGACGGCGAAGCGGACGTACTCTCTGGGGCTCATCCCATGGGAAAAATTACACTGACAGGCAAGGGCCGGCGCTGGATCCAGAACGGGCACCCTTGGGTTTACCACGACGACATTGCGGACGGCGAGGGCGACGCGGGCGAGCTGCTGCCGGTCGAGGATCCCGCCGGCAAGGTCGTGGGTTGGGGCATGCACTCCAACAAGTCGCGGATCCGCGTGCGGCTCGTCACCCGCAGCGCGGAGCAGCCCAACCGTGCCTTTTGGCTCGAGCGTTTCCGGCGCTGCCTCGCCCTGCGTGAGGCCCACGGGCTGCTCGACCCCGAAGGCGCCTGCCGTTTGGTGGCGGGCGACGCGGACGGTCTGCCTGGCCTGGTGATCGACCGCTACGGGCGCACCGCGGTGCTGCAGTGCAGCAGCCAGGGCGCCGACCGCATGCGGGACTTTTTGATCGAGGTCCTCGACGAGGCCATGCCCTACGAACTCGAGACGATCGTCGATCGCTCGGACGTCTCGGTGCGCAAGCTGGAAGGCCTCCAGCCGCGGGTGGAGACCCTGCGCGGCTCAGCCGATGAGCCTGTGGTCGTGCGCGAAGGCGACCTGGAGTTCACCGTCGACGTGCTGGCGGGCCACAAGACTGGCGCCTACCTGGATCAGTCGCGCAACCGCGTCAACGCGGCCCAGTGGGCCAAGGGCAGGAAGGTCCTGGACGCCTTCGCCTACGACGGGCTCTTTGGGATTCGCGCCGCGCTCGCCGGGGCGTCCCACGTGCTGTGTCTCGAGCAAAACCAGGCCGCCTGCGAGCGCATCGCCGCCCATGCGGAACGCAACGGTGTGGCGGACAAGGTCGAGGTCCAGCGCACGAACTGCATGCAGGCGCTGCGCGATCTTGCCGACGAAGGCCGCACCTTCGGGCTAGCGGTTGTCGATCCGCCCGCCTTCGCCCGCAACCGGCGCGAGGCCGCCGGTGCCGAGCGCGGCTACGTCGAGCTGAATCGGCGCGCCGTGGCCATGGCTGATCCCGGGGGCGTGGTCGTGAGCGCCTCGTGCTCCTACAACGTGCGGCCTGAGGAATTCGTGGACTACCTGCGCAAGGCCAGTCGGCTGGCGGAGCGCGAGTCGATCCTCATGGAGCTGGCCGGGGCTGCCCCCGATCACCCCCAGCACCTGGCCCTTCCCGAGTCGCGCTACCTGAAGTGCGCCTTTCTCCGGGTTCACTAGGGGCCCCTCGGGGGCTACGCTGGGGGCAGCGATGGGCATTGTCATTCAGCTGAACGGAGCGGAGCGCGAAGTGGCGCCCGAGAGCTCCCTCGAGGATCTCGTAAGGGACGCCGGCCTGGCTCCCGAGCAGGTCGCGGTCGAGGTGAACCAGGAACTGGTGCCCCGGGGCGAGCGGGCCACCCGGCGGCTGCAGGCCGGGGATGCGGTCGAGCTTGTCACGCTGGTGGGCGGGGGCTGAGCGCCTTGGCTGACCCCCTGCGGATCGGCACGCTCACCCTGGGCTCGCGCCTGATGGTGGGCACCGGCAAGTACGCCACGCACGCCGAGATGGCGGCCTGCCTGGCCGAGTCGGGCACCGAGCTCGTCACGGTCGCGCTGCGGCGCGTCAATCACGACGTGCGCAGCGGCACGAGCCTGCTCGATCACCTGGACCGGGAGCGCTACGCGCTGCTGCCCAACACCGCGGGCTGCTACGAGGTTCGCGACGCCGTGCGCACCGCCAAGCTGGGCCGCGATCTGCTGGAGACTTCGCGCGTGAAGCTCGAGGTGCTCGGCGACGCCAAGACCCTGTTGCCCGATCCCCTCGGCACCCTGCAGGCGGCCGAGGAGCTGGTCGCCGACGGCTTCGAGGTCTACGCCTACACCTCCGACGACCCCCGCCTCTGTGTGCGCCTAGCGGAGCTCGGCTGCGCGGCGGTCATGCCGGCGGGCTCGCCCATCGGCTCCGGCCGCGGAGTCGCCAACCCCGACTCCATCCGCATCGTGCGGGAGCTCGTGCCGGCGGAGACGCCGGTGATCGTGGACGCGGGCATTGGCTGCGCCTCCGACGCGGCCATCGCTATGGAGACTGGCGCGGACGGGGTGCTGCTCAACTCCTGCATCGCCGGGGCGCTCGATCCGCTGCGCATGGCGGGCGCGATGCGCGACGGGGTGAGCGCCGGGCGTTTGTCCTACCTGGCCGGCCGCATGCCGCGCCGGCTCCACGCGAACGCGTCGTCCCCCGAGGAGGGGCTGATCGAAGAGGCCGGACCCGCGGGCGGCGCGCGGCCATGATTGCCGGCGTCGAGACCCCCGAGGCCAGTGTCGGGGCGGAGCTCGCTTTGGGCGCGCTGCTGGGCATGAGCTTTCTGCTGCTGCGCCGCTTTGGGTTCGGCTGGCTGCGTTCCGCTGAGCCGGGTGAACGCACGCCCCAGGGGCCTTGGAACACGGCCCACCTGGTGCTGGTGGTGGGGGTGGGCATCGTCGCGCAGGAGATCGCGGGCGAGCTGCTCGGGCTCTACGCCGGCAGCCGTGGCATCGAGTCTCAGGACACCGGGGCGGGGGCCGCGCTCCTGGCCAGCGGTTTCTGGCAGGGCTCGATCGTCGCGTTGATCCTGTTGATCGGGCGCGATTCCCCATCGGGTCTCGCCAGCATGGGGCTGATGCCCACGGCTCGCCGTGCCGTGCTCAGGGGGCTGGGCGTGTACCTGCTGGCCCTGCCCGCGATCGTGGCGTCCATGTTTCTTTGGCGCATACTCCTCGAGCGCTACGGTGGCGGCGCCGAGACGCAGGCGATCCAGGAGCTGATCGCGCGCGCCGAGGGCTTGGAGATCGCGTTGGTCGCCATACTAGCGGTCGTCGTGATCCCATTCCTTGAGGAGGCGATCTTCCGGGGCTGGCTTCAGGGCTGGATCGCTCGCCGTCTCGGTCCGGTCAACGGAGTGCTGATCCCCGCCGTTCTGTTCGCCGTGTTGCACGGCATTCCGGCGCTACTACCGATCTTTAGCCTGGCGTTGGTGCTTGGAATCGTGCGCCACCACACCGATCGACTGGCGCCCGTCTGGGCGATCCACGCGCTGCACAACGGCTCCCAGCTGATGCTGCTGTTCGGTGCTAGCCAGTTGCCAGAACAGGCGGGCGGGTTGCCCGCGACCGGCCTGCTGACCCTCATTCTGCCCTGGATCCAAGGACTGTAGACGATGGATGACAACCTTCGATTTCCCCGCAAGGGGCTCATGTCGGCCGTCGACGGCGGCGCATTCGTGGCCCAGGGGGCGATCGTTACCGGCGACGTGACCCTGGGCGAAGACGTGGGCGTGTGGTTCGGCTGCGTGTTGCGCGGGGACGATGCGCCCATCGTGATCGGGCGCCGCACGAACGTGCAGGACGGCACGGTGATTCACGCCGACCCCGACGTCTCCAACGTCATCGGGGACGAGGTCACGATTGGTCACCGCTGCGTGCTGCACGGGGCCAAAGTCGGAGACCGGGCGCTGATCGGCATGGGGGCCATCCTGCTGGGTGGCTCGGAGATCGGCGAGGAGTCGATCGTGGCGGCAGGCGCGGTGGTGAAAGAGGGCATGATCGTCCCGCCGCGCTCGCTGGTTGCCGGCGTGCCTGCCAAGATCCTGCGCGAGATCCGCCCTGAGCAGCTCGCGGGCCTGCGCGCGAGCGCGGACGGCTACGTGAAGAAGATTCGGATCTACCTCTGAGCCCGATGTCCGCCGTCGATCACGCCTCCGACGCCGCCTACGTGGCGAAGCTCGAGCGCCTGGACGCGCAGCTAGCGGAGCTGGGCAGCCTCGCCGTGGCGTTCTCCGGCGGGGTGGATTCGAGCGCTCTGCTGCATGCGGCCCGTCGGGTGCTTGGCGAGCGCGCGATCGGGGTGCTGGCGGATTCGGCCTCGCTCCCGAGGCGGGAGCTGCGCGAGGCGCGCGAGGTGGCGGCAGCCATGGGCGCGCGCCTGATCGAGCAGGCGACCGACGAACAACAGGACGCGGACTACCAGGCGAACACGGGCCAGCGCTGTTACTTCTGCAAGGCGGCCCTCTTCCGGGCAATGGAACGCGTCTGCGCGGAGCACGACATCCCCTGGATGGCCTTTGGCGAGGTGACCGATGACTGGTCGGACGATCGGCCGGGAGCCAGAGCGGCCGCGGACTTTGGGGTGGTCGCACCCCTTTCGGCGGCTGGATTCGCAAAAGAGGACGTGCGCCGCTACGCCCGTGAAGCGGGTCTAAGGGTCGCCGACAAACCGGCTTCCGCCTGTCTCGCATCGCGCATCCCCGTGGGGACTGTGGTGACGCCTGAGCGGCTTGCTGCGGTGGAGTCCGCCGAGGATGCGCTGCTGGAGATGGGACTGCGCCAGATCCGGGTGCGGCACCACGGTCGGCGGGCCCGGGTCGAGGTTGGGGCCCCAGAGTTGGCCTTCGCCCGCACTCTGCAATCCGATATCGGGGCCGCGCTCGTGCGCTGCGGCTTCCAGGATTTTGAGCTGCACGCCTACCGGACTCCCGGTTCGAGTCCCAGCGACCCCAGCTAAGTGGGCGCGAGTCGAGGCTGCTTCAGGTGGCTTGGGGGCCGCTTCGTTGCGGGTCGAAGCCGAACGCAAATACCGGTGAGAATCGAGTTTTCTACCAGATTGCATTGATTGCATTCGCCCGGTCCGGCGATGAGGGGCCCGGGCTTATGGGGATTCAACAAAACACGAAACGGCGCGGAAATGCGCTCCAGACTGATCGAGCTGGTGTCTCGATGGTAGAGATGTTGATCGCGGTGGGGGTGCTGCTGGTGGCGGTCATCGGTGCCTACTCGGCACAACTCACATCGATGCAGGCGGTGCGGCTGACGACCGACAGGTCCACAGCGCTGACGGACCTCCAGGCCTGCATGGAGCAGGTCATGGCGCTGCCGGCGGAGCAGCTGCCCGTGGCGGGCAGCGCCTTTGAGCACGGCCAACCGGTCGCTGCCTTCGAGGAGCTGCACCTACAGGGGCAACGCATCGTGGCCACGTACCCCGGGTATTTAGCGCCCAGCACGATTCCCGATCCCTTGACGGTTGTTCTGACCGCCACCTGGGTCGACAGCGCGGGGCGCGCTGGCAGCCAGTCCTTGCGCAGTATGAGGGTGCGATGATGAGACGAAAGGCAGTCGGGAACGGTGGTTTCTCCCTGGTGGAGATGATGCTGGTGGTGGCGATTCTGGGCATGCTGGCCCAGGCCCTGGTGGAGGCGACCGAGAACATGGGGGCGCTGCAGCAACGCGGGACCACCTACGCCCTGCTCCAGGAACAGGGAGACCGCGCGCAGCGCGCGATCCTCGACGATCTGCGCTGGTCTGGGATTCGGGACCTGAATGGTCGCCGCTACCCCTTCGTCTTTGAAGGGAGCGCGCCCGACTCGGGCTATGGAGAGCACGCTTACACGCCGGGACCCCAGCAAGCGGTCGCTGGCGACGGGGACTTCGGCGCTCCGCACTCCTTGATCATCGTGCGCCCCTCCGATCTCGACGGGGATCAGCGGCCCGACTTTGACCTGGACCGCAACGGCACGCCCGAGCTCGACGGCAACGAAGACGGCGTACTCAGTGAGGACCCCGCCGACTTGAGCGCATGGTCCGCCGCCGGCAACACGATCGATCCGCTCACCGGGCTCGTGTGGAGTCATGGGGAGATCAGCTACGTCGTGGTAGCTGGGCCTGGGGGGCGCAACCAGCTCCAGCGGCGCCGGAACGCGAATGCGGCAACGGCTGAGATTCTCGCCCACGACGTCGAACGCTTCGACGTCCAGACCTCGGAGGACACCGGTTTCTCCATCCCCACGAACTCCCTGAGGATCGGCGTCTACTTTCGGAAAACGGACTCGAACGGTGCGGACTACACCCACCAGGTCGAGTTTGTGGTGAGGTTGAGGAATGGGGAGTTGAGTCTATGAGGGTTAGAATTCTTGGGGCGCCTAAGCGGCGCGGGATCGCATTGGTCTATGCGGTCTTTGGCGCGTTTGTGGCGGCCAGCATCGTCTCGGTCATGTTCACCATGGCTGGGGTTACCGAGCGACGGTCGGCGATGCGCACCGGACAGGTGGAGAGCCAGTACTTGGCGGAAGGCGCGGTGGAAGCGGCGAAGAGGGTGCTGAGCAATGCGATCGCCAACTTCGAGACGGTGCCAACCTCGGGGGACGTGGAGATCGACGGGACGCTGGTCTCGTACACAATCTCCGATGTTTCCGGGGACCAGGTGATCCAGGATGCCTCAGGCATTCAGACCATCTTCACCAGCTACGAAATCGAGTCCACGGCGAACCTAGGGCCCTATCCGGTGACGGCGCGCCGTTTGGTCAACACCGAGGCGACGCCTGTCTTTCAGTTCGCTGTCTTCTATGACTCCGACCTGGAAGTCCAGCCGGGCCCGAGCATGACCTTGAGTGGGCGGGTGCACTCCAATGGAGACATGCACTTGGGTAGTGGCAACTTGCTTACCCTGGACACCAACTACGTGCGGGCGGTTGGTGACATCTACCGTGCTCGCAAGAACGGCAACACGAACACCGGTGATGTGGCAATTCGCGAGTGGGTGGTCAACCCCTACGACTCCACCGAGCCGGCGAACTTCGTGCAGATGCTGAATCAGGCGGACCTCTTGGCTACAGGTGCAGCATCGCCGAGCGGCTACGACTCCAACTTCACGACGGGGCTGGACCTCGATGGAGACGGCAGCTTCTTCGGCCCTGGCGAGTGGCTGCCCTTCGATGCGGGCGCTCTAGAGCTTTGGGATGAGCCGGACAGCTACTTCGGTGGCAGCGGTGAGACGGTTCAGGCCGGCATCCACGGGGTGACGGAGGCCGCTGCCCCGGACGTGGGCAGCGTGGCCAAGTTCGAGGCCGAGGCTGGCGGGGACTACGTGCTCGACCCTAGCGGCGAATACACATTCGTCGGCGGGGGCGCGGGGGACTACAGCAAGGGGTTTTACCACGACAGCGCCGGCCTGACGATTCTCGTCGATGATGGCGCGGCCCCGGGTTCAAACAGCTTCACCGCCTACATCGAAGGTGGCGCAGAGTTCTTGGGTGATGGAACGAGCGTCAAGCAGGCGCTGCTGAACGCGGGCGCGATCCAACTGATCGAGGTGCCGGACATGCGGCAGTCCGAGGGAACGAACGACAAGACGCTCACGGTGCAGGTCGACATGGCTGCGCTGAACGCGTCTGGCGCGTTCCCGAGCAACGGTCTGCTCTACGCGAGCCACCACGGCCTGGGAACCGGCACGGACGCCAAGGGCGTGATGCTGACCAACGGGGCTGAGCTGCTCGACAAGCTGACCGTGGTCAGTGACAGTTCGGCGTACATCGAGGGCGACTACAACACGGTCAACAAGAAGGGCTCAGCCGTGATCGCGGACGGGGTCAACCTGCTTTCGAACGCCTGGGACGGAACGAAGTCCGGCAGTAGCCTACCGAAGGCAAGCGAGACGACCTTCAACGTAGCGGTCATCACCGGCAACCAGAACACCGAGGGCAACTCGTACGGCGGTGGTTTCGAGAACCTGCCCCGCTTTCACGAGAACTGGTCGGGAATCAACTGCAACATCTCCGGCTCATTCGTGAACACCTGGGAGAGCGCCTATGCGAACGGCCCCTGGGTGGGCGGGGGCAACCGCTACACGGCACCGAAGCGCCTGTGGGACTACGACACAGACTTCAACATGGTGGCGAACCTGCCGCCGTTCACGCCGGTGGTTGTGACCGTGCGCGACGTCATCAGCTGGTAGCAGGCGGGCTGGAATCGAGAGCGGGGGGGGGCAGCTCGGGCATACGCCCGGGCTGCCCCCCCCGCAGTCGTTGGCTCGGTGCTGCCGTCAGCGACAGGCCCCGCAAGCGGGCGATTCGCTGGACGCCGATTCGCACAAGTTGGTCAAGCGCCTCAAGAAGCTAGGCGATCTCTTGGCACGGCAAGTCCAACTGGGCGAAGGCCCATTCTGAGTGGATCAGCCCTGGGCATGCCGCAGTGCACCTCCCATCTCCAGAGATCTTCAGAATCGGTCAGTGGGAGTCGCTCAGCGCCCACGTGAGACCGCTTGGGATGCTCAAAAGCGCCTACACCGAGAGACGCGCAGCATGCAGGGTCGCAACATGCATCATGGGAAGATCTCCACTGCAGTTGCTCGAGAGCTAGCGGGGATCGTTTGGTCCATCGCGCAGCAGGGCCTGCTCCTCGAGAAAGCCACCTAGTCGAGTACGACCAACAACACGAAGCAGCAAGCCTCCGCTTCACCGAAACACACCGAACACCCAAGGAGCGCGTCAATGAGCGCGGCCCCTTGCATCGCTCCCGATCACGGGGGACACGATGCAAGGGGCCGCGAAGAAGACCTACTCAAGCTAGCTAGAAGGACTCACTGAGAAGCCGAACCGGCGGACGCTTGACCGGTTCATCCATATCACTGGAAAGTGATCGTAATCCCGTCGGTGAAGTTCGACGTTGCGCCCGGGTTCAGGTCGCGGAACCACGCCTGGAAGTTGTAGGTCTCGCCCGGTTGGGCAGCGACCATCGGAGTGAAGGGCAGGGATGTGAGATCGACGACCTGGGTGAAGACCCCGGTCGGGCCGCTGTTGACCACGCCGAAGCGGGCGATCGTGCCTCCCAGGCACAAGGTGCCCTGGCTGCCGCCAGCCATGGGCGTGTTGCCCTGGGTCTGGGACGTAAGGCAAATACCGAACTGGTTGATGGGGACGCCGCTGCCGGAGATCACCAGGTTGTTGTCCGAAACCACGTTGCTGCCTGTGGCCGACATGACCGCCGGGAAGCCGGTGGAGTTCGGCACCGCGGGCGAGCAGTAGGACGTGAACAGGTTCTCGTCGCAGTCGACGGAGTCCACGCGGAAGTCGTCGATGGCGGCCTCCACGATCGAGCCGGTCCCGAGGTCCGAAGCGCGGAAACGCATCTGGATGGAGCCCGTGTCGTTCACGAAGTCGGCGACCCGGAAGGTGTTCTGGATCCAGCCGCCGGACGTTCCCGGGCCGGCGGGGCCAACGTCTTCCACCGTCACCCAGGTCGACCCGCCGTTGGCGGTGATGTCGATCTCGAAGACGTCTGCGTTCGGCGAGGCACCCTGGTCGTTGGAGTACCAGCGGAAGTAGCTGATGACCGGTTCCGAGGTGCTCGAAAGGTCGATTGTCGGGCTGAGCAGGGTGGTGACCCCGCCGTCCACGTCGTTGTCGCCTAGGCCGCCGCCGGCTGCGCCTTGGCCAGTGAACCAGCAGCGCCCACCGATGGGGGAGTTGTCGTCTTCCGGTTGGGCACTGGTGCCGACAGGGTTGCCGCGCTCCCAAATGCCGGTGTTGGCGTTGTCGCCCGGCGCGCCCGAGGACCAGCCTTCGTCCTGCTGCATGTTGTAGGACACCAGCGTGGTGACCCCTTCAGCGGAGAGGGTGGAGAAGGCCGTAAGCGGAGCCGATGCCGGGGCTGTCCAGAGGAGACCCGTGTCGGACTCGGCCGCGACGTACCAGTTGACGGTCGAGCCGCAGGCGATCGGCGGGAAGACGGCGTTGTAGCCGTTGCCACCCGTGGGGGTGAGGGGCACCGAGACGAAGCCCGTGCCGCTGTCGTACCAGAGGGTCTCGGTTCCAGGAGCGATCGATGCCGTGCCAGTCGGCTCGATGGTGACCGCAAGAGTCTCGCCATCGGGGTCGAGCTGGGCGGGCTCGCCGGCCACGAGCTGGATGTCCAGCTGGGGCTCGCCGGCGAACCACACGAAGAGGCCGCTCTCGAGGTCGCTGCCGATCACGACACCGCTCTCGAAGTAGGGGTAGCAGCTCCAAAGTCCGTTGAAGGAGGCGTTGTCGTCTTCAGGGCGCGTATCGAAGAAGGCGACCTCGGCGGGGTTGGTGGGGTTGCTGGCGATATCGAACACGCGCAGGCCGCTGGTGTAGTTGGCCTGGTAGAGCAGCCCGTCCCGCTCGTACATGTTGTGGCCGACAGCGTTGTTGCCGTTGGTGAACGAGGTCTCGACGAAGGCGTTGTTGATATTGCTGACGTTGATGACCCAGGTCGTTGTGTCGAGCGAGCCGTCTTCGTCCAGCTCATCGCCAAGGTAGAAGCGCTGTTTGTCGTTGGAGAGCCAGCCCTGGTGGGAATACGCAGGGTTGGGGTAGAAGACCTCGTCGAGCACCTGGAGATTCGACTTGTTGCTGACGTCGATGATCGTGAAGCCGGTGTTCGTGGAGCCATTGCCGAAGCCAGAGCAGCAGAACGCGATCTCGCGACCGGCGAAGGGGCCGCTGTCGTAGGTGACCACTTGCGCGTCGTGCACATACTTGGTGGTCCAACTCGCCACGAAGGGCGGGTTGTTCGGGTTGGCGTTCAGGTCGTAAACGCGCAGGCCCAGGTTGGTGCCACCGCCGGTGCGGTAAAGGTATCCGGAGTCCTCGTTGATGACGACGTTGTGGGTCTGGGTCGACCCGCCGGAGCTGATCGTGTTCGACAGGTTCACGGAACCGCTGTCGATGTTGGCCATGTTCACGACCTGGATGCCGCCGCCACCCTCGCTGGTGATGTAGCAGCGGGTGCCGAACACCTTCATGTCCCGCCAAAGGCTATCGGGGCCGTCGATGTAGCCCACATCCACCGGGTTGCCGGGGTCGCTGATGTCGTAGAAGCCGGTGCCGCTGCTCGTCCCGATGATCGCGTACTCGCGACCGGAGGGGGAGGTGTAGCCCCAGCAGTCGTTGCCGGAGTTCGCGCCGTCGATTTGGCTCAGGGGCACCTGCGACAGCAGCGTGACGTTGCTGGAGGGGAAGCCTAGGCTCTGTTGGAACTGGCTCTGGGTGAGCGGGATTCCATCGGCGGGCAGTGCGGTCCGGAATCCAGGTCCGTTGCGGGGAGCCTCCCGGTCGAGGACTTTGGGATCGTCGTCGTGGACGGCCGCAATCAGGGGGCTGACCAGAAGACAGGCCGCCAGGGCACGCCAGCTGGCGGCCGGGCTCGGAGAGATCGACATAGGTTCGCAGAGGGGATCAGAGTGGGTTGTCCCCGAGACGCAGGCCGTGCGTCTGGTGCCCGAAAGGAGCGTAGGGACATCCAAGCCTATCCCTACCCGGGAGTGCGGGCCGACTCCTCTTGAGCTGGATGCGCTCGCGACGAATCCAGGGGAGAACTGCCCAAACCCGGGCGAGAGAGGCCCAGAGGGGAGAGATCATGACGTTCGCATCGGGATCGGGGTTCCCCTGGGGGCCGGGAATCTAGGGCAATTTGGCGACGTTTTGCAGCTTGCGAACCCAGCCGTAGCGCCCCTCGGTTTCTCGCAGGCCTGCCTTAGCTGGCTCAGTTTGGGGCGCGCTCCAGTGCGGGGTCGAGCGGCAGGCCCTCCAGGCTGGCCAGGAAGGCCATGAGATCCGCGCGTCCGGACTCGCCGAGCTCCAGCGGCTCGAGGATGGACTCCTGGTGGTGGCTGCGTCCAACCGAGCCCTCGAGGGTGTCGTAGAAGTGCACCACATCGGCCAAGGTCGCGAGTTGACCCTGATGCATGAACGGACCTCGCGTGCCGAGGTTGCGCAGGCTCGGGGTACGGAATTCGCCCCATGTCTCCGACCCTGTCCGGAGACCGGTTACGCGTTCGGCAGCGGGTCCGTTGGGATCATCGCTGTAGGGGCCGGCGGCGTTGAAGGGATCTGCGCGGACCAGCTGCACGCCGCGATGTCGACCAGGGTCGTCACCGTCGCCTTCCGGGCCGGGGGGCACACCGGTGTTGTGAAACTCACCGTCTGAGAAGTTCGGGCCGGAGTGGCAGAGCACGCACTTGCCGTGCCCGAGAAAAATCGCGAGGCCACGGACGGCGGGTGCGTCCAGGAGCTCCAGATCCCCCGGTTCTGCCCCCGGGCGCTCGAGCAGGGCTGCAGCAAAGCGGTCGAAGGGGGCGTCGCTCCGCACGAGTCTGCGCTCGTAGGCCGCGATGGCCTTACCCACGCGGGAGAACGCGAGCTCGATCGCCCCGTTCTGGCTGGCACCATCGGAAACGGCGTCGGCTTCGAGCGCAGGCAAGGGTCCGAAGACATCCCGCCAGGCCTGCTCCAGGCCGGGGGTCTCCCGAACATGACGGAGGATCGTCCGGGGGGCCGAGCCCATCTCCAGCGGATGGAGCAAGGGGATCAGGGCCTGGGCCCAAAGGCTGTCGGCGCGGCCGCCCCAGCCCAGCCAGCGCTGGTGCCCAGCACCGAGCAGGCTGGGCGCGTGGCGGGTGCCGCGGCCCAGGCCCTCCGAGAGGGCTTCGCCGCTGCTGAAGGCCCTTGCCGGCTCATGGCACGAGGCGCACGAGACCTTCCCATTGGCTGACAGGCCGGGATCGAAGAACAGGGCTTGGCCGAGGCGGGCGGCCGCGGGATCGTCGGCCCAGCGGTTGGTGGGGTCGGGCGCCGGAGCGGTCAGGGGGGTCATGCGCGCGAGGGCGCGCAGATCCCGCGGGGAGAACGCCACGCCACGAACGCTGCGTCCGGTTTGGGGCACAGGCGTTTCGGGCGCGGTGGCGCGGGGCCCCTGCGAGCGAGTGAGGGAATCACGCGAATCCGGCGCGACCTCCTGCTCGCCGCAGCCGACCAAGGTCCCCAGGCAAGCCAAGGTAAGAGCAGCCCGCCTGTGCACTAATCGAGCCCCAGCACGAATTCCGCGCGCTCGGTGACGGGGCCTTGGCGCACATCGACGTAGACCTCCCAGTGGCCGGTCATGTGGAGGCGCATCCCGCGGACTTCGAAGTTGCCCGGGCTGCCGGAGGTGACCGTCGGGTCCTGGTTCATGCCGTGGCCATGGTGGGGCATGCGCGCGTCGACAACGATATCGTCCGCTCCGATGGCTAGCGGCTTTCCGTCGGAGTCCTCGAGCCGGAACGCGAAGCTGTACTCCTCGTTCAGGGGGGGGTGCTCGGCGGCCGACTCCCAGCGCAGGACGAAGCCCCCGCCGTTGGAGGCAGCGGAGCGTTCCAGTGCAGCGGTCACTTGCTCGGGCATCGAGCCTTGCTCTGCCCCGGCGGGCGCCGCACCCTCGCCCCCGCAGCCGATTAGGGCGAGGAGGAACGGGGCAAGGCGCATGCGTGTATCGAGGCTCATTCGACGTAGTCTTCGGGGTCGTAGGTGTGGGGGAGGCGTGCGGGCTTGGTGTAGAGCCTGGGACCGAAAGCGAAGGCGAATTCGCCTTTGGCGTTCAGCACCATGCCGCGGTGGTTGCCGTGGTCCATCACGTACAGACGCTCTTCGCGGTCGAAGCCCATGGCCCGGGGGCTGAGCAGCTCGTTGTGCCGGATGCCTGGACCCCCAAAGGAAGTCCACTTGCCCCCGCTTTCGCGCACGTGGACGAGACTTGTCGCCGCGTCGGCCAGGTAGAGTGAATCCTTGGGCCCCTGGGCGAGCCCGTACGGCCGCACGAGTCTGCCGTCCGCGTCGATGCGCTCCTGGAGGTCTCCTAGCTGGGCTGGCCGTGTGTCGAAGCGGCGAACGCATCCGGCGAGTTCATCGACAATCCAGAGACTGAGTCCGTCTGGCGTGAACTGGATCTGGACGGGGCGCAGGAATGGATCGCCGGGCTCCGATGAACCATCGATGATCCCCAGCGGTTCCAGATCGGGGCTCAGCACAAGGACTTCGTTGTTGCGCTCGCAGAGCACGAACAGGCGCCCATCGCTGTGTTTCGCCACGTCCCGCGGCGTGATGGGGAAGGGCCGCGGCAGCGCGTTCCCAGTGATGCTGCCGAGCTCGATGCTGCGGACGATGCGCGGCAGGAATGGATCCCACGCGAGTTTGGCCTCCGGCTCCAGATCGAGCCGCACCTCGGTCAGCGTGCCCCTGTCTCCGTCGCACACGATCAGGTGACGACCGGGCCCATCGAACCACAGGCCGGTCGGGCGGAGGAACAGTCCAAGGGCAGAGCCATAGCCCCCCAGTTCGGTGATTTGGACCGGGTTGTCGTCCGGGAGCAGCCGCAGGTCGTAGACGAGCACCCGACGGGATTCCGGTTCCACAGCGGCCATCAGGTTGCCGCTGACCTCCCAGTCGTACCCATAATGGGCGGACGGCTTACCGCCGAGGGCGCGCAGCGGATCGACCTCGGGTTGGGAGCCAGGGGCGCGGGCAAAAATCTGCACGCGTCCGTCCAGGGGCTCGGGCAGGGCGGCTCGATCGCCTGCTGCATTGAGCGCGATGTGGGCGGGGTAGTGGAGCTTGCCCTTGCCCTCGCGCGGGCGAATCGCATGCAGGCCCCAGGCGTACTGCAGCTCGCCCGCAGAATCGAACACCTGTACCCGGTGGTTCTCGGTGTCGCAGACGAACAGGCGCTCCCCATGGATCGCTAGTCCGGAGGGGCTCGAGAGTAGGCCGGGGAATGCGCCCCAGGCACCGAAGCTGCCCTCTAGGGAGCCGTCCGCACCGAGCAGTACGACGCTCTCTCCGTCCAGCACGGCGAGGCCGCCCTTCGGCCGAAAGACAACGTCGACGGGGCGCTTGAGGTGCTCTTCACCGAGCGCGCCCTGGTAGGCACCATCCCTGTTGAAGAGCGCGATCCGGCCGTGCCCAGCGTCGGCGACCGCGAGGCGCCCGCCGTCGAGCGCAAGCCCGCGAGGTTGATGGAGTTGCTTCTCTCCAAAGGCCAATGCTGCGTCTCCGTCCTTCAGGTCCAGTCGGAGGATGCGGGCTCCGCCGCTATCGCTGACAAAGACGCGGCCGGGTTCCGCGACGATGCCCGCGGGCGCCAGCAGTTCACCGGTCCCCAGTGTGCCCAGGTCTGACCCATCCGCGGCGAAGTGATGCACGCGATCGGCGTGCTGCTCGACCACGAACAGGTCCCCTTCGGGTCCGTAGGCGCAGGCGACCGGGCCCTCTAGGCCGTGCAGTGTCCGCACGTGGGGTCCGAGATGGGTGGCGCCGTCTTCACCGGGGGCGGTGGCCTCCTGGGCGGAGGCCGCTGGGAATCCGATTCCAGCCGCCACGAGGATGAGGCTGATCAGAATCTGATGGGGGATCGAGTGGGGCATAGGGGGGCGACTGGCTGAGCAGTCATCGTGGGCCGAAGCCATGGCGGGCAGTAGGGGGACCCAGGCAAAACCCGAAGGCTGCGGAATACTCGCGCGGGCGCACCGCAGGGGGGGTGGAACGCTCACGTCCATGATCCCGCTCTCCGCTACCGAAACCACCCCTAAATCCATGCTTGCGCATCGAAACCGCCCTGCATCCCGGGCACGCATCGTCTCGACTTTGGCCTGTCTCCTGCTGCCCCTAGGGGCAGTGTCCCAGGCGTTCCCCCAGAGCCCGGAGGAAGCTTACGAGCACGCCTTCTGGCTCGAGCACGAGGGCGAGCAGCCTGAGGCCGCCCTCGAAGCCTATCTGCGCGTGAGCCAGATGGGCACAGGGGAGTGGGCCGCCCGCGCAGAACGCCGGGCCGCAGGATTGGGCGAACGCCTCGCCTCCGCAGACCTGGCGGCGCTGATGCCCGAGGACACGATTGTCTATGCCGAGCTCAATCAGCCCGGCGAGCGCATCGAAACCGTGCTTGGGCAGCTGGGATTGACCGGCCAGGGCATCGATCTGGGCGATCGTCGACTCGCGATCAGTCCGATCTTGGTGCACGAGCTGCTCGGTTTACGGGCTGCAGCGATCGGGCTCACGTCCCTCGACGGGAGCTCGCCTCCCGGCGGGGTGGCGGTCCTCGATCCCGGCGACCTGGACGTCCTGCGCGGCCTTTTGGATACCGCCCTGCCCGCTGGTGGTCGAGCGACCGAACCGATCGGCGGGTTCGAGACCTGGCTGGTCGAAGATATGCTGTGGGTCACAGCTACCCACAACCTCATCGTTGCCGGAACGGCACCCGCCCTGGTGGAGGGCGTTCTGTCCCGATTGAAGGGCAGCGGCGACGGCAACTTCCTCGAAAACGAAGACTTGGCCAGTAGCCTCGCCCTGCGCGACGGGAGTCTGGTGTTCGGCTGCGTGCATCTGGAACCAGTGATGCCGCAGCTGCGGATGCTGCTGGCCATGGCTGCGCGCGAAGAGCCCGAGTTCGGCGCGGCCCTTGAGCTGCTCGACGTCGAGAGCACGCGTGCCCTGGCCGGACGGATCCAGGTGAACTCCTCGGGCCTGGGGATCGACCTCGCCCTGGAGCTCGACGAAGAGCATCGCAACCTGGCCTTCGACATGGTGCGATTGCCGATTCTCGGTCGTGATGGGCTCAAGAGCATTCCCGCGGGTAGCGCGGCTTTCGCTTCCCTGGCCCTCAACCCCCTGGGCGAACTGCCGAGCGATGGAACCGGTCGGGTGGGGGCGATGGACATCGGCCGCGAGCTGTTCGGCAACCTCGTCCAGGCGAGCGCCTACGTTCTGCCGGCCCAGGCTGGCTCCGGCATGGTGCCCGACGCGGGTCTGGCCCTGCGCGTCAACGACCTTGAACGCAGCACGCGGCTCTGGACCACGCTGCTCGGCGTGGCGGCCCTGGCCGAGGGTGGCGCCGCACCACTGGCCGTCGAGGTCGGGGGTCATGAAGCGACGCGTTACACCTTCGCAGACCTGCCCCTCTTTGTGTTGCCGCACGCCGGCGAGCTGCTGCTCGCGACGAGCGTGAGAGGCTTGGAGGCAGCCGTTGAGGCCGAGCATTCCGGCCGCAGCCTGCTCGACGACGATGGGTTCCAAAACGTGGTGGACTCCATGGCCGACGGCGGAAATGCCCTGATCGGCCTGCACCTAGGCCGTGTTGCCGGATTCGTCCTGCCGAACCTGGAGGGGCAAGAGCGTGAAGAGGCTGCGGCGGCCCTCGATCTGATGGGGGGGACGACGCTCTCGGTAGGCCTGAGGCAGGATGTGGCCTCCCTGACCTTCTCAGCGGCCCTAGCCGGTATTCCGGACGTTTCAGGGCTCTTGGGAGCCTGGATTCGCCAGGAAGCCAACATGGACGGAAACGCCGATCAGGTGGCCTGGAGATAGGGACTGTTAGAAGAGGAAAATTCTGCCTAGCGCCCCTCCCCGGCCTTACCATCCCCCAACGCGTAGAGCGACTCGCTCTCTTTTTCCCCGCGACATCCCATGAAGAAAACCCAACTCCTGGGCGGTCTGGCCCTTGCCAGCCTGCTTTGCCTGTCCGCCTGCTCCTCCGGCCCTAAGCGTCTGAGCCGCAGCTGGGATAACCACGTCAACCGCAAGTATGCCGAGGACTCCTGGATCCACGGTGCCCTGCTGCAGGACATCCTGCCCGTCTACCCGATCGTTGGCTTCGTCGCCGGCTTCGGTGATGCGCTGATCGTCAACCCCTACTTCTTCTGGACCAAGGACCTTGCGGACCGCAAGGGCACCGCGTTCACCTACAGCCAGGCCGACGATGCCGAGAAGAGCGTGGCCGGTTGGCGTTCGCCCTTCGCCACCGAGTAAGCACGGTTTCGTCCAAACTCGAGTTCGCCGTTCTTCCTGAACGGGCGATCCCTTGCACATCCCCCGGGGGCCTGAGTGGCGCCCGGGGGATGTGCGATTTCTTGCGTGAATGGGGACAGCGCCTTCCCTAATCTGGTTTCGGGGCTTGGGAGGGCTCGATCTATGCAGAAACCCTATTTGGGTGAGGAATTGACCGAGGTTGTGCGCCGCTGGGCAACAAGCACGACACCCGAGGAGTTGAAGGCAAGGGGCGTGCGTTCGGTGCGTTCGGTCAGCATGAATCGAGTGGCAGGTTTGATCGAAAAGGCCGTCAACCGGACCCTGCTGAGCCGGACGCTCGGCGGAAGCGATGATGAGCACCACGCGTTTTCCGAAGCCGCCCGGGAAGAATTCGTTCGAATGGTGCGTGGGATCGACGAAGGGCAGGCTTCGGACTCCCTGGGCGATTCGCCAGCGGAGACGGCCCTCGATCGCCTGAAGAAGGACCTGCGTCAGAGGCGGGTCGAGCTCCACCAACAGCAGACGGCGCTCTCGGTGGACCGGGGTGTCTCGAGCTATGAGGACGGGGAGCTCGAGCAGCGCCTGAGGCGTGTCTTCGCGGCATGGGGCGCGCAGGAGGAATCCCTCACACCCATGCAGGAGGAGATTGTCCGCGTCTCGGTCGCAGAGCTCCGGGCGGAACGTCGCCGATCCCGCCAGGTGCTCATCGACCAGCACCGCAAGGAGATGGACATTCTGGAGCGTCGCCTCACCAAACTCTCGATCGAGCTGGAGCGGACCGAGGCGGAGCTGGCCCGCATGGCCGCGCGCGGGATCCGGAACGAAGACCAGGGAGTAGCATCGGTCTATTCCGAGGTGCAAGGGCTGGATGCCAGCGATTCCGGCTTCGAGCGCAAGGGAGCGCTGATGTCCGCGATCTTCGAGGCGAACCTAGAGCTCCAGGCAAAGCTAGAGGCTCCGCTGGAGCTAGCGCGACCGAAGCCGCGGATGCTAACTGCGGGGCCGGCGCCGTTGATGCGGTAGGGCGTGGGGGTGTGGGGGTGTGAGGGTGTGAGGGTGTGAGGGTGTGAGGGCCTGAGGGAGCCTCGGATCGGGAATCAGAGCAAGCGGGTCCACTGCCCCTCATCCATCACGTCGGCCCCCAAGGCGCCAAAGGCGCCTTTTGGTTGGGGGCCGACGTGACG
>CAYWNK010000073.1:0-22724 GCA_964459495.1 uncultured Planctomycetaceae bacterium
GAGCTTCTCTTCGGCCCACACCTTCAGCTCCTCCCGGTGGATCTTCGCGTTGTGGCGCGGATCGACGGGAAAGCCCGGGTGGAACAGGAAGGTCTCGATGTCCTTGGTGAGGGGGGAGCGCTTGCCGAGCGCCTTCAGCTGCATGACGAAGCCGCCGTGCATCACCTTGCCTTTGGGCATTTCACCGGGCTCGGGTTCGACGATGAGCACCGGCACCTCGCGGCCCCGGACCCCGACCCCAACCAGCGCCGTGCGCCGGGTGCGATCGTGCACGTTGAAGACATTCTCGGCGGCCACCGGCATGCGCAGGCCTTCGGGGGTCTCGAGCCGGTGGGACTTGCGGCCGTGGAACCACAGGCGGCCTTCCCCGTCGAAGCGGCCGACGTCGCCCATGCGGTGCCAGGTGGTGGTTCCGTCCTGGATCTTGGCGGCGGCGGTGTGCTCGGGATCCTCGGCGTAGGAGCGCGTGACCACGTCGCCGCGCACGCAGACCTCACCGAGTTCGCCGGGCCCGACCTCTTGGCCGGGATCCCAGCTACCGATCGGATTGTCGTGGATGCGGATCAGTCGGATCTCGATGTGCGGCGCGGGCTGCCCGACGCAGGTGCCGGCTCCGCCGTGGATCAGGGGCTCGAGGCTCGGCACCACGTCGCGGCCCGCGATCGAGGCGACCGGCAGGGCCTCGGTCGCTCCATAGGGCGTGTGCACGTCGGCCTCCAGCCGCAGCACCGAATGAAAGGCGCGCATCAGGTCCGTGGGCACCGGTGCGCCCGCAACGAGGACTCGCTTGAGGCTGTCGAGCTGGTAGCCGTTGTCCTTGCACCAAGGCACGACCCTGCGCCAGATGGCCGGGGAGCCGAAGGCCGTCGTGGGGGAGTGGGCCGCGATCGCCGCGTGGACCTTTGCGGGGTCGCAGCTGCCCGGGCGCGTCGCGTCCATCTCGGGGAACACGCTCGTCATCTCCATCGCCGCGTCGAAGAGTGCGAAGACGGGGAGCCCGCACAGGTCGACCTCGTCGGGCTGGAAGTCGTAGAGATCTTTGAGCGCGCGCACCTGTCCGGCGAACATGCCGTGGGTGTACTCGACGCCCTTGGGCGGGCCGGTGGAGCCCGACGTAAAGAGGATCGCGGCGGGGTCGTCGCTGGAGGTTTCCACGGGCACGTGGCCCAGACCGCCGGCCTCTTCGACCTGGGGCAGGGTGGGGCCGCCCCAGAACAGTCGCCGTCCGACCGTGACGTTGAGCTCGACGCTGCGGAAGGCCGCGGGGAACAATCGGCGCGCGATGTGGGCTTTCGGGATGCCGAGGAATACCTTGGGCGCGACCTTGGCCATGCAGGCGAGAAGACGTTCACGGCCCATGCCGGGGTCGGCGACCACGGGCACGGCGCCCAGGCGCAGCAGTCCCCAGAAGATCGCGATCAGGTCGATGCCCGGCTTGACGAACACGCAGGCGCGATCGCCCTGCTGCACGCCCATCGACGCGAGGCCCAGGGCCACACGGCTGGCGCGCTCTTCGAGCTCGCCGTAGCTGCAGCGATCCCACCCGCCGCGTCCGTCTGGCGCGATGATCGCCGGACGGTCGGGGGCCTGTGCCGCGTGGCGCGGCAGCAGCTCCCCGAGGTTCATGCGGGCGGGAGCGCTGACGGTCACGAAGCGGCGGGTTGAGCCTGCACCGGGTGGTTCGACAAGAAGTCGCGGACGACCTCGAGCACCTCGGGGCCAGCGTCTTCCATCAACAGGTGCCCGGCGTGGGCGACGGTGTGCACGCTGGCATCGGGGAATCGCTTGCGCCACTCGGCCAGGAACTCAGGGGTGAAGACCCAGTCCTTCATGCCCCATACGATCTGGACCGGCAGCTCGGTGAACTGCGCCAAGCCGGCCTCGATGATCGAGAGGAAGTGGAACGAGGGATGGCCCGGGGAGAGCGGAATATCCTTCACGAAGTTCTGCACGCCGACGCGGCGCGCCGAGGAGTTGTAGGGCGTGAGGTAGGCGCGGCGCTCCTCGTCCGAGAGGCCCGAGGTCGTCGCGTAGCGCACGGCGGCCTGGCTGAAGAGGCCCATGCTCCGCACGAGAATTTGGTTGAGGCCGGGAAGCTTGGCGGCGACGAGCGAGGCGTGCGCGGGCCCGTCGGTGAATGCGGCGGTGTTGGTGATCACGAGCCGCGCGATGCGTTCGGGGTGGCGCATCGCCAGGCCCATGCCGATCGCGCCGCCCCAGTCATGCATCACCAACGTGATGTTGCGCAGGTCATGCTGGAGGACGAAGCGCTCCATCGCGGCGACGTGCGCCTCGAGGCGGTACGGCCAGTCGAGGGGTTTTTCGGAGAGACCCATGCCCATGTGGTCGGGGGCGATCACGCGGTGCGAGCCGCGCAGGCCGCTGATCAGCTCGCGCCAGTAGAACGACCACGTCGGGTTGCCGTGCAGGCAGAGCACGGGGTCGGCGTCCCTGGGGCCCTCGTCCACATAGTGGAGGTAGCGCCCATCGACCTCAAAAAGGTGGGGGGTAAAGTCGAACGCGGATCCAAGCCCGATGGAGAGCTGGCGCACTTCGGCCATGGCCTCCTCCTCGGGGGTACGGGGGCGGATGCGCAGGACTTGGTCCTTGCCGATGGATTCGATGGGCATGGGATACGGGGCGTCGGGCTCGGGTTGCGGCACCAGGAAAGGGCGCCAGTGCGAGTTTCGGCGGCGAGGATAGTCCACCGCATGCCCCGGGTCCACGGGCACATGGCCCGCCGCTACAATCCGCCGCGGGCCACCAGGCCCGATTTCCTACCTGATCCCATTCCTACTCCCTCGCCGAGCAAGCCCCATGAGCGTCGCACGCATCACCGAGATCTCCTCCTCCTCCAAGAAAAGCTTCAAGGACGCCATCGAGAGCGGCGTCAAGCGGGCCTGCAAGACCCTCCAGAACGTGGAAGGGGCCTGGGTCCAGGAGCAGAAGGTCGTCATCAAGAACGGCGAGGTCGCGGAGTACCGCGTCAGCATGAAGGTGACCTTCGTGCTCAAGGACTGAGCCGGGTACCAGGGCAGAATCCAGCAGCGAGCGGGGGCCCCTTGGCGGCCCCCGCTCGCTGCTGCGCTTAGCGCTGGGCGTCGAGCCAGGGCTGGGGAAACACCGCCGAGGGGGTCCGCTCCGCCAGCAGCGCGCGCCGCATGCGCTCCAGCACCTCCGGCTCGCTGGCCGCCAGGTCGGTGGTTTCGGCCGGGTCGGACTCCAGGTCGTAGAGCTCGGCCTTGGGCTGCTTCGACCGGAGCTTGTCGTAAATCAGCTTCCACTTGCCGAGGCGGATCGCGGCCTTGGACCCGAGCTCCCAGACCAGCGCACCGTGCGGCTCCTGGCCGCCCTCGGCCCCGGTCAGGGTCGGGATCAGTGAGACCCCGTCGAGGCCGGCGGGCGTCTGCGCACCACAGGCTTCCGCCAGGGTCGGGAACCAGTCCTGGAAGCCGGACACGTAGTCGCTGCTCGATCCCGGCGCGACCCGCCCGGGCCAGCGCACAATCGTGGGGACACGAATGCCGCCCTCGTAGACCGAGCCCTTGCGCCCGCGGAAGGGGCCTGAGCTGGCGAAGAAGTCGGAGTCGGTGCCGCCGTTGTAGGTGGGGCCGTTGTCGCTCGAGAAGATGACAATCGTGTTGTCGGCGGCGCCTAGCTCGTCGAGCTTGGCAAGCAGAGCGCCCACTTCGCGGTCCAGGTGAGCCACCATCGCGGCGTAGGCCGCCCGGGGCCGGGGATGGGGCAGGTAGCCGCGCTCACCCAGGTAGGCGGTCTCGTCCCATTCCAGCGGGAGCGCCTCGAGGTCGGCCGGCGGGACCTGCAGGGCGGCGTGGGGGATCGGGCTCGGGTAGTAGAGGAAGAAGGGCTCAGTGCCGTGCTCATCCAGCCATCCAAGTGCCTCATTCAGCATGGCGTCCGGCGCATAGGTGCCTCGGGCAAAGAGCTCCCAGTAGTCGCCAGCATTCTCCAGCGGCTCGGCGATCTTCTGGTGAGCCTTGAACCACCCATTACCGGGCAGCGGGTCGCGCCGGTCGTTGCGCCACAGGTGGGTGGGGTAATAGTTGTGCGCCTTGCGCTGGCACAGGTACCCGTAGAAGTGGTCGAAGCCCTGGAGGTTGGGCGAGCCGCTGGTCACCGGTCCACCCAGGCCCCATTTTCCGATGGCGCAGGTGCCAAAGCCCTCGGCCTGAAGCGCACGGGCCACGCTCGGCGTGCCCGCGGGAAGGGGGTATTGGCCTTCGGGTTGGAACTCTCCCCAGCCGCCGTTTTCCCAGTTGTTGCGGACGATCGCATGGCCGCCGTGCTGTCCCGTCAACAGGACGCAGCGGCTTGGGGCGCAGACCGGGTTGCCCGAGTAGTGGGCGGTCAGGCGCATGCCCTGCTGGGCCAGGCGGTCGAGGTGCGGCGTTGGGATCTTGCTTTGTCCGAAACTGCCGAGTTCCCCCCAGCCCAAATCGTCAGCCAGGATGAAGACGACATTGGGGGCGCTGCTCTGGGAACTCAGTTCCGCAGGAGCTTCCAGTGTTTGGGCGAGCGCGGGTGCACAGGCCAGGGCAAGGGCAAGTCCGCATCGTAGGTTGCCGATCATGGGAGACCAGGCTACACCAGCTGCCCGAATCCGCACCCGTACACACCCCCATCTCCATGCTGACCCCGATCCGGCCGCGCCACTGTGCACTCCTGCTTTGCTTCCTGCTCACCGGTTGCTTCTCCCATACCCACTCGACCAACTTCAACGGGGTGAAGGGCATCCGTGGCCAGTCCATCGCCTACCAGTCGACGACCTCGTATGGCCTGAAGTTTCTGTTCGCATTCAACGTCCTGGGCAAGAACAAGCAGCCGGAGGTGATCGATGCCTTCACGGCCGAAGCCGCCTCCCGCGGTGCCGATCGCGTACGCATCACCCAGACCAGCAGCTCGACCTACTGGTACATCTTTCCACCGATCTCGTTCTTCATCCATCCGTGCGTCACGACGGTCGAAGGCGATGTGGAAGGCGGGATCGAATAGCGCTACTTGCGGGGCCGCGGGGTGAAACTCACGCGGCCGCCGAGCTCAGCCGGAAGCTCCGGCTCGCCCTCGGGGGCGGTACGCAGATCGGTCGGGCGTGGAGGGCGCACGTCGATGCGGTCGTAGATGCGTCGAATGCCGCTGCGCAGCAGCACCGCCTCCAATCGGTTGAGGCGCTCCTGGGCGATCGCGCGTCCCGCGTTGCGGGCGCGCCGATCGGCGCGGCGCTCGGATCCGGGGCGCATGCGGTTCAAGATTTCGGCGAGTCCGGTATCGGTCTCCAGGAGCTCTCGGTCCATGCGCCGCAGGTCGGAGGCGGCGGCGTCAGCCGCTTGGACTTCACCGACTTGGTAGAGGGCCTGAACGCTAGCCGCCTGGGTGATCCGGCGGCGCAGCAGTTCGGCCTTGCGGGAGCGCAGCCTTTCGAGCAATTCGCCGAGCGCAGTGGAGTCGGAGTTAGCCAGCCGATCCGCCATCGCCAGGTCGCCAGGGCCAAGCTCATGCTGCAAGACCAACTGGATGTTGGGATCGCTGCGCAGTCGCTGGAGAATGGGCTCGAGTGCGACCTGTAGACCTCCGTCGGGCGTGACAGCACCGGCGACGAAATCGACGTAGGTGGTCTCGGTCGAGGTTGGGGTGGGGCTGCCGGTGAGGCCGACCAAGTCGGTGAGTGTCCCGCCGATGCGTAGGGGGGAAGCGGCCACGGCGTCGCCGACCAATTGAACCAGCACGTTGGCCGCGGCACCTACGATCTCGCTCGCCGAGATGCCGTCTTCGGACATCCGCACGTTGAGGGGAATCGTCTGCTGGCCGTTGTCATTGCGCAGCAAGAACAGCACGGTGTCCAGTGGGGCGGGGAGGGCGAGGTAGCGGGAGATCGGGCCGTCCGCGGGCTCCGACAGGGACAGATAGTCGAACTGGGTTTTGGTCTGCAGGCCCAGCCCCTCCTCCCCGTAGAACCGGACGGTGACCTGGGAGTCCATCAGGCCATCGCCGATGTTGACCCCGGCGCCGGAGGCGAGGCCCCGCAGGGCGGGCAGCTCCAGGCCCAACAGATTCGTCTTCAACCAGCCCTTGGGCGATGGGGCCAGCGTCATCCGCGAGCTGATCTCGAGCTGGTCCCACAGGTGTCGCTCCTCGGTCTCGTAGTCCCCGCCGCCGGCCACGAGAGAACCCGCGGCGCCAAGGACTCCGCTCAGCAGGGAGCCTGCGTCCGAGCGCTCGGGCAGCTCGACCATGCCAGCATCGAAGTATCCATCGACCCGAATCGGGCGTGGCTCGATCAGGGCGAGTGTCGAGAGGCCGCGCACCTCAAGCTCCATGTCGCGGATCGGCAGGTAGGTCCGCGGAACGGTGGTTTCGTCCGAATAGGACGTCTGCAGGCCTGCGATGGTCAGGCTCTGGACCTCGATCACGCCGGCGTCGGGATCGGCGGGCTTTTCGTCTTCCTCCTCCAGGCCGAGTTCGGCTTGGGGGAGATCTTCGGTCTGCTCTCCGGCCTCCGACTCGGGGGCGGGGGGAAAGGTGACTCCAGCCACGTGCAGGCCTTGCGCATCCTGCACGGCGTGGACCATCGGGCCTGTGATCTCGATGCGCTTGAAGCGCATGTCGCCCTTGGCCAAGGCAATTCGGTCGGCCTCGACCTCGACCGCCTTCAGGGACAGCACCGGTTCGGCTTCGGGGGCGGGCAGCAAGGCGAGGTCGCTGAGCAAGAAGTGCAGTCCGAAGTCGCGGTCCAGGCCCATGTCCAACTGGCCGCGGCGGCGCACGCTCAGGATGGACTCCAGGTGGGCGTCGAAGCTGCCGTTGGGCAGGTCGTCCAGGCTCATCGACTCGGCCACTTCGGGGGCGACGTCGGTCAGGCGTTCGCCCCGCAGACCGCGGACCTGGAGGTCGGCCACCAGTGAGGGATCGACGGCCCAGGGGGACAGGACCACTTCGAAACTGGCCGACTCCACCATCGGCTCCAGGGCCGCTTCCAGGCGCAGATTCAAAGCCGGTAGGTCCTCGGGATCCGGCGCGACCAGGGTCTGCTCACCTTCGCTGAACAGGCCCAGGCTTGCGACCACGGGGCTGAGCTCGGGGCGCGTGCGATCGGTGTAGGTCATCCGCAGGGGACCGATCGCCAGTGGGCCTGTGATCACCGTGGGCGGGGGCGTGGTGGAAGGGGGCAAGGCCGTGACGCCGGACGCCTGGCCGGGCCTGCCGGGTGTTGCTGCGTCGGCGGCTAGGGCTCCATCCTCCGGGGTATCCGCTTCCAGTGCGAACTCTTCCCCGTCCGCGCCAGCTTCGCCGGAGGCAGGATCCGCAGGCGAGGCCACGCTGTCCAGTGCTGGGGGGGCAGCCTGGGCTGCGAGGTCGGCTGAGTCCTCGGGTGGGGCCTCGAACGCGAGGCCCGCGAGCTCGAATCGTTCCTCGCCGGTGCGCTCAAGGCGCAGTTCGAAATCGGTCAGCTGGACGCCGTCGATCTCGTAGCGCCGGCCGGCATCATCGAGCAACGGCGCGCCGAACTTCAGGGAGCCGAGCAGGACATCGGGTTCGATGTCGGGGCCAGCGGCCAGCTCGACACCGCGCAGCTCGAGCTGGGCCCGACGCGCCCCGCCCTCGATTTCGGTGTAGGAGGCCTCGGTCCTTGCCCGTAGCAGGGTGGTCCCCGAGGTGAACTCGAGACCGGGTGGGAGGTAGGCGGCAATCGAACGGCCGACCACCCCGGTGAGCTCGGTGTCGAGGGCAAGCGAGAGGTCCGCGGGGTCTGCCCGCAGGCTCCCATCCAGGCGCAGCACCTCGAATGCGCCCTCGAGTCCCAGCTGGGCGAGGATTTGGGCGGGAGGCGCACCGGAGGCGGTGTCCACGCCTTCGACCCGCAGGCTGCCGCTCACCTCCGTATCGACCTCGGGCACGACGGCATCATCGGCCCAGCCCAGGCTCAGGCCGGTCAGTTCGATGCGCTCGATTCGGAAAGGGGCGGGCTCTTCGCCGGCATCGGCGGCAGGGGGCTCGCTGGATGCTTCGGCCTGGGTGGGGGCTGGGTCATCCGCTGCCTCGGGTTCGCCGGTCTCGGGCGCCGGGGGCAGGTGGAAGCCGCCCGCGTGCAGGCCACCCTCCGCGTCGCGGCGGGCGATGAATCTGGGTCCGTCCACGGTCAAGGCGGCTACCGAGGTTCCCCGGGGATCGCTCCGCAGCCCCTCGAGGGAGAGCGCGTCCAGGCCCAGCAGCTCCTCGCCGCCGTCCTCGAAGGCGAGTTCTCGCAGGGTGGCATCGAGCGCGAATGCCTCGCCGTCCTCACGGGCGTGGGCCTGGATGCCGAGGTCCAGGCTGGCGCCCTTGAGCTCGGACAGGACGCCAGCCTGTTCGAGCAGCGGGGCGACGGCATCGGTGAGGAGGCCGCGGCCGGTGAGGGCGAGGTCGGCCCTCAGGTCCAGCCCCCCCGGCGCGGCTGCAAGGGTGCCCTCGATGCCGAGCGAATTGGCCAGGCCCGCGGCCTGGAACCAGGTCCGGACCTGGGCCGGGGCGGGTGCTTCGCGGGCCGGATCGCCAAATAGGTCGAGTCCGCTGAGCTCGAGACCAAGATCGTCGAGGGTGAGATCGATCGGCTCAGCGGTCGTCTCGTCGAGGTAGTGCAGGCGCGTCCCCGTCCAGCTCAACCGGTCGATCCGCAGGCGGGCGGGTGCGGTCTTGTCCTCGCCGTTTGCAGCGGGTTCCGCGGTTCCGGCGAGCTTGTCGTCGGGCTGGTCATCACCGTCCTCGTCGGAGGCGGCCGCCGCCGTGGCCCGTTCGGCAGGAACGCTGTCGGCGGGGGCGCGCAGAACCTTGGCTTGCTCCGACCCTGCGCTGATGATGAGACCCGCCACGTGGATCGCACCATCCACGTCGCGGCGGACATCGAGGCTGGTGCCGTCCAGCTCCAACTCGTGCACCTGGGTTCCGCTGGCGCCCTGGGTGAGATGCAGCCGCAGCTGCTTCCATCCGGCCAGGGGCTGGCCGTCGGTGAGCGCGAGATCGCTGACGGTCGCTAGCACCTCAAGCTGCTCATCCTCGCCTTCTCGGCTGCGGTTCAGGCTGAGCTCGATATCGGCGGACAGGGATCCCGCCTGAAGCTCGTGCTCAAGCCCCGCCGCCCGCAGGTAGGGCTCGACGGCGCTGGGCTCGAGTCCTTCGGCGACGATCTGCAGGGCGAAGCGCTGGGACGAAGCGCCCTCCACCGAGGCACTCGCTGCGCTGGTGCCGCTACCGGTGACGGACAGGGATTCCCAGACGCCCGGGAGGCTCACGTCCAGGTCGAGCTTGGGTTCACAGGCGGTGCCGATCGCCAAGTCGGTCAACGCGGCGGCACACCCGAGCTCGAGGTGGACGGCCGGCTCGACCGCAGCGTCACGCCAGGTGAGCTGGGCGTTCTCCAGCAGGAACCGTCCGAGTTGGATGGCCTGGGAGGACGGGGACGAATCCGTCTCGGGCTCTTCGGGCTCCTCCGGCTCCTCAGCCTTGGGGGGAGCGCCGACCAGGTCCAGGCCGGCCACGCGCAGGACGCCATTTGCCCCGCGCTCGGCCCCGGCGGCCAGCCCGTTCACGAGGGTATCGCCGATGTGCAGGGCGTCCGCGGCCAGGCGTTCGAGTGGAATCTTGAGTTCGATGAGCTCGAGAGCGGGGTGCAAGTCGGCCGTAAGCGCCACATCGCGCACGCGCAGCTCCCCGGTCAGGGACTGGGGATCGGACTCGGGCACGGCCAGGTCGGTCTCGAGCTGCAGGCGAAAGGCGTGCTGGCCCGCGACGGGCTGGATGCCGGCGGAGGAGAGCAGATGATGGATCCGCGGCAGGTGCAAGCCGAACAGGTCGACCTCGAGTCGCGCGGCTAGCTCGCTCTCCGACGAGTCCACCGTGCCGTCGATGCGCAGACCATCGAGCACCTCGGGCGCGTCGGCGCTGAGGACCAGACGCGCGGGCGTGTCCTCGACGCCGATGTCGGAAATGGCCAATTGCAGGTCGAAGCGCGTCTCTAGGGCCGGCCGCGCAAGCGCATCGGCGAAGTGCAGGCGCAGGCCCTGGGCGCGCAGGGCGTCGACGCGCAGGGGCGAGCGCAGGTCCCAGGGACCCGGCTCCTCGGCTTCGGGCTCGGCCTCCTCGGGCTTGTCGGTGGTGCTGGTTTCGCCGTCCGCGGCCCAGCGATCGAGCAGCGGGTCGAAGTTCCAGGCCCCGTTTGCGTCCCGCGCCAGCCAGGCATCGACGCCATCGAGCTCGACGCGGTGGACGCGCAGGTCGCCGGTCACCAGCGCCGAGATGTCGGCGTCCGCATGCAGGTAGTCGAGCCGCAAGAGCAGCGGCTGTGGAGCTGCGGTTTCAGGGTCGGAGCCCTCGGGGGGCAGCTCGCGCACCTGCACGCCTGTCAGAGACAGTGCTCCCCCGAGCGGCCAGAGATCGAGATCGTCGTAGCTGACGTCCAGCCCCTGGTCGGCGGCGAGCTTGCTCACGAGCCTTGGGAGCCATAGGGACTGGGTCAACACCACGAGCACAAGCAGGGCGAGAACGCCTAGCACGAGGTTGCGAATCCAGCGCAGGACGCGCCGGAGGCCGGTGCGTTTGGCGGTCATTGTTGGCTGAGGGAAGGGGCCCCGGAGGTGGAGTCGGCTGGGGCCAGCTTGGCGGAGCGGGCGGCTTCAAGCACGGCCCGGCGTGCGTCCCGCTCGGCAAGGGGGTCAAAGCCCTCGATCGAACGGCCCCGCGCGCGCAGCCAGTCGTGGGCGCGCAGGCGTGACGCGCTGGAGGAATCCTCGAGGAAGGTGAGGTTCTCGGCTGTTAGGCGAGATTCGAGATCGGCTAGATCGCTGGCCTGGCGCAGGATCTCCTTGAGCGCGTCGGGAAAGGGCCCGAGGGCACCGGTGTGCAGGTGGAGCAGCGAGGCCTGCTCGGGTTGGATGGATCCCTCGAGCGCGCGACCGAGCAGGAGGGAGTAGGCCGCACGCTCGAGGGTGAGCGGCACGGAGCGGGGCGTTCGCGCCAACTGGGCCGGCGTCTGCTCCTCAAAAAGCGAGCCCGCCATCGCCTGCAGATCGCTGCGGGTAAGGGTGATGGCCAGGTCGCCGGCGAGTGCCGCGCCGGTGCGCTCCGTGAGCAGGAGGAGGGCGCTGCGCGGCGAGCCGTTTTGCATGGCGGTCAGGGCGGCTTCGAGCTCGATTCCCTGGGTCTCGGATGTGCTGGGGGCCTCGAGGGTGGCCGCTCGGCTTGCGCGCTCGGAGCTTGCTGCTGCGCGCGCGAGGGCGGACGCGGCGACCTTGGAGGGTCCCTTCTCACCCCCGATCGTGCTCTCCTCCGCGGTTCGGGGCTCGACGACCAGAGCGAAGGCGCGTCCATTGCCGCCGGCGAAGGGGCTGGGCACGATCAAAACGAGTGCGCCCATCCCCGGGTCGTAGGAATCGGCAACACGCAGGAGCTCCATGCGCACCAGTTCATCCTCGGGGGCCATCGGGGGCAGGGGTGCTGCGGCTCCCGCTTCCGCGAGCTGTTGGAGGCGCAGGCTTTCCTGTTCGGGGTCGAGATCCTGCAGGACCAGCGCAACACGCAGGGCGCCGCCGGCAGAGGGATGGCCGAGGCGCAGCCCGACGCGGCGGGGGATCGGCCCGCGATCGGAAAACTCGCCCAGGAAATCCACGGGGTCGGGCACGGCCTCGAGGGCTAGTGCGTCGAGGGCATAAGTCGAGCCGGCGGGTAGGGCGGTTGGCCCGCCCGCGAGAGCGAGCCAGCGACCACTCGCCCCGCCGCGGAGGTCGGTGAGGAACGACGCGGCGGGTGATCCGACGAGAATATCAGCGTCCGCTCCCAGGGAGGCGGACGGGAGGAGCGGGGCGCCGCCGCGTAGGTCTGCCACCAGATCTGCCCGGGGCGCGAGGGGACTGACTCCCAGGGGCGGAAGGTCTTCGAGGTAGAGGAGTTCGCAGTCGAGAATCCAGGGCTGGACGGTGGATTCAGACGCCGGGGCCGAGTCGGCGGGCAGCGGGGAGAGGTTCACCTCGTCGGCGGTCAGCACGCGGGCTCCCGAGAGGGGGGTCCCCGCGTAGTGCCCGGCGATCACTTCCACGTCCGGGGCTCGCAGCGGCAGGACAGGGAGCGTCACGGGGGATCGACAGGCCGCCACGGCGAGCGCGAGGCTAGCGGCGGCCTGGTGCAGCGAAGGGGAACGCATGGTCGCTGCCAGCATAGGCCGCGCCGCAGGGGCGACCGGGCAGAATTCCAGCGGCGCTTCCACCACTTGCCGAGACCCGACCTTGGTGGTTTCAAGAAGCCGGCGAGGACCCGGGCCCAGGCTCGGCGAGGGCGAGGTCTCGGACCTCGATCCAGCGCACTCTCCAGGAATGCGCATCGCCGGAGAGGGTCACGTGCGCACTGAGCCAGTGGTCTCCGACCCGCTGCTGTCTTGCCAGGCAGAGCGCGCCGCGATAGTGGAGGAAAAGGCGGGCGGCCGAAGCGGCGACGATGGGGCATTTGGACAGGTCGCCGAGGCCCACGCCGGCGGCCTTCAGCAGCGCCTCCTTGGCGGTCCAGGCGCGGATGAATGCATTGTCATCCGGGCCGGGGAGGAGGCGACGTTCGGCCCCGGTGAGAACGCGTTCCACCAGGGCAGGGCGGCGCCTCGCGATGCGCTCGAGATCGACGCCCACTGGGGCGGGGTAGACCGCGGCCGCAACGCGCTCGGCATCGTGGGAAATCGACCAGTTCCAGGCCCCAAAGGGCAGTGGGGCGCCGTTCTTCGCTTTGTCGAACGCCCATTCCTCCGGCCCCGGTGCACCGGCCCGATGGCGCGCGATCTCCAGGAGGGCGCGCGCCGTCCGGGACTGGGTGCGGACCCGTTCGCGGGCGGGCCGAGTCGACTCCTGGTGCGGGGTCCGGGCGTAGAGGACGTCGAGAACGGGATTCATCGGAGGGGGGAGGGGGCTAGGATACGCGGACCGGCGGAACCATTCGTGTTCCGCGCGGCTGAACCTTCCCCCAAGCTCACACCTGAAAGCACAGATCCCATGCGATTCATTTTCCCCCTTCTCGTGGCCCTGGGTATGTCCGGCTGCGGCTCCGCCCAGTATGCCGTGCTCGAGAAGTTCGGATTCGACAAGCGCGAGATCCTGGTGGATCGCGTCGAGGCGGGTCGGGTCGATCAGGCTGCCGCCAAGGAACAGATCCAGACGACCTTCGAGGCCTTCCAGGAACTGACCGGTTTCGAAGGCGGCGATCTCGAAACGACCTACAAGAAGCTGAAGAAGGAGCTCGATCGCTCCGAGGACCGTGCTGACAAGGTCTCCGACCGCATCGAGTCGATCGAAGACGTGGCCGGCGCGATGTTCAGCGAATGGGAAACCGAGATCGAGGGCATGACCGACGCGAACCTGCAGTCGAAGAGCTCCAAGCTCAAGCGTGACACCGAGGACCGCTACGAGCAGGTGGTGGCATCGATGCACGCTGCCGAGTCGAAGATGGAGCCGGTGCTCGAGTCGTTCCGCAACCACGTCACCTTCCTCAAGCACAGCCTGAACGCCGCGGCGATCGATTCCCTGAAGGAGGACGCCATCCAGATCGGCAGCGACGTCGAGGACCTGATCCGCGACATGCAAAAATCGATCGACGAGGCCGACGCCTTCATCGAGGGCATGGAAACGGCTGGTTGAGAACCGCTTCTGTAGTCCCGCCCGGCGCCGCTGGGTAGGGCCTTGGAATGAAGCGAATCCTGCGTATCCTGGCCCCCCTGGCGCTTGCCATGGGGGCCTTGTTTGTGTGGATCTCAGACGGTGAGCCTGTCCGCGGGCTGATTCCTGGGGACGAATCGCCGGACTCGGCCATCCCGATCCGGGTCCCGTCCAGCGGGCCCGGGGGCAGCGCAACCTCATCCGTGCCCGAAGGGTGGTGCGCGGTCCACGTCTATTTGGACTTGGTGAACTCGGTGCGCAACCCGGACCGAGGTTTGGTCGTCGCGGTGCCGCAGGATCGGAACCAGGACGTCGCCAACGCGAGGGCGGACAGGCGTGGTGTCGCCTACCTGCTGCTGAAACCGGGGACCTATGCCTTTCGGGTAGAGCCCGACAGTCTGCCGGAGGGCATGCTTCCGCCCCCGCTACAGGACGAGGTGACCTTTGATCCGGTCGATGGCCTCCACGCGCCGGTGGCCACGCTGGAACGAGGCGCGGGGCGTACTCAGGTTGCCGTGCCGATCCACGTTCGAGCGCGCATCTCTGGGCGGGTGACCAAGAGGGATGGTGAGCCGGCGGCCTTGGCTCCTGTGCGCGTGTTTTCGGATCGTCCGGAGGGGCCGTTCCTGTCCTGGATGGCAAGCACCGACGTGGATGGACGCTATTCGCTGGACGTTCATCCGGGGGACCTCTGGGTGCAGGCCGCGAGCCTGGTGCGGGAGCGGCCGCCCGAGCTGGAGTTCTTCCCAAGGCCTGCTTTCCACAGCGCCGCCGACGGCGAGGACATCGAGCAGGACTTCACGCTTGGGCCCGGCAGCACCGCTGTCTTTGGCAAGCTGCTGGCGTCCAGTGGGATGGGAGATGCGCGCTTGCCCGTACCGGGAATTCGTGTGCTTGCCCAAGCCTGGGAGGAGGGGCGTGACGGGGAGTCGACGGGCCGGGGCTACGCCTGGACGGTGGCGGTGGCGCAGAGCTACACGAACCGCAACGGGAACTTTCTCCTCGATGGGCTGCCGTCAGGCTGCTATCGACTCGTCTTTGGCCCATGGGGCAGCTGGAGGGATCCGGATGCTCCTTTCACCAGCCCGATCGAGCCCTTGGTGATCACCCTGGCGCCGAACGAGGGGCTCGACATCGGTGAGCTGGCCGGGGAGGCTGCAGAGCCCCTCGCGCTCAGGGGGCGGATCGTCGGCGCGGTGGCTAGCGACCGCCGGCTGGAGCTCGAGGTGCTCCACTCGGCCCGGTGGCCAGGGGCAGAGCGCTATGCCAGAACCCTGGCGGTTCGGGCGGATGGGAGCTTTGAGACCTGGATGATCGGAGGTTCCGCGGGGGCCTCGGCGACGCTACGACTGCGCCTGTGGGGAGAGACCGAGTGGGCCGTGGTGAGGGACGTCGAGCTGCGTCCCGGGGGGACCAACAGGCCGGTGACGCTGGGGCTGGGCCAGTAGTCCGCGCGGGCGAGCTTCAGTTCGTTCCGAAGGGGGCGAAGACGCGGTCCGCTTCGCGGTCTTCCCACAGGGTCGCGCGGCGGCGGGTCGCGGGGCTGCTTGCCGAGAGGGTTGTGCCTAGGGCAAAGACGCGGCCGGAGGGGTGGATCCACATAGCGCTGACCGATTCGCTGCTGCCCTGGCCGCCCGTGCCGTCCTCGATCAGAAAGCCCGTGGCGTTGAAGTTCTGGCGGAACACGCCGGCGGCGCTCAGCGACCAGTAGCAAAGGTCCTGGTCCCCGCGCGCGTTGGTGCGCGTGCCCGCGGAGAGCAGCGAGCCTCCGGGTCGGAGCTGGAGGGTGGTGGCGGAGGACTGGGCTCCGAAAAGCACCCCCGGACTGCCGGTCAACGCGCCGCCTAGGGATACGAGCCCGGTGCCCAGGTAGGGGTTGGAGGCGTTACCGGTGAAGGTGAGGCTCGGTTCCCCCGCGGAGTCGAGCTGCCACCAGGCGGCGGTCAACACGCCGCTGCCCACCACGGGGTCGGACTGGATGGCGCCGGCAACTACGATGCGGCCCGCCTCGTCGACGGAGACATCGGCGGCAAAGGCGTTGCTGCTTGCGTCAAAGGCCGTGCGGTGGAACGTACGCCCGTCCGTGCCAAAGCTCGTGTCGAGGGCGCCGTTCGGCATGAGGCATGTGATCGCCATGTCGGCCAAAGACGCGGCGGCGTTGTAGCTGCCGCCGACCAGGACCAGGCGTCCGTCGGCATCCTGGGTCAGCGCCCTGGGCTCCTCGCGTCGCTCCATGGAATCTGCGGCGAGTAGGACGGCGCCGCCGCCCGCGAATGCGGGGTCGGGGGCCAAGCTGGTGGAGTCGAGCCGGCGCAGGAGGGTGCGAGTACCTGGCGCCGTGCCGACTCGGGATAGAACGAGCAGCTTGCCGTCCGTGGAGCGCACGAGGTCCATAGGAACCTCCGGCTCGGCAGTGATCTGATCCAGCAGAACCGCGTCTTGCACAGAGCCCGTCGAGCCAAATGCGACGATGGCCGCGCGTTGATCGGAGCTCCCGAGGAAATCGGATACGGCCACCAGTGCCCAGCCGGAGCCGTCCTCCTGGGCGATCAGGCCCGCGGGTGCCAGCGTGTCAAAGGGGCCGATGGACTCGATCTCGATCTGGCCCGCGATGCCGGGGCCGAAGTCCGGGTCGGGCCCGCCATCAGTGTCGCGCCGGGCGATCCACAGCAGGGAACGGTCGCCGCTTCCGTCGATGTCGGTGGCGCCGCTGATCAGGAGGCGTCCATCGGCGACCTGGGCGGCCGCGCTGGCGGCGGTTCGCGCTGCTTCGCGGTCGAGGTCGATGACGTTCAAGAAGCCCCCGCCGCCCGAGAAAAACGCCGCGTCGAAGGGGTAGTCCCGCATGGCGCTACCGCCGTTTGCGAAGGCTTCGACCGTCAGGACGTGGGTTCCCGAGCCGTCGACCTTGGGCGAAACATAGCCGACCAGGTAGAAGCTGTTGGCCAGGTTGCGCACCTCGCCGCCGACGGCCGCAAAGGTCGCTGCGAGGGATGATTCGTCCCCGGCAAACGAGAAACCCGAGGGCCCCAGCAGGTTCAGTGTCTCCTCGTCGATCTCCGAGCCGAGCCCGATCGTGAGGGCGCTGTAGCTCAGGGGACCGTCGTTCAGGCGAGCGAGGGCCGCGGTGCGGGGCACGAGACCCGCCTGATCAGAGCCGTCGGTGAAGGTGACGAGGGCTAGGCTGGTGAACTCGATGCCCGTGTCTTCGCTCTCCAGTCGAGCCGCGTCGAGGGCGTCGAGACCCTGGATGAAGGCTCCGTAGAGGTTGGTGGAGGTGGAGGTGACCTGGACGAGGCCCACATTGTCGATCGCTTCGTGCAGGAGGGCGGCTTGGTTGGTGAAGCCTAGCTCGGTGAGGTCGCTGCGCAGGGCGGGCGCGATGTCGGGGGAGCCGAAGAACCAGGAGATGGCGACGAAGTTCTCCTCCGACGTCGTGACTTCGTCGACGAAGCGGTGGGCGGCTTCCAGCTCGTTTTGGAGACCGGCTGGCGTTTGAGCGACGGACCCGGAAAGGTCCAGCAGCAGGTGGCTGTAGGAGCGGAAGACACGCGGTCTGGCGAGCAGGCGCTGCTGGCTCTCGCTGGGGGAGACCAGGCTGCCGTCTTCAAACAGCCGAAAGTTGTCCGCTGTCAGGCCAGACACCGGCTGATTGTCGTCGGTGAGCACCTGCACGAGCACCGACATGCGGCCGGGAAGGTCCACCTGAAGGGGGGCGCCTGAGCCCTGGGCGTCGAGCAGCTGTCCGGGCGGCCTGAGATCCTCGTCGCCAGGGTTGCCGTCTTCGACGATGTCGTTGTTGCTGCTACACGCGGACAGAAGGGCCGCTAGGCAAACGAAGGTCCAGCTCAGGGAACTCTGAAAACGTCGGTGGGCCTGCTGCATGGATCCGCCTTCCACGGGGTCTCGGGGAGCGGGACGAGGCCAAGCCCCGCCCAGATCCTTCGAGACTGCCAAGGGCGGGCAGCGGATTCACGCCCCGCCGGGCCTGCGGCCAGGGATACCCAAAGCTGGGACCGGGCTAATTCGGGGTGGGCCGGACCAGGCCGTCGTCGAAGTAGTTGACGCCCATGCCGGCGTCGACCACGAGGCCCTGGGCGTTGATGCCTGCGGAGCGGGGGGAGAGCAAAAAGAGGGTGGTCGAGGCGACCTCATCGGTGGTCAAGCCCGCCTTGCGCAGGGTGGCCTTTTCAGCGAAGAGGTAAGCGTCGGCGTAGCCCGGGATGCCTGCGCTGGAGCGGGTCTTCAGCAGCCCGGCGCGCACGCCGTTGAAACGCACTTTGGCGAATTTGCTGAAGGACTTGGCGAGGAAGACCACCGCCGAGTCCAGGGCGGCCTTCGCTGGCGCCATATAGCCGTAGTTCTCCGCGGCCATGGTGGTCGTCGAGATCGAGATCGTGACCACGGAAGCGTCCTCTGCGAAGCGTTCGGAGAGGGCTTCGGAGAGCGCAACCAAGCTGAAGCACGACACGTCCACGGCCTCAAGGAAGTCCTGGCGGCGGGTCTTGTGGAAGGGCTGCATGCCCTCCTCGTAGTTGGCGAACGCGATCGAGTGGACCATGCCGTGCAGGGTGGGATGGTCTGCCTCTAGCTGCTTGGCCAGCGCATCGATCTGGTCCTGCTCGCGCACGTCACAGACGTAGACATCGCGACCCTTCACGAGCTTCTGCACGTCGGCTTTGCGTTCCTCGGTGCGCACACACCAGATGGGGACAGCGCCGGCTGCCTCGAGCTGGCGGCCGATGTGAAAAGCGACGCTGCGCTTGTTGGCAAGGCCGGTGACGAGCACTTTTCGGCCTTCGAGGTCGAGCCAGTCGGTCAAGGTGCTTCCTCGGCGAGGGCCAGGACGAAAGCGAGGCGGGCGATCACGTTGCCGTCCGAGCGCACCACGCCGGTGCAGACCCGGGCGTTGGCGAGGCGCTCGACCAGATTCACCTCGGTGGTGAGCTTGGTGCCGGGCTTCACGATGCGCCGGAAGCGGGCGCTCTCGACCTTGGTCAAGACCGGGGTGCCGGGCTCTTCCTTGCTGTCGCTGCCGGCGTAGATCATCAGCGCGCCGCTCTGGAACGTGTGCTCCTGAATCAGGACGCCAGGCAAGATCGGGTTGCCGGGGTAGTGGCCCTTAAAGCAGAACAGGTCGGTGGGAACGTTCCACTCGGTGATGATGTGGCCGTCGGATTCCTCGAGGATGCGCTCCACGAAGAGGAACGGCGGACGGTGCGGCAGGCGCTCGAGAATGACGGGATCCACGGAGGACAGGGGGTCAGTGGAGGAATCGGGCATGGAGTGGAGGGGGGGTCACCCGCGGGGATGGCAGCAGGTGCTCATTGGGCGTCTAAAGGCCGCCGGTGACTTCCAGGACCGACCCGGTGATGTAGCTCGCATCCGGAGAGGCGAGGAACAGCACGCTGCTGGCCACCTCCTCGGGGGTGCCAAAGCGCCGCATGGGGACGGTGGACTTGTAGTTCTTCACCAGATCGTCGGGCAGGTCGGCGATGAGCTCGGTTTCGATGAAGCCGGGGCTGATGCAGTTGACCGTGATCTTGCGCTTGGCGACCTCCTTGCACAAGGAGCGCATGAGACCGACTTGGCCCGCTTTGGATGCGGAGTAGTTGCCCTGGCCCTCAAAGCCGAAGCGCCCGGCGGGAGAGGAGATGAACAGGATACGCCCGTAGCGTTTCCGCATCATGTTCAGCACCGCGAACTTGCTCATGGCGTAGCCGCCGGTGAGGTTCGTCGAGAGCACGCGCTCCCATTCGCTCGGGCTCATCGTAGCCAGCAGGGCGTCGCTGCGGACGCCGGCATTGTTGACGAGGACCGAAACATGGGTGTCGCCGATCTCGTTCCAAAAGCCCTCGACCGCGTCGTGGTCGGACACGTCGAAGCGCCTGCAGGTCAGTCGCTCGGAGCTTCCAGGCTGCTGTGCCTCAGCCGCCTGGGCCAGGGCCTCGGCGGCGGCTTCGTTGCCGGCAAACGTCGCGTGCACGTGCGCACCCTCGGCCAGGAACGACAGGCTCATCGAGCGCCCGAGGCCGCGGGTGCCGCCGGTAACGACGACGTGTTGATCGGTGAAGCGCTGGGCGCGGATGGAGTCGGTCATGGTCAGGCTTCGCTCTTGAGCAGGGAATGCAGGCGCGAGTCGATCTTGTTTGCGGTGATAGCGCCGTAGTTGGCAGCGCCGAGCCAGCCGGACATGATGATGCCCACCGAGCCGGCGTGATAGAGACCTTCGACCTGTTCGGAGAGGCCCATGGAATAGGGCAGGCCCTCAAACTTGGTGCCGAAGGACGTGCCCGTCGGGTGCTGGGTGTAGAACTCGAAGCTGCGCGGGGTAGCGGACTCGAGGTGCTCGATGTCGGGCGTGATGCCGGGCACCCAGCCTTCGATGGCCTGGAGCGTCTCCTGTTCCATCCGCTCCTTATTGGCGGCATAGGCTGCATCGTCCATGTTCGCCCAGTCCGACCACAGGGCGTTGGTCGAGGACACGATCGTGTAGCGATCGGAACCGGGCCGGCCGTCTGCGGCGGGGCGACCCTTGGGGTAGTAGAAGCTGAACGTGCGGCTCTCCCCGTGCAGATCGCAGAGCGCCGCGCTGTCGAAGGTCTCGCGCGTGGAAGTGAAGAACAGGTCCGAGATCCAGGGCAGGGTCGCACCCTGGCGTAGGCCCATGTACACCTGGCACGAGGACGTGTTCAGGCGCACCTTGCGCATGCCCTCGAGCCACTCAGCCTCGAAGGACTCGGGGCCCACCAGCTTTTCTACGGTGGACACGATGTTGGCGTTCGAAAGCACGACTTCGGCGTCGATGCGCCGGTCGCCGACGAGCACGCCTCTCGCACGCCCCTTTTCGACCACAACCTTGTCGACCTGGACGCGGCTGAAGACATCGACGCCCGAGCGTTCGAGCTCGTCGCGCATGTCGCGGATCAGTCCGTCGGTTCCGCCAACGAAGGTGTATACGCCCTTCGCCATGAAGTTCGAGAACACGATGCCGTAGCTGATGGCGGGGTCGTCGAGGGACGAGCCGTTGGCATAGCTGATCGGCTCGAGCAACAGGCGGTGGATGTCGTTGCGGCCGGGGAACCACTCCTCGAACAGCTCGCCCGTGGAGCGGCCGTCGTCGTCGTAGTAGTTCATCCGCCGGAGGGTGTCGTAGAAACCCTCGACCTTGGAGCGCTCGGCCCCGAAGACCGTTACGAGCTTCTCCGTGAAGTCGTCCCGGGTGAAGTCGGTGTCGAAAGCAAACTGGGGGTTGTGGAAGCGCACGCCGTCGAGCTTCACGATCTTGTCCGCCACGGACTGGCCCCAGTACTTGCGGCACGTTTTTTTCATGCCGAAGGGAAAGCCGTGCAGCGAGATATCGAAGATGTGCCCGCCGCGGCGCTTGAACCAGGTGGCCATGCCACCAAAGTTGTAGTGCTGTTCGAGCACGCACACCTTGTGCCCGGCTCGGCCGAGCATATTGGCAGCGGTCAGGCCGCCCAGGCCGGAGCCGATGACGACGACGTCGTAGGAGTCCTTGGCGCCCTTGAGCGGGTCACCCTTGAGGGGCCGCTTGCCGTCGCGGCTGCCGGTGAAGAAGTGCTTGTTCCGTGTCATTGGGAAGCGATCAGCTGGCTTGGAGAGCGTGACGGTTGGCCATGGCGATGCCCGACAGGCAGGCGCCCACGATGCCGAGGAATCCCTGGTCCGTGCCGCATACGAACAGGCTATCCAGTGGGGTCTCGCCCGTCGATTGCTTGGCCGGCGCGCCATAGACGGCGCCGTTCACGTGGCCGGTGAAGTGCTCGATCGTACGTGGGGTGAAGGTGTCCACAAAAGTGGCGTGGGGCCGGGGATCGAAGGCAAAGGGGGCAGCGGCTGCGTGCCCCCGGTCCCAGGCCACCTGCTTGGCAGCCTTGTAGGCGTCCTCGTCGGGGAAGCTTGTCCAGGCCCCGTAGCTGGCCTGCAGGGTCAGCCGGAAGACCCCCTCCTTCTCAGGGGTCTGGCCAGCATAGTTGTCCGGGCAGCAGATCACACCGCTGCGGTAGTCGACCGCCTCTTCAGGGGGGCCATAGACGGCTTCCTGTTCGGTGTTGAAGAAGCAGATCGTAGTGTCGTGACCCAGCTCGGCGGGCATCTTGTCGAGCATCGTGACGCACTCGACGAAGGTCATTTTTCCGGCCTTCGCTGTGGCGCCCTCGGTTTTGGCGAGCTCGCCGCCCGCCATGCGCATCGTCTCCACGTAGCCTGCAGACGAAAGGATGCGGTCGGCCGTGAGCTCGGTTCCGTCATCGAGGACAACTCCGCGCGCGACGCCGTTCTCGGTGACGATGCGGGCGACGCCCGAGTTCATCTTGAGCTCGCCGCCGAGCTCGCGGTAGCGATTGCGCAGCAGGTCGAGGATCGTTCGGACCCCGCCCTTCGGGCGCGCAAAGCCCTCCTCATAGAGGCTCTTCCAAAGCACGACGAACGAGCTCCACTCGATGTCGTGGGGCGTGGGGGATCCGTAGTACAGCAGCGGCAGGAGCAGCATGTCGATCAGCAGCGGATCGGACAGGTACTCGGCCAGCTTGGTCTTGGACCACAGCACCGTGCCCTCAGCGGGCAGATCGGGGTAGGTGGCCAGGTCGCTGCTGAGCCGGTCGAAGCCCTCTTTCTGGGCCGGGAAGTGCCCGTGCACTTCTGCGCGCAACAGCTCGAAGTCGTTGGAGAAGCGCAGGCGCACGTCGGGGAAAGCGACCTCGCTGCGGATCTGCTCGCCCAGCTGGAGGGCGTCGTAGGGGATGCGCAGCTGCCGCAGAATGCGCGACAGCGGCTTGCCCTTCGTGCCCTTTGGCACGTAGTTCGTCAGGGCGTGCAGCCCAACGTCGAAGCGTCTGCCCGCAAGCTTGTAGAACGAGTTCAGTCCGCCCCAGAGCGAATGCCGATCGAGGACCAGCACGTCCTGTTCGAACTGCGCGCAGCGAATGCCTGCGGCTAGCCCGCTCATTCCGGCGCCGATGATGAGAGTGTCCCAGTGGGTTTGCATGGACTCGAGGCTCGAGGCGTTGGAAACAAAGCGGG
>CAYWNK010000074.1:0-5427 GCA_964459495.1 uncultured Planctomycetaceae bacterium
CCCATGCGCGACGTCCCCGGCCTCCCCTCCGCCGCCGGACGCGAACAGGTCCGGGAGCAGGTTTGGTTCCTGCTCTCGGACCAAGCTTTGGACCAGGAGATCGAGCCCCTCGAGGTCGCCTTCGCCCGCGCCCAAGCCATGTCCAGTTACACGCGCCCCGAGATCGAAGCCATCTGGCGCTACGAGGTGCTGCCCGCCGTTTGGATCAACTTGATTCAGATCGCCGGCGAGTGGTCCGGCTTCGATCGCGAGTGGCTGTTGAAGCGCGTCCACAGGGCCCGCGGCCGCTTCTGGAATCGCCCCCACCTCCTGGGGCGACTTCTCTATCGGATCCGGATGCGATCCTACGGAAGCACCGATTAGAGCGAACGGCGGGGAGGCACGACCAAGTTCGCGGCGAGTAGGCCGCCGACCAGAGACGCGCCGACGAGGGCCATGCGGAAACCCCATTCCATGCCGAGAACCGTGTCCTGGGACAGGAACGAAGTGAGGCTGCGATAGCCAAGGCTGCCGGGCACCAGCAGCAAAATGGCGGGCATCGACGGCACCGACGCGGGGCGGTCGATCACGCGTGCGTAGAGGTTCGACAGGACACCCACCGTGAGCGCGCCCAGGAAAGGGCCGAGCTCCGGACCCAGGGAAGCCGCACCCCAGCGGGTGGCTAGGAAGCCTGCCAGGCTGGCGAGCGCGATCACGTGCCATTCGCGGAAGCGCGCCTGGAACAACACCGCAAACGCCGGCGGCGACAGCGCGAGGGCCAGCCACTCCGTCCACATGGGCAGCGCGTCCACCTCGTGCGGCAGCGGCTCCCCGAACGAGCCGCCTAGGCGCCAGGCGAGGGCGACGCCGAGCAAGAGCGTCAAGAACTGCGCGCCCGCGCCCGCCAGGCGCGACACGCCAGAAGAAAGGTGCCGGGTGGCAAGCTCGATCATCGCCACCGTGAAGCCGAGCCCCGGGATCAACACGATCAAGCCGCCCAGCGTCACGATGCGGCTGTCCATGGGGACAAGCGTACTGGCGACGAGCGACAGGAACGCGGCCAGGAAAGCCGACAGGGGCACGAGCAGGCCGTCGCTCGTGGGCAGCCGGCCGATGACCATGTTGACGCCGAACAGTCCCAGGCCCACAAGGAAGGTAGCCAGCACCTCGACCAGCCCCCCGCCGAAGAAACGCGCGGCCCCGGCGGAGGCGACGCCGAAGGCCAGCGCCACGATCGCAGGGCTGAAGCGCGGCGGCGCGGCGGCGATCTCCTCGAGACGCGCTTGGGCGGCGGGCAGCTCGATGCGTCCGTGCTCGACCCCTTCGAGGCACTCGTCCAGCTCCACGAGTTTGCCGAGGTCGACCTCGCTGCTGATGATCCGCAGGAGCCGTGTCTGCTCGTTCCGCCCGCGCCCGAAGGACACGATCATCGCCGTGGGCGTGGACAGGAACGCGGCCCGCACGCCCAGATTTTCGGCCATCACGTCCAGCAGCCGCTCCAAGCGGTGGGCGGGCGTGCCGTGGGCGTGCAGCAACTCGCCGGCCCGCAGCAGGAAGGCCTGCTCCGGGGAGTCTTCGTCGCTTGAGTTGCTGTGGGGAGGGACCAAGGCGGCGGTAGGGTAGCGATGGACCCGGCCCAGGCCCCGCGCCAAGGCGCATTCCCAGCCTGAAGCGCCGGGCGCCGTTTCGGGCCCGCTCTGCCGCTCCGTGGGCGCCCAATTCCTGTACAGCGCCGTGCAGGAACGTGCCCCTCGCTCCTAGACAGGCACGAACGGTCGTGCTATTCCTTGCCGCCATGGCCAAGGGCACCCAAACCCGCCACGCGATCCTCGAGGCCGCGATGGGCATCGCAGCGACCGAGGGGCTGGAGGCGCTGTCCATTGGACGGCTCGCCGACCGCGTGGGGCTGAGCAAGTCGGGCCTGTTCGCCCACTTCCGCTCGAAAGAGACCCTGCAGATCCAGGTCATCGAGTTCACGCGCGACCACTTCGTCCAGCACGTGCTCCAACCCGCCGTGAAGGCCCCCCGCGGCGAGCCGCGCCTGGTCGCATTCCTCGAGCACTGGCTGGCCTGGTCGAACGACCCCCAGCGCGAGGGTGGCTGCGTCTTCCTGCAGGCCGCAGCCGAGTTCGACGATCGCCCCGGGGCCGTGCGCGACGCGCTGATCGAGACCCAGGTCGAGTGGTCGGACGCCCTCGCGCGGGCCGCCGGCCTCGCCGTCGAAGAGGGCCACTTCCGCACCGACCTCGATCCGCGCCAGTTCGCGTTCGAGATGTACGCAGTGATCATGTCCCACCACTTCCACCTGCGCCTGCTCGGCGACGAGTCCTCGCCGCAGCGCACGCGCAGCGCCTTTGAACGCCTCCTCGAGGACGCCCGACGATGAGCACCGAACTCCCCCTCGCCCTGCGCGCGACGTCGGCGGGCCTGCGCTTGCTCTCCGGCATCGCTCCCGGCGTCGCGGCCAAGACCGCGGGCAACCTGTTTTGCACGCCGCGCCGCCACCGACGACCGGCCGCGGAGACGGCCATCCTGGAGTCCGCTAGGCCCTTCGACATCCGCATGGGACTCACGCGCCTGGCCGGCTGGACCTGGGGCGCGGGGCCCGCGGTGCTGCTGGCGCACGGCTGGGAGGGGCGCGGCGCCCAGCTGCATTCCCTTGTCGACCCCCTGGTCGAGGCCGGCTACTCGGTCGTCGCCTGGGACGCGCCCGGACACGGGGAATCCCCGGGCAAGCGCTCGTCGCTCGTCGAGATGGCCGACGCGGTGTGGTCCGTCGCGCGCCACCTGGGCGAAGTCCACGGCGTGATCGCCCACTCGATGGGCTGCGCCGCGGCGGGCCTCGCGATCGCCGAGGGACTGCCGGTCGAGCGCGCAGCGTTCGTGGCCGGCCCCTCGAACATGCTGCAGTACACGGTGCAGTTCGCCGAAATGCTGGGCCTTTCGAGCCCGGTGCGCGAACGCATGATCGCACTGATGGAGGCACAGTACCACGTGCGCCTCGCGGACATGGACTTCGAGCGCTTCGCCTTGCCGGAGCGCGTGGGCCTGCTCGTCGTCCACGACGCAGACGACAAAGAGGTCGACATCGAACAGGGTCGGCTGGTCGCTCGGTCCTGGCCCCGAGCGCAGCTCATGGAGACCAGCGGCTACGGGCACCGGCGCATCCTGCGCGCGCCCGAGGTTGTCGAACGTCTCGTGGGCTGGATGACCCAGACCGCACCTACTGCGCACGCCCAGAGCTAACTCCATGGAATCCACACCCGCCCCCACTGCCGATCCCGAGGTCCCGAAGCCGCCCCCCCGCTGGATGGAGATCGGAGGCTGGCTCGGCACCCTGCTAATCCTCGGCGCCTACGCCGGATCCAGCCTGGGCTGGTTCGGGCAGGGAACGCTCTACCAGGCCATGAACCTGACGGGCGCACTCGGGGTCGGCCTGATCTGCTGGCGGCGCCGCACCTGGCAGGCCTTTGCCCTCGAGGCCGCCTGGGGAACGATCGCCCTGGTCGCCCTGCTCCAATCGGGGCTAGGCTAGGCCCATGATCGCATCCCTTGCCGCCCTCGTGCTCGTCGCCCAAGCGCCGAGCCCCCAGGCTCCGCAGGTCCCGCAGGCCGAGCTGACCGCTGGCCTCTGGCAGGCCGAGGTCACCGGCCCTGGCGGCCCCGTGCGTTTTGGTCTCGAGCTCAAAGCAGGCGACTCCGGCGCGTGGACCGGCTGGCTGCACAACGCGGAAGAGAAGCTCCCGATCGGCAGGGCCGCCCTCCGGGGAACCGAGCTGCGGCTGGAGCTCTGGCCCTACGAGTCGGTGATCACCGCCAGCATCGAGCAGGGCGGCAAGGCAATGCACGGCAAGTGGATCCGCAGCCGCGGCAGGGCCGAGCCCACCTCGATGCCGTTTTCCGCGCGCACGCCGGTTCCCAGCGGGCCCATGGACGGCAACCTGACTGTGACGCTGGCCGAGCGCTACCGCGTGCAGTTCTCCTCCTCGGAAGAGCCGTCGGTGATGCTGCTCAAGCAAACCGGCAACGAACTCACGGGCACGATCCTGACAACCGTCGGCGACTACCGCTTCCTCGAGGGCTCGGTGCGCGGCCGCCAGATGACGCTCTCGGTCTTCGACGGCGCCCACGCATTCCTCTTCCGCGCCGAGCGCCAGGCGGATGGCTCCCTGAAGGGTGACTTCTGGTCCCGCGACTCCTGGCACGAAACCTTCAGCGCCGTGCCCGACGACGAAATCGAGATGCCCGACCCCTACGGTCTCTCGAAGTGGACGGGCAAGATTCCGCTGGGCAAGCTCGCCTTCCCCGGCCTCGACGGCAAGACCAAGCGACTGGACGACCCGTCCTTTGCTGGCAAAGCACGGCTCGTGGTGCTCTTCGGTACGTGGTGTCCGAACTGCTATGACGAGACCCTCTATCTGAACGAACTCGTGGAGCGCTACGGCGCCCGCGGCCTTAGCGTTCTCGGTCTCGCTTTCGAATTCGAGGATGAATTCGAGCGCCAGGCCGCCGGCGTCCAGCGCTACATAGATCGCATGGACGTGAAGTACCCGATCCTGATCGCAGGCCCCACCGACAAGGCCAAGGCCAGCGCTGCATTCCCCGCCCTCGACCGGGTCCGCGCCTACCCCACCACGCTTTTCCTGAACGCCAAGGGCGAGGTCGAAGCCGTGCACACGGGCTTCAACGGCCCCGCCACCGGCCCACGCCACACCCGCCTGCGCGAAGAGTTCGAAACCACGATCGAGCGCCTGCTCGGGGCGTAGCTCTCCCCTATGAACGATCTCTATCCCGGTCAGGTTTTCACCTACCAGAGCCGGAAGACCGAGCAAGCGTCTCGCGTCATCATCTGTAGCCTCGAAAACCACCCCGAGTTCGGGAACATCGCCCACATCAGCGTCGAAGGCGTCGCCCTACGCAACCCGCGCGAAAAGGACAAGGTGACGGACATCATCTATCACATGCCCTTCGACGAGACCGCCCTGCGCGAGTCCCTCGTCGAGCTCGAAGCCACGCGCCAGGTGCTACCCGACTTCCAGGAAGGCTACGCCACCTGGAAGGAAGCCGCGGACAGCGGCCACGCGGGGGTCTTCAACGTCAGCGTCGCCGACGCCGTCGACTTCATCGAGCAGTCGATGCGCTAGCCCGGTCAGGCCTGGGGCGGGTGGATCCAGAGCGCCATCAGTTCGTGCCGCGAGTGCACGCGCAGGTGGCGGAAGACCTCCTTCACGTAGCCGTGGACCGTGTTCACGGTGAGGCCGAGGGAGGCGGCAATCTCCTTCTCGCTCTGGCCCGTGAGCAGGCGGTCCAGCACCGCTCCCTGGCGCGGGGAGAGCCCCCCCCGCCGGGCCCGGCGCTCATGGGCCTCATCGCGCTCGCGGACCAGGAGCGTCCAGCGATCCATGCGTTCCTGACGCTGGATCTCGATGAGGACAGTCCCCGGTCCGC
>CAYWNK010000074.1:5527-22701 GCA_964459495.1 uncultured Planctomycetaceae bacterium
TCCGCAGGGAGCCGGCCCGGGCTCCGCCGGGAAGCCGGGAAGTAGTCCTGCAGCAGCCGGGTCGCGTCGCCGGTGTGCGTGAGGATCGTCCCCACTCCATCGGCGACGATGAGGCCATAAGCGCTCAGCGGATCCATGCGCTCCCTGGCCCCCGCTAGACCCTCCTCGAGGCTCGCATAGTCGCCCATGGACTGCTCGATGGCGAAGGCCTGCGTGAAGTGACGGGAGTACAGCGCCATCACCCCCACCTCCTGGGCCCGGAAGCTCGGGCGGGAGCGGTTGATCGTGATCCCCAGGGCTTGGGGCTGCCTGACGGGCGCGCTGACCACCAGCTGATCCTCGAGGCCCATCCCCCGGAATACATTCTGGTACAGGTCCTGCGCGTGCCAGTGCTTGCGCGTCACGAGCTGCGAAATGACCCGGACGCCCGCCCTGCCCGAGGCCTGCTCATCCTGGATGGCGGGGTGCTGGTGCTGCAGGCGCAGGAACTCGCCGTGAACCGCAGCCAGCTCCGCGTGGCCGGTATCCGCCTCCAGGTGAAGCCGGCCGGCCTCGGGATCCAGCTCGGTGTAGACGCTGATCTCGCCTGGCACGAGGGCGTTGCTGGTCCGGATGGTTCGATCCCCGAAGGATTCGCCAGCCGAAATCGAGTGGAGGTCTTGAACCGCGTCGGCAAGTCTCCGGAGGACGGACGCGGGGAGCGGGTTTGCCATGGGTTGCGAGGCCAGCTGCGAGTGGGAGCACGACCCCCCCCCTGATTAGGGGGATTGCCGCGCCCCCGAGCCTACGGCACGTTTTGAATCCGTGGTAAATCGACTGCAACCTCCGTCCGACCAGGACAACTGGGAAGAGGTGATGGCCCTGGTCCGTGCCGCCCTTCATGTGCCGGCCCGGGAGCGCCAGAGATTCCTCAGCCAGCGCGCCGGCGCCAGCCCCGACTCCTGCCGGGAGGCCCTGGCGGTTCTCGCAGAGCTTCCTCCGGACGAGTTTCTGTCCCTACCCAAGGCAAGACAGGCCCAGGATCTGACGGGAATCGAGCTCGGCGACTACCGGGTCGGCCTCAAGATCGGCCAGGGCGGCACGGCCCATGTTTACCGCGCCATGCACCGCGCCAGCCGGCAGGTGGTCGCACTCAAGATCCTCATCCCCGCGATGGGCACCGATCCGGAGGCCCTCCTAGGCCAGCTGCGCAGGCAGGCCAGCATGCTGGAGCAAGTCGATCACCCGGCTGTGGTACGGCCCATCGACACCGGAGAAGAGGGTGGCAACGCCTACCTCGCAATGGAATACGTAGAGGGCTCTAGCCTGATGGAGGCTGTCGACGAACTATCCAGGCGGGATCGCGGGGCAGCCCCCCAAGAGGGCTTCAGGCAGATCGCGAGGTGGATCGGGCAGCTCGCCCATGCCCTCGAAGCCGTGCATCGCGCGGGGATCCTGCACTGCGACATCAAGCCCGACAACGTCCTGGTCGGAGCCGACGGGACAGTCCGCCTCATCGATTTTGGGGTCGCTCTCCGGGCGCGGGAATCCAGCGACACAGCCTCGGACGACCTCCGCGGCACGCCTGGGTACCTCAGCCCGGAACAACTGAGCGCCACCCGCGCCCTAGCCACCGAGCAGACCGACATCTACGCCTGCGGGGCCGTCTTGAAGCGTGCCCTTGCGCAGGTACCCGGCGGCGCCGACGGCAGCCTGCCGAGCGCTCTGCAGTGCACATTGAACAAGGCCCTAGCTCCCGATCCCAAAGATCGACACTCCAGCGCGAGGGCCCTCGCCGAAGACCTGCAGCACCTTCACTAGCTCGCTTTCCCAGCTGTTCCCATGCAAACCATGCTCTCGCAAAGCACTCCCCCTAGCTCGATCGATCAGGACGCCGTCCGTCTCGTGGCGAGCGTCAACTCCGGCGAGCAAGGCTCCTTTGATGAGCTCTTCACCGCCCTTCATGCGGAACTGCGGTCCCACGCCGAGCGGCACATGTCCGGCCTCCGTCAACACACGCTGCAGCCAACGGCCCTGGTCAGCGAGGCCTATGTACGCCTGCAGCGTGCCCGGCGGGGCTGGAGCGATCCCCATCACTTCTTGATGGCCGCCTCCCGGGCAATGAGGCACATCCTCGTCGACCACTACCGCGGCAAGACGCGCCTCAAGAAAGACGCGAAGGTCCTCCCGCTCGACGTCGAGACCGTGGTCGAAAACTACGAGTACCGTGCGACGAGCTTGGTCGCCCTCGACGTCGCCCTGGAGGAGCTGGAACACCGCGACCCCACCATGGCAAAAGCGGTCGACCTGCACTTCTTTGGCGGCATCCGCATGGGCGATATCCCTGACATTCTCAACATCCACCACCGCAAGCTCGACCGCGACTGGAGGGCGACCCGCGCCTGGCTCAACCTACGCGTGAAGCAGGTAATGGCGGGTTAGCGCCGCCGCGCCCCCTGGGTGTTGTGCAGCAGCTGCACCTCGGCCAAGCCCGTCAGGTCGTACTCGTTCGCCGGTGCACTGGATGCAAGGACGATCTCGATCTCGCGCAGGCGCCTTGGCCTTGGAAAATCCAGGGTACCCGCGTGTCGCTCATCCACATGCATGCGCACGCGCAGCGGATCGCTTCCGTCGATGCTTACCAGCGCCTCGAGCGGGCGCCGGAACGCGCCCCCGCGGTACGGTGTTGAGCGTGCGCCATACAGGCGTAGGCCGTCGAGGGTCACCTTCCTGCGGAACGTGAGCGTCAACGTCGGCCTGGGGTCAGACTCCGCCGCAAGCCAGGGCGTGCGCATCGCCCCGTCGATCGCCAAGTCCCCGTTGAAGGGGCGCCTCGGCAGGCGCTTCCCGCCCGAGTGATGACTGCTCGCGGTCACCGTCGGTCGCTCCTTGGTGTACACGAAATCCTGCTCGGCTCTCTGGGCACGCATCCAGTCCGGCACCGCCTCATCGATCGTCACCGCCACGGCAGGGGACTCGAGCACGATCGTGCGCCCCTGCTGCACCTGTCCCTTGCCATCGATTCGCGGCATGACGATGTGTGCGCGGGCATGCACCTTGTACTCACCCGGCTCGCGAAACGTGTGCTGGGCAGCGAAGCGGGACGCACCGGCCGGCACCAGGCTTGAGCCGTCCACCGCAGCCAGCACGGTCTGACCCGCAAGGTATTCCACTCGCAACACGCGCGGCCCCTTGCCGCTGTCCGCCGGCCAGATGCAATGCGCCAAGCGATTCTCGTTCCACTTCGCGATCCAAAGCCTAAGGGGCGTGTCCCCCGCAGCGACGAGCATCATGGGGGAATCCGCGCTGTCGGCCACCGGAGTCCGGCGATCCTTGGGTCGCGTGCCGCCGGTCACAGGACCCGTAGCCCGAGCCAGGAATAGGACTGCAAAGCAGGTCTGCACCGTGCCTCCCGGCCAATGGCCATCCTCTTTCTGGGCCCGCACCAGGAGCTCAGCACCCTCGGCGTACCAGTCGTGATCGCCGATCATCTTGATGCCAGCGAGGGCTCCAAGTCGCTCGAGGCCGTAGAGGTAGTAGTAGCTCCAGCCGCCCATCAGGCTGGACGCCCCGCGTTTGTCGGTTTCCTTATCGATCCAACGCAGGGAATCTTCCACGTACTTGCCCAGGCGCTTGCCAAGCTTGCTGTTGCTCTTCGCTAGACCCGGCCGGGAGCGCAGGATGCTTGCCACCCCGCCGCCCGCCGCGGTCATCGTTCGCGTGGAACGCCCCCCCGGACGATAGCCAAAGCCCTGACCAAATTTGTAGTCAACCAGGCGATCCGCCAAATCCAGCCAGGTTGGCTGCGGCACCTCGAAATTCGCGCGTTCCGCCACCCACAGCCCCATCGCTGCGAACTGGATGTTGGATAGGTCTTCCCCCGACGGGTAGCCCCAGCCGCCTTTGCTGTTTTGGTCTCGCACCAATCCTGCTGCCAGCTCGTGGATCCAGTCCCGGTAGCCGCGGGGATCCAGCGCCTCGAGGGCAAGAATCGCGCAGGCCCGGTCGTAGCTCCCATAGAGATTGGCAAACGCGAGCTGCGAAACCAGCTGGTCGATGGCTGGGTCGTTGACGCCAGCGCCGCCCTTGGTCAAGGCATAGAGCACCAGCGCAGACTCGCCCGGACTGCCGATTCCTTGATCGGAAGCGACCTCCCCGCGCAGAGCCTCGACCCCACGGTCGATGACCGCGTTGATCGCCGACGGGGTCGGTGCGCGTTGACCATCCGCTGCCGCAGCGCTGGTGAAGGCCAGGACAGCTAGGATCAGACAGCGGTGGGCGAGTGGGGAAGTCGTGGCAAGCAAGCGAGTCCGGGGGCTGGGACGGCCGAGCGCAGGAGCGGAGGTTGGCCGCCAACCGAACGCTCCACCTGGCAAGGTCCGGATTCTCCCACGAAATTCCGCCCGGAACCTATTCTGGGGGACCTGTTCAGGGGAGCACTTCTTAGAACCGATCGCGCGCCACAGCGATGGGGCGGCGAATTCGGCGGAGCGGGGCCCCCCTGACGCGAGCCCGGAGGCGCCACCCACCTGGATCGTGGTCGGCGCAGACCCACGCACGGTCAGCGTCTCGAAGGACGGACGTCGGCGCAGCGCCCATCTTGGCGGATCTCCCCTGCCCCAGGGTCGCCCGGTGGCCGGCGACCGCGCGCGGCTCGCCGAAGTCCCCGGTGGCGAGGCGCGCGTGCGCAGCATCGCCCAGCGCAGCAGCGTGCTCGAACGGGGCGACCCCGGCAGCGCCCACCGCACCAAGCCGGTCGCTGTCAATGTGGATGTCGCGCTGCTCGGCATGGAACCGCAGACCCTCTTAGCATCGTTCCCTGAACTCGAGGCCCTGGCCTTCGATTGCCCACGCGGCTGTTCCCATGTCGACTCGCCCAGCTGCGCCCTGGCCGCAGGCGTCGCGGCCCGGGGCGCTGCCCTGGAGCAACGATATGCAAGCTTTGCAAAATTGATGCGCGACTCGTAGGCCCCAAGGGCCCGAGGCACCCCACAGCTGCCTCTTTTGGGCCCACCCGGCTTTTTCCACCTGACATATGGGCATCTGTGCGCCGATACTGGTGGAACGCAAACGAGGCTTCTCCAATGATTCGATTCAACCCCCTCCTGCTCACCCTGGCGCTTGTCGCCGCCCCGACGGCGAGCGATGCCGCAGCGCCGGCCGCAGCGCCCACCGTCGAGGATCCCCTCGAGGTCAGCATCGAGTACATCACCAGCATCGAATACAAGCAGGGCAAGGCGCTCCCCAAGGACATCCTCGATCTAGACGGCAAGACCGTCATGATCACCGGATACATGGCGATCGGCACCCTCGAGGGCGCAACGGTGTTCGAGCTGGTGCCCGAGTCCTGCGAGTGCGGTCGCTCCAAGGTGCAGCACTTCATCGAGGTCTCCATCGAAAGCGGCGGCGTCACCTATGCGCCCGGTCGCGTGGACCTGACCGGCGTATTCAGCGTGGGCGAGGTCGAGGAAGACGGCTTTGTGACGAGTCTCTACCGCCTCAAGATCGAAACTGCGCCGTGAGCGCAATTCTGGCCTGGTCCCTGGCGGGCTGCTTGGCCGCAGCGCCGCTAGCGCGAACTCCGCAGCCGCTGCCCATCGAGCGCAGCACCGTCCAGGATGCGCAGCGCCTGATCGACCTCGCGCGCACCGGTAAGGCCGTCATCCGTCCCCAGGCGGCTCGGCGCTTGATCCGCCTGGGTGAGGAGGGCGCGAAGGCCCTGCTCGCCGCTGCGGGGACGACGAACACCGAGTTTGCGGCGCTGGGCAAGGACCTGGTCGAGGTGGCGGGCGCGTTCGAGTCCCCCGAGCTGCGCGCCAAGCTGTGGCTCAGCCTCGACGACGCCGACTTTCCGTGGCGGCCTGCCGCTGCGATCGGCCTGAAGGACCGTCCGCAAGCGGGGGAGCAAGCGCGCTTCTTCGCCCTGATCGAAGATCCCCTGGCCGCCGTGCGCAACGCGGCGGTCCTGGCCCTCGGTCAGCTGGAGGAAATCGACCCCGAGACGACGTCCGAGCTCCTCGCCGCACGGCTGCCCCGGGAGGAGGACGACCGGGTCCGTCGCAGCATCGCCGTGCAGCTCGACCGCTGGGGCGAGCGCTGGGCGCTGTGGTATCTGGTGGCTGACCTAAGCCGCACGGACGCCTTCTTTGGCCAGCCCACCGGCAGCCTGGCCAGGCTGCGCAGCTACCCGCTGCTCGTCGAACGCCTCGGCGCCGAGGACCTGGGCTTCCAGCCGGCCGAAGGACCCGATGCCCCAGCCAATGCAGCGGCTCTCGGGCGGATCATCGAAGCCGTCGAAGCCGTGGCGGGCAAGCCCATCGAATTGCCAGCCGTCGCCCGCAGCCTCGGGGCACAGGCTGGCGAACGGCTGGGTCTCGAGCTGCGCTCGTGCCGCCGGGGCGAGTTCTTCCTGCGCTGGACCGAGGACGACACGCTGCTCGTCGGCCGCGGCACGCCCGCACGCATCCAGCTCAAACCAGGCGCCACCCAGGCCCTCGCCGCCCTCGCCACCAAGCAGGCCCAGACGCTCGACGGTCGCCTCTTCTGGGGCGATCCAGGCTGCGACCAGGAGACCTTTCACCTCGGTGCGCCTGGAGAGCCCGGTGGAACCGTTCTGCTCTCGAAGGGACCGCAGCCGGTGGACGGACTGCGCCCTCCGGGACTCGATGTCCTGGCGCAGCAGATCCTTGCCGGCCTCCCGAGCGAGCCCTCCGACGACCCCCGTCTCGATTCCCTGCGCTCACGCGTCGAAGCCTGCCTATTCGCGATCGGCGGGCCGCTCGGCGACTAAACGCGGCACGGCCGCAATACGGTGTCGCACACCTTGTTGCCTTTCATTCTACGTAGAACACGTCGTCTGAGAGCTCGGCGTCGATCGTCGTGTTGCGCCGAATGATGACCGCTAGGGTCTGATCTTCGATCATGTCCACCATGGGCTGCGGCATGTAGGCGGTGTAGAAGAACCGATCCCCGTCGCGCAGTCGGCTGAACTGATCGACCAGCAGGGTGCGCAGGGTCTCCCCCACCAGAGCATCGTCCACATGGTCTTCCGCCAGCAAGCCAACCCACGCGTCGACGTACTCGATGCTCCCGTATGCCTGCTCCAGCCGGTCCTGGATCTCAGGATCCGTGGAGAGGTACGCGAACGAGCTGGCAGGCGGGTAGCCCAGGCTAGTGCGCACCTTGGAGAAGCTCGCCAGGCCGTGGTCCCGACCGCGCTGGATGTTCAGACTCGGCAGGTCGAATCCGCCCGAGCCCGGGGGCCCGAAGAGGAAGTTGCGCAGACCATCGATCACGTAGGGATCGACCTCCTGGGCACCTTGGGCGCCGAGTCCGCGAAGGTAGGGTTCCAGCCCAAACTGCGCCAGCTGGTTCGGCTGGAAGAAGGCCCGCGCCAACGGGAGGTCCCCCGACGGGTGGGTGGAACCGTCGGCCTGGATGCGAAGCAGCACAGGCGACAACATGGTGTGCCCCACCCGGTAGCCGGCAGCGGCAAAGGTGTTCCCGATCCCAGCGTTCACGTCAGGGCGGTAGCCCGTGTAGGGCGGCAGAGCACCGACTCCCAGCAGCACGGGTAGGAATTCACGGTAGGTGATCGCCTGCATCTCGGCTCCTACGATCGCCCGAGCAAGCTGGTAGATCCTCTCGCCCCCGACGAGCCCAGACCCGGCGAGCCGCTGCGCCCAGTGGTTGTGCTCGCGCACGAACAGGGTGTGCATGGCGGTCAAAGCGACCTGCTCGTTGGCGCGAAGATCCCCCGCGAGGAAGAAGCTCGGGTCACTGCTTGGCGCGTTTTCCAGGCCGGCATCGTTGTAGGGCAAGAGATCACCCGCGCTGGTCTTCAGACGGCCCGTGCCGTCGAGGGTGCGCAGTTCCTCCGCTCGCTCGTGGTCGGATCCGTAGACGTTCGAAGCATCGATGTAGGCCGTGATCAGGTTGATCTGCTGGCGCACTCCCGCCACCAAATCGTAGGTGGACCGATTGAGGGGAATGGTCGCCGTGCCGCTCCCCATCGGGTCGAACCAGGGATCGCCAGCGGGAACGCGAATATCGAAGGCCTCGGTGGGGTCGGCCCCGGGCGTCTCGACCACGTCGTGGTCGAGGAACTGACCCCACATCCAAAGGTAGTCGGACGCTCCCTTGCTGTTCGGCTGGGAGCGATCTTGCGAGACAACAAGGTTGCTGATATCCCGCGGGCTCCGGCGCAGTACGCCGCTCGGGCTCTGCACCCCATCCGCGTAGTCCGCGTCGATGATGCGCAGGAAGGGAACGTGAGCAGCTCCCCACTCAGGGTGCGCAAGGTTGTTGCCCGACCCGTCGATAGTCCGAAACTTGAGTGGAAAGGTCGCAGTCTGGCCCAGGGCCCCCCGAGGAGGCGGCGCCGTGGGACGGACGAGATCGCTGCCGGGTACGCGGGAACGCTGAACAGGTGATCTCCCGAGGTCTTGCCTCAGGACGGTAAGCGCTCGAGCGCCAGCAATGCCTGCTGCCAGGCTTGACGACATCAATAGCACGGGGCCGATGCGTCTCTTCATAGGGCTTCCTCCTTGGCTTGTTTGCGGCTGCCGCCGCGGAACATGGGGTCCAGCCCGAGGGAGCCGCTTTGTTCTTGCGTCCCTCTAAAGACCCGGAGGAGAACCTGAATTTGCCGGGGGTTACTCCATGCTCGTTGGAAGATCCCGGGCCAAACGCAGCTTGGCGCGCACGAAGAGCTGCTTGGCGGCGCCGACGGTTTCGATTCCCATCCGCTCCGCGACCTCACTCCAGGGCAGCTGCAGGTAGCTGCGGAAGTAGATGACGTCGCGCCACTCGGTTTTCAGGCCGGCCACCGTCTCTTGGACCTGTTCGATCAGCTCCAGCCGCTCGACCCTGTCGCCAGGCAGGGTTTCCGAGGCCTGCGGATCCCGATAGAGGTCGCTGCCTGAGCCATCCACCGGGGCATCCAGGGCCTGCACGCCCCCCGGCGGGTTGCGCTTCTGGGCGTTGACCTGATCGAAGTAGTCGTGGATGCGGTTCTCCGCGATCCGTGCCAGCCAATCCAGCAGGCTCGATCGGTGCAGAATCTCCACGTCCGCCAGCTTCTGCTGGGCCTTCGCGAAGGTGTCCTGGACGATATCCAGGGTCTCCAGCATCGCCCGCTGGCGCAGCCCCGGCCCAAGGCGGTGGCGTACGCAGAGCTCCAAGCGCGGCTGGTGGGCCAGCCAGAGCTGGTTCGCCGCCTCCTGATCCCCATCCTTGGCCCGCCTCAGGAGAGTCTCCAGGCGGGTCTGCTCGGGCAGCAACGTGGCGGAGAGGCTCTGGGAGAGGCTGTCGGGCGGCAGCTCGCGGTCCGGATCCATGTCGTCCATGGACAGAGAGTAGCGCTCTGGGCCACTCCGGTGCGAATCCCGGGGATTCCCGTATCACGGAAACCCACCGCCCCCTGCGCAGGTGCCCCCAAGGCCATCCACCATGCGCAACACCATCGCCCTCCTAGTCCTGACCCTCGCCGCCTGTGCCTCCAGCGGCCGGCGCCCGCCCCACGCGAGGAGCGTGCTGCCCAACGAGGCCGGCCGCCAGCAGTACCTAGCCGCCCTGGACGCGTGGGATCGGGTTGGAGCCGGAAGTGACCGGCCCATCCAAACCCTACTCGCCGCCCGCGGAGCGCTGCGCATGGCCCAGGTGATCGATCCTAGCGTCCCCCTCTACCACTGCCGGGAGGGCCTGGTCGCCCTGGAGCTAGCTCGCCACTATGGCCGCATCGCCAGCGCCTCGGCCGAATCCGCCGAGTACCTCTTTTTGGCGGAGCGCGCGTTTCAGGCGGCTCTCGATTTGAGCCCCAGATGGAGTCCAGCCCACCTCGGCCTCGCCGAGCTGGCCCGCCGCGAAGGCCGCCATGTCGCCCAGGCCCGCCACCTTGCGCAGGCCAAGGCAGCCGCAGCCACCATGGAGGCCGCATGGATCGCTGAAGCCGCAGGCCTCGAAGCTCGGCCCTTCGCCCGCTCAGCCCGCTCCTCTGAGGCCGCCCCCACCCGCGCCGAAGAGCTCGCCATCCTGCGCGGCCAGCTCACCGAATCCGAGCGCTGGGGCCGGGCTGACCAGGGGCTCGCCAGGCCCTGATCGCGGTGGACCTACTTCCGCCTCCCTACCGCTTTCAGGACGGGGCGAAAACCCACCGTCGGGCGGGCGTCGCCTGGGGAAAGGGCGGCGCGGGCGCCGCTCCGCACCGCGCCTGACATGGACTGGTAGTCACCGCCGCGAACGAGGCGCAGAGCAGCGCGCGCGTCGTCCGCCCGCAGTGCGTCGCCCGGGCGCGGGGTCACGCTGTACGCGGCCCAGCTGTCCCGGCACCACTCGGCCACGTTGCCCAGCACCGTGTAGAGCCCAAAGCCGTTGGGCGTCAGCGCGGTCACATCCGTCACCCCTGCGAAGCCGTCGTTCAGCTTGCGCTCGTAGCGCACCGTGCCCGGAGGCATCGACTTGCCGAGGGCCACGTCCGCCAGGTTGACGTTGTCTTCGAGGTAGCCCGCCAGGTCGCGCTCCGCCCCCTTGGGCACGCACCACCAGGGCGCCCCATTGCCGGCACGTGCGGCGTACTCCCACTGGGCCTCGGTCGGCAGGCTCAGGCCCAGCCGCACACTCGCCCTGTCGGCATCGAACCACGACATTCCCGTCGCCGGCTCGAGGTCCGCGCCCTGCGCCTCGAGGCCCGGGCGGCCGGGCCAACGGTTCCACTGGTCGACGGTGACCTCGTACTTCGAAATCAGGAAGGGCTCCAGCATCACGCCGTGAACGGGCTGCTCCAAACCCGTGACGTCGAGCGCCACGTTGGGATCGCCCAGACGGTTGCCTCCGCCCTCGGGATAGGAGCCCATATCGAACGAACCGCCCGGGATCAGCACCATCACCAGGCCGTCACCAAGGGCCAGCGGGCCGTCCGTGAAGCCGCCGGTCAGCACGTGTGTGAATTCCCAAAGCCCCTGCTTGTTGATGCCTAGGGGCACGAGGCCAGCGATAGGCTCCATCACGAGTCCACCGTAGGCCGGGCACTGGGCAGGGTCTGCGATCGAGGCCAGTGCGGCGCTCCATTCAGACTCTTTAGTCAGCACGCTCGTGCGCTCAAGCCCCTCGGCCTGCGCGACCCGGCGCTGGATCTCGGCGTAGCGGCCATCCGCCGCCGCGAAGGCCTCGAGTTTCGGCACCAGGTCGCTGAGCACCTGCCGCTCTGGCGTGTCTTCGCTGAGGGCGGCAAGGCGCGCGCGGTGCCCTTCGAGCCCGGCGATGAGATCCTGCGCCTCCGCAAGCCAGCCCACGAAACGCGGGGCCAGGTCCGGCGTCAGCGGCCACGCGTCCTTCGCCTGGTATTCGAGCAGCCCTAGCCGCCTGTCGTCCTCGACCGGCGCGAGCCTCTGCTTGGCCTGCGCCAGGTTGTCCTCGGCCTGCACGAGGTCCTGCTCCGCAGCGACCTTGGCCTCACGCGCCGCCTTCGCGGCTGCCTCCGCCTCCTTGGCCGTTCCTTCCAGGCTGAGTGCGCGCTGCTCCGCCGCCGTCGCTTCCGCAAGCGCCTCCTGCCGCTTGGTCACCGCCTGCTGCAGCGCTGCCTCGCGCTCGGCGAGTTCGCCCTTGGACGCCTCAAGCTTGGCGGTCGACTCCGCCAGCTCCGCCGCCTGCTGCTGCATCAACTCTGCCGCTGCTTCCCGTTCCTTGGTCAGTCGGGCGAGTTCCGCCTTCTGCTCGTCGATCGTTCCCAGGGCGGTTTGCAGCTTCATCCGCAGCTCGCGCTCCAGGTCGTACTTCTCCTGAACCGCTGCCTTCTCCTGGATCACGGTCTCCTTTTCCTGGATGACCACCTCCTTCTCTTGGACGGCCGCCACCGCTACTTCCTCGGCTTGCACGGCTTCGGTCTTGGCTGCCGCCGCCTTCACGGTCTGGTCTGCCGCCGTGAAGCCCAGACCGCTCAACGCAATGGCGATCCCGCCGCCCAGGGAGACCGCCGCGCCGCGGTTGCGCACGGTCCACTTGTGAAACTCTGCGAAGGGACCCGTGCGGTGGGCGCGCACGACGCGATCCTCCAGGAACGCCCGCAGGTCGTCTCCCAGCTCCTTGGTGTTCTGATAGCGATCGACCGCCTCCCTGGCCATCGCGAGCTCACAGATCGACACGAGCTCCGGCGGAGTCTTGGGCGCAATCGACAGCAGCGAATCGGGGGCCCCCGCGCGCACGCGCTCGACCACCTCCTGACCGGACAAACGCCTGCCAGGCGAAGTGTAGGGCGCACGCTGGGTCAGCAGGTGGTAGAGCATCGCTCCGATCGCGTAAACGTCGGTCGCAGGGCTGAGGCTGGCTAGCTTGCCGTTGGCTTGCTCCAGCGGCATGTAGTTCGGCGTGCCCTTCACGTCCCCCTCCATCGAATACAGCCCATCCCCCCCATCGCGCTGCGTCGCACGACGATCGGACTCGATGATGCTGACCGGGATATCTTCGGGCTCCTTCGCCGCCTCCCGGCGCTTCGCCACCGGATCGCCCTGCAGCCTGGCAAGACCCCAGTCCATGACGTAGGTCTCGCCAAAGCGCCCGACCATCACGTTCGCAGGCTTGAGGTCGCGATGCAGCACATCTTTCTCGTGGGCGTAGGCCACCGCCTCGCAGACACGCTGCAGAACGCCGAGCGCGCGCGTCACGCTCCAGCCATCCCGCTCCGCCCAGACGTCATCAAAGACACTGACCAGGTCGCGCCCCTTCACGAGCTGCATCGTGAAGAAGACGTTGCCCTTCTCATCGACCCCAAGGTCGTGAATAGGCACGATCCCCGGGTGATTGAGCTGGCTGGTGACCTGCGCCTCTTCCATGAAGCGCGCTACGAGCGGATCGGTCTTTCCTAGCTCGCGCACATCGCCCGGTCCCCGGTCCGCCCGGATACGCTTCATCGCCAGGTGCCGTCGGAGAGTCGTGTCCCAGACCTGAGCGATCTCGCCCATGCCGCCGGCGCCGATCTGGCGCTCGGTCAGATAGCGCGGGCGGTCGGAATTCTTGTCGAGCAACCGTGCCAGCAGCTGGTCCGCGTTGAAGGATCCCGGCTTGACCTTGCCGTCCGACTCCTGGCGCAGGAACAGCGTGGAGCCTAAGTGCATGTCTCGCCCCTGCTCGCCGGCCTGCGCAAACCCCGCCTCCACCTCGGCCCAGCCCTTCGCCAAGCTGCGCAGATCCTCTCCATATTCGGGGTAGCGCGCCTGCAGTTTGGTGAACTCCTCGCTCTCCAAATTGCCGCCCGCGATCAAGAAGTCGTTGAACACCATCCTCGCCTCCTCCGCGACCCCATCCGCGGGCTGTCCGCGCAGGCGATTGACCAGGCCAGAACCAGCGCTGCTCTCGCCGAGCAGTCGCCCGACGACTTCTAGGTCGTCGCGCAGCTTGCGCAGCTCCGCATCGAGGTCAGGATGCTCCGCGCACAGCTCCTCGAAGGCTGCGCCGTCTCCACCCTTGGGCCCGGTGACGAAGGAAGCGAAGAGCTCTTCGGCTCGATCGAGGCGTGCGTTGGAATCGGAGGACATAGGATCGAATCAGCGGAGCTGTTTTTGGGTTTTCGCGACGAGCTTCCAAAGGGCCTTCTGGGCGGCGTTGACCCTGTGAGCCGGAGCCCCATCTCGAAAGAGAGTGCAAAGATCGAGCAAATCACAGGAACGGGTCATGTCGCCGCTGCGCTCAGCACCTTGGACATCGATGCCGGGCGCGATCGCTTGGTCGGCCGCCGTGTCCCAGAGCACGCCTCGGATCCGCACCGTCGCCGTCGCCCCACCTGACATCTCCCACGCCTCCAGGCGCAGGTCATAGATCGCGTCGCTATCCCCCCGGACGCGAAAGTACCCCGACTCACTGAGGGCCCGTTCGACCACCGATCGGCAGATCTCGACACCCCCATCGGCAGCGCCGGCGGGGAAGATCTCCAGGACCTCCGAAGGCAACGCGCAGGGAACCACGCGCACCGTTGGCCGATCCTCCACGAACTCGATGCGATCGAGGCGGGGAAGATCACGGAGCGCATCCACCGGTTCGCCCGTTGAGCCACAGCTCATCAGGAAAGCCAGGGCCAGGGAGATTGCAATGATCGGTCGGTACATGGTGGCGGAAGAGGCAGGCTCAGAGGGGCGACGGGTGCGGTCCGTAACGGCGAAAACGAAAAGAAATTACGGAGCCCCGAGAAGGATGACCGCGCTCCGATCTGGCCGCAAGCGAGCGTCCACACAACGTTGCGACCGATGCTATCTTGGCGCCCCCATGCCCAGCGACGCCTACCCTTGCCTGGCCAATTCGGGCTCCGCGGAGCGAACTCCGCTGCTCGAATTTGAGCGACCTTTCCTCATCGGCCGTGATCCGAGCGCCGACGTCCACGTGGAAAGCCCACACTGTTCCCGGCGCCAGGCTGTCATCGTCCGCCACGAGGTTGGCGCCTTCGTCAAGCCGCTTTCGACCACGGTACCGATGCAGCTCGACGGCCAACCCGTCCTCGGATTGACCAATCTGACCCACGGAGCACGCCTGTCCTTCGCAGAGACCGAGCTGGTCTACCTCGAACATGCGGGCATCCCATCCCTGCCAAAGTCAGCGGCGGGTGCGCCCACGGCCGACGCTCCGGAATCAGCTCCATCGGTCCAGACCCTCGAAGGGGCCGCCCGGGTCGTCGACGATCTCATGGACACGCTCCGGCTTCCTGTCACCGGTTCGGGCCTTGTGGGCCGGGATCCGACGGTCCGCTACACGCTCGACCATGCGCGTGTGTCCCGGCGCCACGCCGAGATCACCGAGCGCGAGGACGGCCTGTGGATCCGTGACCTGGGATCCACCAACGGGACCTTCGTCAACGGCTTGTTGGCTAAGTCCGCGCTCCGGATCGAGATCGGCGACCGGGTCGACGTCGGCCCGTTCAGTCTTGTCTTCCAGGGCGACAGCTTCGAACGCACCAACCGCCAGGGCAACCTACGCATCGTGGCGCGCGGACTGAGCAGGCGCGTGATCGATCGTGGGGGTGGAGGCGAGATCACCATCCTGAACGACGTTTCGATGGTGATCCCCCCGCGCAGTTTCGTGGCGCTGATCGGCCCCAGCGGCTCCGGCAAGTCCACTCTGATGAACGCGCTTTCGGCCCGCGAACCCGCGAGCGACGGGCAGGTCCTGCTCAACGGCCTGGACTTCTACAAGGGCTTCGAATCCCTGAAGCAGGGCATCGCCATGGTCCACCAGGACGAAGCCGTGCACCCCACGCTGTCGGTAGCCCAAGCTGTCGGCTTCAGCGCCCGACTCCGACTGCCCGCCGACACCACCGAGGAGGACCTGGCGGATGCCGTCGCCCGATCCCTCGACCAGGTCGACCTCGGTGCTCGCCGCGACGTGTTGATCCAGGACCTGTCCGGCGGCCAACGCAAGCGCGCGAGCCTGGCGAACGAGACCGTTCACGACCCGGGCCTGCTCTTCGCGGACGAGGTGACCAGTGGCCTCGACCAGGAAACCGACGGCGAGATCATGCGGCTGCTGCGGCAGTCCGCCGACGCCGGCCGTACGGTGGTCTGCGTCACCCACAACCTGGCCAACATTGAGGAACACTGCACGCACGTGGTGGTCATGGCCCCGCCCGGCTTCCTTGCCTTCTACGGCACGCCGGCCGAGTGCGTCGAGTTCTTCGGCGTGCAGCACCTCTCCCAGGTGTACTCCGCGCTCGACCGGAACGACGGTCCCACCTGGCAACGCCTCTACCGCCAGAGCACGTTCTTCGACCTGCACGTAGGTGATGTCTCCGACCCCGAGCGCGAAGGCAAGGCAATGCCGGAGAACCTACGCGAGCTCGGCGTCGCCATCCGCCGCCGCATTCCGGAGGTCGGGCGCCAGTTCGGTATCTTGACGTCCCGGGCCAACAGGCTCCTGCTGCAGGACAAGCAGACCCTGGGGATCGCAGCAGCCCAGGCCCTCACCATCGCACTGGTCCTAGCCTTGGTGTTCATCGGCCTCGACCTAGGCACTTCCATCGACGGCTGGCTGGAGCTCTCCGCCCAGGGCCAAGACGGGATGCTCGAGCGTGGCAAGCACCGTTCGCTCCTCTTCATGATGGGCGTCTCATGCCTCTGGTTTGGTACCAGCAACGCTTCCAAGGAGATCGTGAAGGAGCGCACCATCTACCAGCAGGAGCGCGACGTAAACCTGTCGGTCACCGCCTACGTGTTCTCCAAGCTGCCTGGCCTCCTGACGCTGGGTTGGCTACAGGCCCTGACACTCGGCGGACTGGTCTTCGCCATCGTCGGAGTGCCGGCGAGCCCGGTTCAGGCCTTCGTCATGCTGATCACAGCGATCCTGACCGGAACCGGCCTGGGCCTGCTCATCAGCTCGGCCACCCATAGTCAGGAGCAGGCGACCACCCTGGTGCCGATCGTGCTGATCCCCCAGATCGTGATGGCCGGTGTCATCGCCCCTATCGACGGCATCGCAGAGACGATCGGGCAGATCATTGTGGCGGGGTATTGGATCGTCCAGGGCCTTGTGGATCAGGACCTGCGCTTCGCGCTGGAGACGGGGCGCATGCAGCTGCGCTACCCTGACCAAGCCCAGTGGCTGCGCGCACTCCTCGTCCTGCTGGCACACTTCGCGTTTTACCTGCAGGTTGCCATCCTGATCCTGACCGTGCGGGACAGTCGGGGACAGAGCATCTACGGCGCCCGAGTTCGGAGTATCGTGTCTAGACCGAGTCGAGCGACCGCCGCCCAAGCACGCCAGACCCAGGATCTTTGAATCCGCCACCCCCGAAATCATCCGCCATGAAATTCGAGGTTCAGCACGAGGGCTCATCGAGCCTAGCTGGGCAGTCCCATGCCTTCGACAGCGATCACGTCATCGTGGGTCGGGGACGTCAGTGCCAGCTCGCTTTTGACCCCGAGGCCGACAAGGAGGTGTCGGGCAAGCACGGAGAGCTGCTGTGGGTCGCGGGCCGGCTGACCTACCGAGATGTGGGCTCTACGAACGGGAGCTTCCTCAACGGTACGGCGGTGACCGGTGCGGTCCACATCCGCGGCGGCGACTTGTTGCAGCTGGGTCAAAGCGGCCCGGTGCTGCGGTTCCTGGAGGTGGAAGGCACGCCGCCCGCCGACCTGATCCCTGCAACCGTAGCCGGACAAGCCGCTCCGAACACCCTGCCGGGCACCGCCGCCGGCCAGCCCACCGTCCCCCCGCCAGCC
>CAYWNK010000075.1:0-22682 GCA_964459495.1 uncultured Planctomycetaceae bacterium
GGCGGTGGGAGCCCTCTATTTATGGTGCTTCCCCAATCTGATGCTGAACGTCTACCCCTGGGGGCTGTCGGTCAACCAAGTCGAGCCCCTCGGGCCCGGGCGCTGCCGCGTTCGCTATCTGCGCTTCACCGTGGGGGATCAGGAACCCAGCGCGGGGGCCGGGGGGAACCTCGACCAGGTCGAACAGGAGGACCAGGACGTCGTTCAGGCTGTCCAAAGGCGCATGGCCTCCGCGGGCCGCATTCCTGGCCGCTACTCTCCCGAGTTCGAGGCTGGGGTGCACCGTTTCCACCGCCTTTTGACGGGATCGTTGGAATCGTGCACCCAAGGGCGCCACGGCGCTTGAGACGGCCCTGCGGGTTGGGTATAGCAGGGGTGCCCATTGGTTCCCTGCTGCGCCTATTCCCGATGCGATCCCTTCTCTTTCCGGCCGTCCTTCTCGCGTTCCTGCTCGGCTGTCGGAGCACGTCGAACGAGCACCTGCGGATTCAGGCCCGCGCCGACGATGACGTGATCGCCCCCGGGGACACGGTGACCATCGTGGACGAGCTGCGGCCCGAGGCCACCCTGGCCTCCGCCCGCATCACCGCCGATGGTCGCATGGAGGTGCCGGGTCTAGGCCTGGTGGGCGTCGCGGGCCTGACCCGCCGCGGCCTCGAGAACGAGCTCGCCGACCGCTACCGCGAGGTCTACGGCAAGACCGACGTGACCGTGGACGTGCTGCTCCCCGACAACTCCTACTACGTCTACGGCGAGGTCGCCCGCTCGGGCCGTTACGGCCTCGACGAGGGGCGGACCGCCTACGAGGCAGTCATGGAGTCCGAGCCCGATCGCTCGATGGCCGATCTGACCAGCGTGCGCCTGCTGCGCGGCGAGCAGACCGACGAGCAGGTCGTCGAGCTCAACGTGCGCCGCATGTCCCGCGGCGACCTCACCTTCAACGTCACTCTGCAGGGCGGCGACATCCTCTACGTGCCGCCGACCGCCGTCGGGCGCGTGGTCAGCCCGATCATGCCGCGCAGCGAGCCCTCGCCCCGTGAGGTGCGTCGGATCCGAGTCGAGGGCGAGGACGAGTAGTGAGCGCCGCTCGGGTGCCCGCTCAGTACAGGCCCTAGGCCGGGTTTCTTGGATTCCCTCGTAGACACGCAGCTTGAAATTTGCGTGCAGGATGCGGCTGGCTGTCGAGCGGCTGCCGAGGGCGGGGCGGATCGAGTGGAGTTGTGCAGCGCCCTCTCGGAGGGGGGGCTGACCCCGACCTTGGGCTTGCTGGAGGCGGCCCTGGGAGCCTGCGAGCTGGAGGTCGTGGCCCTGGTGCGTGCCCGGCGCGGCGATTTTGTCTACGACGATGACGAGCGCGGGGTCCATCTGCGGGACGCGCAGCGTCTGGTGGCGGGGGGCGTTCACGGACTGGCGGTGGGGGCCCTGTTGCCCAGCGGCGAGCTCGACCTGTCCCACCTGCGAGCCCTCATCGGAGCCGCGGGCAGCGCCAAGCTGACCTGCCACCGTGCCTTCGATCACTGTTCCGATCCCTTCCTCGCTCTCGAGCAACTCATCGAGCTTGGCTTCGCCCGCGTTTTGACCTCCGGTCAAGCACCGACCGCTCCCGAGGGGCAGGCGCTCCTCGCGCAGCTGGTCGAGCGCGCCGACGGCCGCATCGAGATTTTGGCAGGTGGCGGCGTCCGGCCCAGCAACGTGGCCGAACTCGTGCGCGCGACAGGCGTACCGGCCGTACATTCTTCCGCGGCCCGGGACGAACCCAGCCCAATGCAGCGCCGACCAGCGATTTCGATGGGGGGAGACGCCAAATCTGACGAATTTGTGCGTCGAGTCACCGACGAGTTGATGGTCCGTTCTTGTCGAAGAGCCCTTACCTAGCGCATCCAGTCCCCCGCGGCGCCAGGACCCCATCCCTTTTTCCCCACAGTCCCATCCGCATGCGCATCCTGCTTCGAATCGCACTCGCCAGCCTGTGCCCCTTTGTGGCGCTCGGCCAAGAGCCTTACGCCGTGCCCCCCGAGCCGGTTCTGAGCTTGGCCACGGCGGCCCCGACTCCCGGCATTGAGCTGTCTCCTGATGGCCGCTGGATGCTGCTCACCGAGCGCGAGGCCCAGCCGACGCTGGCCGAGGTTCGGCGTCCGATGCTGCGGTTGGCCGGGCGACGTCTGGATCCCGCCGCCCACGCTGCCTATTCCACCGACTTTGTCCGTGGCCTGCAGTTGCGTCCGCTCACCGAGGACCGGACCAAGCGCGTCCCGCTGCCGGGCAACGCGCGCCTCTCCTGGCTGGCCTGGTCCCCCGATTCCGAGTCGGTCGCCTACGTGCTCGAGTCCCGCGCAGGATCGGAGCTTTGGGTCGTGGAAGCGGGAGACCCCGAACATCCCCGGATGCTCACCGAGCGCCTGACGACGATTCCCGGCACCCCGCGCTGGAACCTGGACGGTAGCGCGCTCTTGGCGCACCTCTGGCCGGCGGACATGGGGGCGGAGCCGGTCCGGGAGACCGTGCCGGTGGGCCCGGTCGTGCTCGAGACGGACGGTGCGGAGACCCCCCTACGCACCACCCAGGATTTGCTGCGCGACGCCGAGGACGCGGCCCTTTGGGCCTGGCACTCCACCTCTGAGCTCGCACTGCTGCCGATGAAAGGTGGTGGGGAAGAAGAGGTCGTCGCGCGCGGCTTGTTCGCGGCCGCCGACCTGTCCCCCGACGGTCGCTACCTGATGGTCGCCCACTACACCGAGCCGTACTCGTACAGCATGTCGGCGTGAAGCTTCGGGCGCAGCGTCCGCCTGGTGGACCTCCAAGAGCGTCAGCGGCCGATGCCGGGCTGGAATGTACCGCTGCCCAGCGCCGTCCCGATCGGCGGTGTGCCGACGGGGCCGCGCCGCTTCGAGTGGGCAGCGAGCCATCCCGCGAGTCTTGTCTGGGTCGAGGCCCTCGACGGTGGCGATCCGAACGCCGAGGTCTCTCACCGCGACCGCTGGATGATGCTGCGCGCCCCTTTCGCGGGCCGGCGGCCGGGAGGTGACGAGGACGCGACGCCGACTTGGGAGCCGACCGAGCTACTGCGCACGGAGCACCGGGCCACCGGCCTGGACTGGTTCGCCAAGCAGGGGCTCGTGCTGGCGTCCGAGTACGACCGCGAGCGACGTTGGCGCCGCTCCACCCTGCATTCGATCGACACCGACGCGCCGCCGCGCGTGCTCGAAGACCGCAGCGCCCGGGACGCCTACGGGGATCCCGGCCGCACCCTGACCGTGATCGGTCCCTATGGCCGCAGGGTCGTCCAGGTGGAGGACGGCAAGATGCTGCGCGCGGGCCGGGGGTCGTCCGCGGACGGGGACCTACCGTTTCTCGATCGCCAGGACCTGATCAGCGGCGAGACCGAGCGCGTCTGGCGCAGCGCCCAGGGCAGCTACGAAAGCGTGCTCCACGTACTCGGCGTGCGTTCCCCGGACGGTTCCGTCGAGCTGCGCTTCGTGACGCGGCACGAGGCCCCCAAGACGGCGCCCAACTTGCGCATGCGGGCCGAGGGCAGCGACGAGTTCCTACCCATCACCGAATTCCCCGACCCCCAGCCCGAGCTGCGCGGCGTGGGCAAGGCGATGGTGCGCTACCCCCGGGCCGACGGCGTTCCGCTGTCCGCGACCCTGTACCTGCCTGAGGATCGTCGGCCCGGAGAGCGCCTGCCCGTCGTGATCTGGGGCTACCCGCTCGAGTATTCCGATGACGCCACGGCCGGCCAGGTGCGCGGGAGCGCAGCGCGCTTCACCCGCCTGCGCGGGACCAGCCATCTCTACCTCACTACGCTGGGTTACGCCGTGCTGGATGGGGCCACCATGCCCGTGGTCGGGGACGCGAAAACGATGAACGACACCTTCATCGAACAGCTGGTGGCGTCGGCCGAAGCGGCCGTGCGCTACGTCGTCGATGAGGGCATCGCCGACCCCGACCGGATCGCGATCGCGGGCCACAGCTACGGCGCTTTCATGACCGCGAACCTGCTGGCCCACTCCGACCTCTTCGCCTGCGGGATCGCCCGCAGCGGGGCGTACAACCGCACCCTGACGCCCTTCGGGTTCCAGTCCGAGCAGCGCAGCCTGTGGGAGGCCACAGACGCCTATCTGCGCGTGTCGCCGTTCCTGGCGGCGGATGGCATCGACGAGCCGCTGCTGCTGATCCACGGCGCGCTCGACAACAACTCCGGCACCTTCCCGATGCAGTCCGAGCGGATGTTCCACGCCCTGCAGGGGCTGGGCGGGACTGCACGCCTGGTGATGCTGCCGGGGGAAGGTCACGGGTACCGCGCGCGGGAGTCGGTGCTGCATACCCTCGCCGAGATGAGCAGCTGGCTCGAGACCCACATGGGCCCCCGGGAGGGCGTTCCCGTGGAGGCGACAGCGCCCAAAGTGGACGGCCCTAGCAAGGACTGACTCCGGCCTCCCCGGGCGGGGCTCATCGAGCTTTCGGCCGGTCCGAATGAAAGGGCCCAGGGCTTTCGGGGTATCGTGCCTCGAGCCCTGGAGTTCTGCCTATGCCCGCGCCGCAAGCCTCATCCCGCCCTGAACCCGCCGCGGTGAACCTGCGGCCCGTCGAACGGGCGCCCGAGGCGCTGGCCGAGGTCGCCGCCGAGGTCTTGGACCTGATCGAGCAGCGCCGCCGTGCGGACAAGCCCTGCGTCCTTGGCCTGGCCACCGGCAGCACGATGCTGGGCTTCTACGCCGAGCTCGTGCGGCGCGTGCGCGCGGAGGACCGGGATCTCTCGGGTCTGCGCTCCTTCAACCTGGACGAGTTCGTGGGCTTGCCCGCGGAGCACCCCCAGTCGTTCGCTGCCTACATGCGGGTGCACCTGATCGAGCCTGCGGGGCTCGACCCCGCCAGCGTGCGGATCCCCGACGGAGAGCTCGCGCGCCAGGACCCCCGCGCGGTGGCGGCTGCGTATGAGCAAGAGATCGTCGCGGCTGGCGGCCTCGAGATTCAGCTCCTGGGCCTGGGTCGCAATGGACACATCGGCTTCAACGAGCCTGGCTCAGCCCTGGACTCGCGCACGCGCCAGGTCGACCTGGCGGAGAGCACGCGCGACGACGCGGCGGCCGCCTTCGGCGGATTGGAGGCCGTGCCGCGCCATGCGATCACGATGGGCGTGGCGACGATCTTGGATGCGCGCCGCGTGCGCGTTCTAGCCTTCGGCGAGCGCAAGGCCGACGCCGTCGCCGCGACCCTGCGGGGCGACGGGGATGCGGCCTGGCCCTGCAGCTACCTTGGCTCGCATCCCGACGTGCGCCTGTACGTCGACGGGCCCGCAGTGCAGGGTCGCTAGTTGTTGTCGCTGATCTCGGGATTCGATTTCGGGGCCGGCTGGACCGGCGGCGGGCTGGGCGCACTCGACTGGGCCATCGTGCTCGGGCTGCTGGTCTTTACGACTTGGGTTGGGCACCGCAAGTCCGGTTCCCAGGGCAGCGGCCGCGATTTCTTTCTCGGGGGGCGCAGCTTGCCCTGGTACGCGGTCGCCGCGTCGATCGTCGCAACCGAGATCTCGGCGGTGACCTTCGTGAGCTTGCCCGCTGTGGTCTGGCGACCGGGGGGCAATCTGACCTACCTGCAGATCGGGCTCTTCGGGTCCTTGATCGCCAGGTTGATCGTGGGCTTCGTGCTCGTGCCCGCCTACTTCGAGAAGGAGATCTACAGCCCCTACGATTACGTCGGACGGCGCCTGGGCGAGCACGCGCGGCGCATGACAACGGTTCTGTTCGCGATCGGCGGGGTCCTCGGGCAAAGCGCGCGCGTGTACCTGACGGCGGTTGTGTTGGAAGTGCTGCTGCCGGGGGAGCTGCGTGCGATCGGCGGGCTCTTTGGTGTGTCCTCGCTGACCGCGGCCGTGGGTTGCATTGGCGCGGTGGCAGTCGTTTGGACGTGGATGGGCGGACTGGCCACGGTCGTTTGGACGGACGCGATCCTGTTCCTGCTGTTCCTCGCGGGTGCGGGGGGGACGCTGCTTGTCCTGAACGGCTTGCTCGAGGACGGGATGCTTGGCGCCATTCGCGACGGCTACCACGCCGGCAAGTTGCAGCTGATCGATACCAGCATGGATCTGCACCGGCCCTACACGCTGATGGTGGCGGTGTTTGTCGCTTCGATTGGCCAGGTCGGGCCCTACGGCTGTGACCAGCTGATGGTGCAGCGCTTGCTCGGCTGCCGGGACGCACGCGCGGCCCGCTGGGCGATTCTGGCCTCGATGGCGGCGATGGTGCTCATCTTCGTGATCGCGCTGGTGGGGGTCGGTCTATGGGCCTGGACAAGCACCGCCCAACACTGGGGGGGAGGGGGAGCGCGGGCTCTCGTTCGCGAGCTGCCCGAACGGATCTTCCCGGTGTTCGTTGGCACCATGATGCCGGCCGGCGCCAAGGGCCTCGTGGTCGCCGGTGTGTTCGCCGCGGCGATCAGCAGCCTGGACTCGATCCTGGCGGCGCTTTCCCAGACCACGTTGTCGCTGCTGCCGGAGCGGAGCCGAAGCGCGCGCGCGACGGTGCGCCTGTCTCGGATCTTGGTCGGGATCTATGGTGTGCTCCTGTGCGCGACCGCGGTCGCCACGTCTTGGGTGGCGGAGCGCTACGACTCGATCCTCGATCTGGCGCTCGCGATGGCGGGCTACACCGGTGGCGCGTTGCTCGCGGCGGTGGGGCTGGCGCTGGTGGGGCGCCACAGCCCTGGGTCTGCGCGCGGCGGTGCGGGCTATCTGATCTCCGCTCCGCTGTCTGTCCTCTGCGTCGTGGCGGTCGCGTGGCACGGCCCGGGGATCGCGGCGAATCTGGCCGCCGTCGGCGCGACGCTTGCGGGCCTTTTGCTGCTGCGCGGATTCCGTGGCACGCTCGCCGCTGGCCAAGCCGCGGGGCAGACGGTGCTGCTGGCCGCCTGCCTCGCGGGGGTCGCGGCGCTCGCGTTCTACGGGAGCCTACCGCCGGCGCCGGGGACCAGCGACCCGGGCAGCCTGCCGTGGCCCTGGTACGTACCGATTGGAACCCTGGTGGCCTGGCTCGGGGCCTACGCGTTCGATGTGCCGCCGTCGGGCAGCACCTCGCCCAACACCGAGGCCAGCCGCGAGATCTGAGCTTCGCTGTGCTCGGCGTTGACCGCCACACGCAGACAGCCCCCGTCGGTGCCCGGGTAGCGCATCCAAGGCACGAACAGGCCGTGCCCGATCAGCGCGGCGGCGACCGCGCGACCGGTGGCCTCGTCGGGCAGCCGCAGGGGCAGTACGGGTAGGAATCTTCCCGGCTGCTCGCGGCCCAGTCGGCGGGCGATGCGGTGCAGGGCACCGGTGTTCTTGTGGAGTCGATCGACCCGTGCCGGCTCGGCCTGGAGGATGTCCAGGGCTTTGGTCGCGGCGGCGCAGGCGGCCGGCGGCGGCGGGGCGCTGGTGCGGGCGACGTCGGAGCGGCGCCGGATCGTCTCGACCTTCTGGGCGCTGCCCGCTACGAAGCCGCCCGACGCTCCCAGGGACTTGCCGAGGGAACCGGTCTGCACGATGCGGTCATCCACAAGGCCAAAGGCCGTGACGGTTCCGCGCCCACCGGGACCCGTCACGCCGATGCCGTGGCTGTCATCGACCACAAGGGTTCCGTCGTTCGGAAGCACGCGGAGGAGATCGGGCAGCCCGGCCATGCGGCCAATCTGCGGATACACGCCGTCGGTCCAAACGCTGGGGGTCGCGTCGCCAAAGCGATCGATGAGGGCGTGGGCGCGGGTCAGGTCGCCGGGGCCGAAGTCGTAGCAGTCCGCGCCGCTCGCGCGGGCGCCCGTGACGAGGCTGGGGTGGGCATCGGCGTCGAGGAGCGCCGCCCTGCACGAGCCCTGCTGGGCTTCGCCGGCGGCGAAGTCGGCGATCCAGCCGGCGCCGAGGACCAGCGCGGATTCGACGCCGAGAAACTCGGCGAGGGCCTCCTCGCACTGGTCGTGCCACACCGATCCGCCCGACGAGTGCCTGGCGGCGGTGGGCGACAGGCCGTGCTCGTCGAGCGCGCGCCGGCACGCCGCGAGGACCTCGGGATGGTGGGCGAAGCCCAGGTAGTCGGTGCCCGCGAAGGCGAGCAGCTCGGCTCCGCGCAGCGTGACGGTGGTGGCGGTGCGGCGCTCAAAGGCGTGGGGGCGCAAGAAAGAGTCCTAGGGGGCTGCTGCGAAGCCGCTGCGGGGGCCGGTGAAGATGTAGGCGACGCCGCCCTTGCCCATCCAGGTGCGCTCGAGGTCCGCACAGGAATAGGTGCGCCGGACCTCGGAGGCGCTGGCCGCGGCCGGGTCGTTGCAAATCACGCCGCCGGTGCCGTCGAGACCGCGCAACACCAGCAAATGGCCGTCGGTTTGCGCATAGGGGGATCCCCTCAGCTCGCCGGGCTCGGCGGCGACACGAATCACCAGCACATGGCCCTTGAGCAGCGCCGAACGCACCTGGGTCCAGTTGGAAAGCCGCTCGAGGTAGCCCGAGATGCCGAGCTCGAAGGCGCCCTGGACGGCCCGGTTCCAGTTGCCGTAGATGTCGTGGTCTGAATCGTAAAGCAGAGCAGCGACCGCGGAGGTTGGCCGCTTGGAACCGAAGTGTTCCAGGACCATCGCCACCGAGGTCGGGCTGCAGATCCGGTCCCCTAGGGCGCCGCCGTCGACGCGCTGGCTGCGGGCGGGCACCTCCAGCTCGATGGGCTTGCCCGCGTCATCGCTGGGGTTGTGCCCGCTCAGGGATTGCTCGCTCTCGAACGCGATGGCGAAACGTCGGACCGAGATCGAGCCCGCTCCGCCGAGCCCCCGCAGGCGCCAGCGGTACCAGGTGGCGGGTCGGTCGAGCTCGAGCACATCGACGGCGACGCGGCCATGCTCGAACTGCAGGGTGCGCCGCGCGGGATCGCCGGTGACGCCCCAGTCGCCGAGGTAGAGCCAGGGGCTCCAGTCCCAGTCCTCGCCGCGCACCTGCACCTCGACCGCAAATCCCGCGCCGGGGGCGACATCGACGTTCCACGAGGGCAGCAGGCTGCGGAAGGGGCTCTCTGCGCGCACGGCGCGGCTTTCCAGCAGGCGTCCCATGGCGTTCAGCGACGCGGGATCGCTGCCCGGCTGCCAGACCTCGCGGGAGCTGAGTTGTGCGGGGCCGATGGTCGTCAGCTTGTGCTTCGGCAGATCCTCGTTGCGCGGCGCGGCGCTGAGGGCGTTGCGCAGGGGGGGCGGCGAGGAGCAGGCCGAGGCGGCCAGCAGGAGGAGCAGCGCGAGGGGTTTGCGGACCATGGGAGAGCGGGCGAGGAATCGCGGTGTTGCGGAGAGCGCAGGAGAACGCCGAAGGTAGCGGACTCCAGGGCGTGATTCCCCAGGAATCATCCGTGACGGGCTCCCATGGGCTAGCCTGGCGCGCCATGTGGGCGTTCTTGCGGGCGATGGGATGGCTTGGCGGCGGTCCGCTGCTCGGGTTAGCGGCGGCGGACGCCGGTCTGGCTTGGGGCTGGGCGGGCCTCGTGCTGCCGGCCTGTGCCGTGCTGGGCATGGGGCCGCAGGGTCGTTCGGGGGAGGCAGCGGCTCGGGCGGTGACTCGGGCCGTGGGCGGGCGGGGCAGCTGGCGCGGCACCTGCCTGGGCGCTGCCACGGCCGTGGCCCTCTGGGCCGCGCTGTTGCCCGCCCTGCCCGATCGCTCGGGCGCGCTGCTGGCCCTCGGCGGCTTGGCCCTGCTTGGAGCGGGACTGGGAGTCTGGTTCCCAAATCGCCGGGGCGCGCTCGCGTCGCTGCTGCTGCTGGGGGCGGCCGGACTGGCATGGGCGCCCAGCATGGGGGGCCTATGGGGAGCGGCTCCCTGGTCCCCCCAGGTGGCCGCGCGCCTGTTGGGCTGCTCTCCGGCGACGCTCGTCGCCGAGGCTGGCGGCCTCGATTGGCTCCGGCACAGCAGCGTTTACGACCCTGTGGGGGGTGATTCCATGGGACCAAGCCTCTACCGACCGTGGGGAAGCCTTGCGGGAGCCCTGCCGGGTGTGGTGGGATTCGCGGCTGGAGCGCTGCGCCGACTTTTCCCGTGCGCGACTCCCGCCGACTAGGACCGATTCATGGCACCCCGCAAGTTCTTCTGCACCTTCCCCCAGGAGCTCATTTCCGAGCCGATCGTGACCCATACTCTGGGCGAGCGCTTCGGGGTCGTGCCGAACATCCGGGCGGCCAGCATCACCGACAGCAAGGCCCTAGTGGTGGTCGAAATCGAGGGTGGCGGCGACGAGATTCAGAAGTCTGTCGACTACCTGCGCGACCGTGGGGTGAAGGTCGAAGAGCTGGGGCCGGGCGAGCAACCGCCCAACATGTGAGCGGGCACCAGAGTCGAATGGGCAGCTCACCGCTAGCACGCACGGCGTGGAATTCGATGATGGGGGCGGCCACGCTGGCCCTGGTCGGGCTCGCGGCCTGCCGCGCCTCCGACCCCTTTGGCGAGGGACCTGGCGTCCCGCGTCCGGCGGCCGGCGCCGTGGTGGCCGAGCACCCTCTCGCCGTGGAGGCCGGGCTGGAAATCCTGAAGGCGGGCGGCAATGCGGCCGACGCCGCGGTGGCGACCGCCCTTGCGCTGGCGGTGGTCTATCCCCAGGCGGGCAACCTCGGCGGCGGTGGGTTTGCGGTTTGGGTGCCCCGGGAAGGGGAGCCCCGCACCCTCGACTTCCGCGAGTTGACGCCCTCTGGCTACGTGCCCGAGCTCTACCTGGACTCGGCCGGCGAGGTGGTGCCGGAGCGTTCCTTGGCCACGCCCCTCGCGGTGGGGGTTCCAGGCAGTCCCGCCGGACTGTATGACCTCTTCACCGAGCACGGCTCGGGCCGTCTGTCCCTGTCGGCCATCTCCGCCCCGGCGATCCGGCTCGCGGAGGAGGGCTTTGTCGTCGGTCCGTGGCTCGAGCGCGATCTGACGACGGGCAGTGCGCGTGCGAGGCTCCAGGCGGACCCGGCAGCGAGGGCCCTGTTCTACCCCGGCGGGGAGGCCCTGCGCGCGGGTCAACGGCTCAAGCAGTTGCGCCTTGCGGACACCCTGAGGCGCTTCGGGCGCGGTGGGAAAGAGGCCTTCTACCGGGGCGATACCGCAGAGGCGATCGTGCAAACGCTGCGCGCGGCCGACGAGCGCAACGGCAAGCTGGTGGGCGGCGCCGCGATGACGCTGGAGGATCTTGGCGGCTACAGGGCTGTCGAGCGTGAGCCGCTGGTCGGGCGCTTCCGAGGATATGAGGTCATCTCGATGGGGCCGCCCAGCTCCGGGGGGATGGTGCTGCTGCAGGTGCTGGCGATGCTGGACGGCTTTCCCCTGGACGCTGAGCGCAACGCGGCCCGCGAGGCGCGGCGCTCGGGCGGGGATCCGGCGACGACGAACGCGGGCGTTTCGGCGCGCATGGTGCACTGGTGGATCGAGGCCCTGCGCATGGCCTTCTCGGATCGCGCCCAGCACCTGGGTGATCCGGACGTTGTCGATGTGCCGCTTGCCCAGCTGCTGTCCGCGGACTGGATCGCTCGCCGGCGCGTATCGATCGGGGAGACCGCCCGGCCCGACGTAGCCGCCTGGGTGCCGGCGCCGCCGAAGGAGAGCAGGGAGACAACCCACCTTTCAGTGCTCGACGAGAAGGGCAACGCCGTCAGCCTCACCACCACGCTCAACGCCTCGTTCGGTAGCGGGATCTTGGTGGGCGAAGCGGGCTTCCTGCTCAACAACGAGCTGGACGACTTTTCGATCCGGGCGGGGATCCCGAACCTCTACGGGCTGGTGGGCGGGAAGGCCAACCAGCTCGCGCCGAACAAGCGACCCCTGTCGTCGATGACGCCCACGGTCGTGCGTCGCTCCGACGGGGCGGTGCGGCTAGTGCTCGGTGCGCCCGGCGGCCCGCGCATCATCACCGCGGTCTTTCAGGTGCTGCTGCGCGTGCTGGTCTTCGACCAGTCCATCGAGGACGCGATCAAGGCGCCGCGACTCCATCAACAGTGGAAGCCAGTCGAGACCCTTTTGGAGGAGGGCTGGCCGCTCAGCCTGGTCGAGGCGATCACCAATCGTCACGGTCAGGAGGTGCGCGTCGTTCCCGAGGGCAGTTTCGCGTCGGTCCAGGGCATCACGGTGGATGCGGACGGCAGCGTCGAGGCCTACAGCGATCCCCGCCGGGGCGGCATCGGCGCGGTGGAAGGGGAACCTCTTCCGCGCCCGTCACTGCCGATCTTCTAGCCTGCGCGTCAGGTGGGAGTTTCGACCAGGGCGCTGGGATGCATGTTGCTCAGCCTGCAGGCGGGCTGTCTAGGGGCTGCGGAGCGCAGCGATCAGCTGCCGCGCTATGGCGGTGAGCACCGTGGACAGGGGCTGCCCTTGGCCCAGGATCAGGCCATGGTCGGGCTGGCGCTCCTGCGCTATCCAAGCCGTGCTGCGGCGAGCGCCGCGTCCCTGACCGAGGCCTTCCTGCTGCTTGAGCGTGGAGACCGCAAGATGGCCATACGCCGGCTGAATCGGGCGTGGACCCTGGACCCGAGCAACCCCGGGCTGGATGCGGCCTTTGCTCAAGTGGCGGAGCAAGCGCGAGGTTCGGAATCGAATCGATGAGTGCACGCATCCCGATGGCAGGTCTCGCGCTGCTCACGTCCTGCTCACCGCTGCGCGTGATCAACGCCCTGACGCCGCGCGGCTACGTGCGCACGAGCGATGTGAACTACGGGCACGAGCACCGCAATCAGCTCGACGTCTACGTGCCGGGCGAGGGCACTGGGCCCTGGCCGGTGGTCGTGTTCTTCCACGGCGGCCGCTGGACCTTCGGGGACAAGGCGGAGTATCGCTTCGCCGGTCAAGCCCTTGCCGATGGGGGCTTCGTGGCCGTGCTGCCCAACTACCGGCTCTATCCGCGCAATCGCTTTCCTGACTTCATCGAAGACGCCGCCCGGGCTGTCGGTTGGGTGAGCAGCCACATCGGCAGCTACGGCGGGGATCCCGACGAGATCGCCCTGATGGGTCATTCCGCCGGTGCCCATCTGGCCTTGCTCCTGCACATGGACGAGCGCTGGCTCGCGGCCGAGGGCATGGACGCCCACGACCTGGTCGGGACCGTAGGCCTAGCGGGCGCGTACGACTTCCTGCCCCCCGAGCCCCAGGACGTGGACCTGGCCGAAATGTTCGGCCCGCCGGAGCGCTATCCGGAGGCCCTGCCAGTGAGCTTCGTGGGCGGACAGGAGGCGCCGGTGCTGCTCGCCTACGGCCTGCGGGACACGACGGTCTATCCCCACAACATCGACAACCTCGTCGCGCGCATCGCCGTGGCCGGCGGCCGCTACGAGGCGCGCCTCTACCCCCGCCTCGACCACGGCCGCATCCTGGTGGCGCTGGCCGCCCCGCTGCGTTTTCTTGGGCCCGTGCTCGAGGATTCGATCGCATTCCTACGGGCTGAGCTGCATGCGAAGCGGTCCTTTAGGTCGGATGCTTCCAACTACGAGAGTGGTCTCGTGCAGCCAGCCACTTCCGATGAGTTGCCCAAGTGAAATTTCACAATCGAGTGGCCCTTGTGTTCGATGAACAGGCCAGCAGGCTGCTCCCGCCTCTCGCGGAGCGCTGCCACGTTTGGCTTGTCGACTCGGAGGAGAATACGAAGGCCGCTCAGGACTACTGGAAACGGTCCAACCTTGGAGAGCAGGGCTTGGCCCCTGGAGTCACTACGTTCGCTCGAAAAGCTGAGTTTCCTGAGGAGGCGCTGGACTCGGTGCTTGAGCTTGTCGAAGACCACCACGGCGAGTGGGCACAGGATCCGCCGGTAGACGAGGTGTTGGTCGTCGGATTGCCGTCGACAGACGCGGTGCTCGAGGTCTTGCGCGAATGGGGATTCACGGAAGCCCAATCAAGCGCAGAGGGTGTGACCGGTAGGAGAGGCTAAGCGGCGGTGACGCCGATTCGGTCGATCCCAAATCGGATTACAGGTTCGGGTCAAGGGTGACCCAGCGCTGGGCGCCACCCAGGCGGATGGCACCGGATGAGTCAAGCACGAGCAGCTGGGCGTGGAGACCCAGGGCGAGGGAGCCCATGGGCAGCGCCGGCGCGGTCACCGGGACTTGGAGGACTCCGCCCGCGGGGACCAGGCCGAGGTCGCGGCGTGGGGAGGCGAGGGGAGTGCCCACGAGGAGCGGGCCGAAGTAGGCGGGGGTGAGGTTGCGGTAGCCGGGATCGAAGGAGAGGAGCAGCCAGGCGAAGTCCTGGGGCTCAGCGTCGACTGTCAGGATCTCGAGGTCACCCGAGCGGCTGGGGGAGGGGATGAGAACCGACCGGGCGGCGCCCGCGAGGAAGGCGATGGTTGCGCCGCCGAGGGCGAGGCTCGGCTCGCCTTCCCCTGCGTTGCAGGCGTTGTTCGGACCGCCGACGAGGTCGCAGTCGAGCACGGTAGCGCTGGTCGCCCCCTCGGCGCGCAGGCCGTCACCCCCGGGGAAGATGGAGGTGCAGAGGCCCTCGGTGCCGCCCCTGCCACCCTCCATGTGGGTGCCGGAGGCATAGAGGCTGCCGTCCAACACATAGGCGCCGTGACCCTGTTGTCCGCCGAAGTCGCAGGTGGAGATGTCGAACTCCATCGAATCCCCCGCGACCAGCTCACAGTCCTGCAGGACCACGCGACTGCCTTCGGCCCAAAGGCCATGGCCGGAGCGCTGCAGAAAGGACGTGCTGTCGAAGTTGGAGCCGCCGTCCCCCGCGAGCAGTGAGCAGCGCACAAGGGCGGCGTCGAGCACATTCACGAACTTGGCTCCATCCCCGCCGTGGTCGTCGGTGTTGGTGTATCCCTGGCCCTGGGCGCCCAGGAGGACGCAGTCCTGCAGGCGCAGGGGGCCGCGTACGAGATCCCCTTCGAGGCCGTGTTCGGTGCCGCCCGCGGGGACGTAGCTGCCGATCAATTGCAGCCCGCTGAGGTGAATCTCGTGGGTTACCAGCGTGCTCTCGAGCTGAACCCCACCCTGAACGAGTACCTGGGCGCCGCGGTCGGCGATGATCGAAAGGCCTTTTCCGTTGATCGTGACGGGTCCATAGGAGCCGGAGCGAACCAGCAGCGTATCTCCGTCCATCGCGGCCAGGACCCCCTCCCGGATGGTGAGGAAGTCGGCTCCGCCGGTGGCGTCGACGACAAAGACGGATTGGGCACTGGCGAGCGGGGTGCCGGCTGCGAGGGCCAGGCACGCGATGAGTCGTGTCGGGAGCTGGAGCATGCATCGATGTTAGCAGCAGCCTCCAGAATTGGGGGCTGGGCCTGGCGAGGGGCCCATCGAGGAGAAACGGGGGCAGACACGCCCGGGAAAACCCGAGCGTGCCTGCGGAGATCGCGCTCCCCGAGGGGCGCGGCGGGAGGGCGCTTGTTTCCTAGAGGAACTGGACGCGCAGGCCCTGGGTGAAGTTGGAGGTCGGGCCCGGGTTCACATCGCGGAACCAGGCCTGGAAGGAGCGCGTCTCCCCGGCGAGCACCGGCGTGAACCCGTTGGCGAAGGGCGTGTTGGGAAGGTCGAGGGACTGGAAGAAGATGCCCTGGGGTCCCGAGAACTGAATCGTCTGGTTGTAGCGACCGATGTCGCCACCCAGGCAGAGGTTGCCCTGGCTTCCGGCAGGGTTCTGGATGAAGGCCTCGGTCAGGCTTGTCACAAAGAAGCCGAACTGGTTCGGCGGCATGTTCTCCGCGATCAAAGTCAGGTTGTTGTCCGCGACGTTCGGGCTGCCGGTGGCACGCAGCTGGGCGTTTTGGCCAGCGGAGTTCGGGTTGGTGGAGCAGTAGGGCATGCCCACCGCCTGGTTGTCCGAGAGCACGACCTCGAAGCCGTCGGCAAGTGCACCAGAGCCGCTGCAGCACGGGTCTAGGAAGTTCAGGGTAACGGTCATGCTCCGGGCTCCTGCCGGGGCGATGAAGCTATCGGATCGCTCAAGTAGGGTCGTGAGGTTCATGCGATCAGCGGCGGTCACGGGACCCAGCTCCCTGGGGAGACCCAGCGGGGCGTCGAATTCGTTGAAGAAACGAAGGGTGAACTCCGCCGTGTCATTCGAGGTCGTCGTTCCGCCGAGCCAGGCCCGAGTCTCGACCCTCAAGGCACCCTGATCCACGAGGTCAGCCAGGCCCCGCAGGTCCTTGCTTTGGGTGAGTCCAGCGGAGCCGAAATGGGCCAAGAGGAGCCCGCCAAGGCTGTTGCTCGCGGCGAAAGAGGTCGTCGGGACGTTGGCGGCGGAGCCATAGAACGGAACCAGAAGGAAGTTGTCGTTGGTGCCGACCCAGGTTCCAGGGTCGTTGATGACCAGGGGAGAACCTGCAACGCTGCCTTCCTCGAAGCTGCCGTTCACGAGGATATTGACCCCAAGCGGCTGGGGAACTGGGCCCTGGGGCACCCTGAGGTAAGCCTCGACGTTGTCCAGTTGAGCTACCGTTCCCGAGCAGCAGGGGTCAGCGAAGATCACGCTCAAGCGAATGTAGCTCGTCCCAGCAGGCACGCTGTAGATGTCCCTACGACGAAGAAGAGTGGTTTCTCCGTTCCGCATCGCCCGCGTCACCGGGCCGAGGGGCGTGGCCTGGGAGCCGATGGGGTTGAAGTTGCTGTCGAGGAAGTTGGCCTGCACGGTGCTTGTGTCCTGGAGCGAGCCGGCGCCTCCAAGGTCTGCAAGCAGTTCGAGGTCCAGACCGGCGGCGATCTGCGCTGCGTTTCCACGGACGTCGATGGTCTGACGAAGCCCGCCCGCACCGCTCACGTCCGTGAGCAGGTTCGATCCACCCCCCAGGATGCTGGCGATCGTGGTCGAGGGGACGTTGGGGTCCACATTGGAGTAGGTCTTCACCAGGCAGGTCCCGCCGTTGCCGATCCATGACTCTTCATCGATCAGGGTCAGAGGAGAACCCGGCCCATAGCCACCCTCGAAGTCACCATTGATGACAAGCTGAGTGTCCAGAGGCTTGGGGGCCGGGTTCGGCGCATTGGGGGTGAGCTCAAGGAAGATCTCGTCCGCGGAGCCGTAGGTGCCCTGGCAGCAGGGGTCTGCAAATTCGATTCTCGCCACGATGCGCTCGGTGCCAACGGGCACGGCAAAGCGGTCTCGACGGAAGAGGAGCACGCTTTCGTCATTGCGCTCCGTGCGGCTGACGCTCGGCAAGCTGCGCTGGGCCAACTCAAAACCAGATCCATCCCAGAACTCGACGAAGAGCTGTGCGCTATCCGCAAAGGCGGCATAACCACCGAAATAGCCGGATGTTTCGAGGTACATGCCGCTGCCGATCGGGCTCGTCAGGACCTCCTGCTCCAAGCGAGCAGATCCACCGAGATCCCTGGCGAGCTTGTTCCCGCCAGCGATATGGTTTGCGACCGAGACGGGGGCGGAGCCGCTGGCCCCGTAGCTGGAGGACTCCGCCGTGGAACTCACTGTGGTCCACCCCGTTAGGCCTTGCTCAAAGCCTGGGTTCGTCAAGAGGTTCTGCCCAGAGGCCACGGCGGACATCACGACAAGGAGGGGAATGGTGGAGTCGATGCGAAGTCTATTCGGGAACATGATTGCGAATGGGGATTCGGTTTGGCGGAGGGATGCTGCGGCCGTACACGGCGCATGGGGGAGAGTGAAATTCCGTCGGAGCTAGGCGCTCAGTCGGAGACGGAGGTGGGATTGGGCGTCTGCGAGCAGGGGCTGGACGCGCTTGACCACTTGGACGCTTCCAATGCCAGAGACGACGAGGTCCTGGAGGGCGGCATGCAGGGCCTCGAATCCAGCGAGGTCGGCCATGCGATGGGCGAGCGCGCTGCCCTCGTCGATTGCGAGCTGTGCGTTGCGGTCGCGGAGCGCTGTTGTGAGCCTTTGTCCACGTTCGTAGAGCAGCGCGACCAGTTCGATGCCAAGGGGCGCGACTGCCAGATAGGGGATCTCCTTGGGGACCATCGGGCCAGCTGTTGGCGCTTGACTCGGAGCGGGCTGGGGTCCAGGTGGGGAGACAGCGGAGACCCGTCGACCGCGGGTGCGAAGGGCCTTGCGCAGGGCAAAGGCCCGCTTGGTGAGTTCGGAAATCGTTCGCTGGATACGCATGGCACTGTCGGTCCCTTTTGTCCGGGGCCAAGGGAGGAACGCGCGGCGACTTGGCTTCGACAGGAAATCTCCGGCAAACATCTTTCCGTCGCTCGGGGAGGCGCGCGCAAGGAGGGGCAACTCAACAAGCGAGTGGAGATCGGGTAGTGTTCTGCCCTCGAGCTACCGCCTCTCGAACCACAAGCTTCGCGTCAACTGGTTGCCCTATGCCGATTCCCCCGTCCGTCAAGAACGCTGCAATCACCTGGGCTGAAGCGGACAGCGAGGAGTTCGACGAGGCCGAGAGCGGCTTTGTCGAGGCCCTAAAAGCCTGGATCGACAGTCCCCAGGACGGGCTCGACGAAGACCTGTCCTCCCTTTCCCACGGACTGTTAGCTGAGCTCCAACGGCTGGGCCAACGCAGCATGTCGGCCCTCGTGGTGAACTTCCTCGGGGACGACTCGAGGGTGGAGAACCTGCGTCGTTTCGTGGAACAGGAAAGCCGCGGTCTCGGCACGAAGAATGAAGTGACCAATGCGGTCCAGGGCAGCCTTGTCAAAATCCTGAAGGGCCATCGCAAGAAAGGGATCGATGTGTCCACGCATACGAAGTTCGACGGCTATCTGCGGACTTCCTGCAAGAACGACCTGATCAGCCAAAGGCGCAAGCACGGACGCTTGGTGTCTCTCCCACCCGAGGCCGAGATTGCCACAAGTGCCCATAGCCCCAGTGCTCAGCACGTCGTGGGGGAGGAGGAAGCGGAGCAGAGGCTGCTGCACACCCAGCGGGAGGTACGCGAGAGAATCCAGGACTTGCCGCCCTATCAGCGTGCGATCATGACGCTCAGCTTTGATCACCATTGGGGCAGCAGTGCGCTTGCGGACGCGTTTCCGATCGAACCGGGCACAGATCCCGAATCCGCTCCAAGTCGTAAGACCAGGGTCAAGCAGATCTCCCGCATGGTGGAAGAACTGCATCTTCGGATCGTTAACGATGTCAGTGACGTTTGTCCCTAGATGCATTCCCGCACACCGGATGAGTTCTTTGGGGCTGTAAGGAGGGCGCTTGATGATCCCAGTCTCCCGGCGCCGGAGCCGAGCGATGAGGAGCTCGTGAACTGGGGGGCGGGGCCGACCCAGCGCCTTCAGCGACAGATCGACGCCTTCTGCCTCCTGCGGCACAGTCCACCTTTGGTCCTGCTGCCGGGGCATGCTGCTTCCACGACGCCGCCCTTTGGCAAGGTCGGTGGCTACCAGCTCGGTCGCACCATCGCAGCGGGCGGGCAGTCCACCGTATTCGAGGCGCATTCGGTTCCGGGGGGCCGGCGGGCCGCGGTCAAGATCTACGGGCGCGCGGGGGGGCAGGTGTCGAAGGAGGATCGCCTGCGCGCGGACGATGAGGCCGAATCGCTGCAGGCGATGGACCATCCCCGCATCGTGGGCCTCCTCGATCGGGGGGACACTACCGAGGGCTGCCCTTTCTTGGCGCTTGAGTATGTCGATGGACCTTCGCTCGCCGGGCTGGTTCGTCCCAGCACGGGATACGAGTCTCGGCATGTGGCGCGCTTCGTGCATAGCCTGACAACCGTCGTTCAGCACGCTCACATGAAGGGAGTGGTGCACCGCGACATCAAGCCCTCCAACATCCTGCTGCGGAACTACGGGCGCTCGCGCGGGCTGGAGGAAGCCTCGCCGGTACTGATCGACTTCGGCATCGCGAGCATCGCTGGGGATCGGCCGCGAGCGACCACGATGGGGATGCACCCCGGCACTCTGCCCTACATGGCTCCTGAGCAGATCGACCCTGACACCTTCGGTGAGGTCACGCCCGCGACGGATGTTCGTGGCCTCGGGCTTGTCCTCTTCGAACTTCTCGACGGTTCGGCGGCGTTCTCCGGCACGATGTCGTCCGACATCCGCAGAGCGATCACGCGTTTGGACATCCTGCACCTGGAACAGCGTCTGCGGGGAGCGGACGAGTCCCTGGCGACGATCTGCTTGCGGGCCATGGAGGCTCGACCCCGCGACCGCTACCCCAGCGCGAAAGCGATGGCGCGGGACCTGGAGCTCTACCTAGGCAAGAAGCCCATCGAGGCCCAGCGCCCTGGCTACCTTTCCCGCGCGTATCGACGGTGCCGCCCACACCTGTTGGGGATCGCGGTAGCGGGGGTCCTGCTTGGGGCCCTGGTCTCGGTGTGGGTGTCCCGGATGAACGAATCGATCGTCGAGGATCGCATGGCCAGTCTCCTCGACGTTCGCTCGAGCAGCCGGGCCGTGACCCGCCTGGAGCAGGTGGGCCAGAGCGGTGTTCCGGATGAGATCCTGAGGGCCGGCTGGCCGCTGGCGGAGTCCTATTTGCACATCGCACCTACCCCGGAGGAAGCCATCTACGTGGTGCGCCTGCTGAACCAGGTCGCCTATGAGGCGCGGGATCAAGATCGACCGCGTGCCCGGGAGTGCGCCACTCGGGCCTATGAGATCTCCCAGAGCTTCGGATTCCATTCCGTCACCGCCACGCCCACCGCGCGGTTCGAGGCCGCCCGCAGTGCTTCCTACTACGGGCGGGCGCTTGCCCTCGCCGGGCAAAGAAAAGAGGCCTGCTTGGTCCTGGAAGAGGCGGGGCGGCAGTTCTCTGCACTGGACTTGTCCGCAGGGACCGAGGCCCTGCCGGGCGGTCACATGGAGCTAGCTTTGACCTGGAACAACCTAGGCAACACGCTCTCCGGGCTGGAGGATCCACGTTGTGACGAGGCTTACCAGAAGGCCATCGACATCCTGCGCGTCCGAGCCGAGGTCGATCACGAGAGCCGTGTTTGGCTGGTCAAAGTCCTGACCAATCGGGGGCTGCACGCCCAGGACCTCACGGTGGACACGGTGGTAGCCCTCCACCGTGAGGCCGCGAGCCATGCGGAGATCTACGTCGAAGAGGCACGGGACGCGCGCCTAAGGTCGGATCCGGATGCTGCGGGCTGGCTTCGTTTCGACCTGGACTATCGCGAGGCGCTCGGCGTCGCGCTGACCAACTGGGCGGAAGCCCTGGAGGAGAGCGGTTCGCCCGAGGCGGCGATCCCCCTGATGGAGCGGGCCTTGGCCGTGTACACCGGCCTGGCCGACGCGCTCGCCTCCCACCGTGAGTTCCCCTGGAGCGAAGCGATGGCGCAAACGGATCTGGGAAACCTGCTCGCGATCGCTGGGCCCCGAGAGCGCTACCCCGAGGCGCTCGAGCTGATTCGTCGCGCGCGCCGGTGGTATGACGTCGCGATGGAACGATGGCCAAACGAGCCAGAAATCGTGCGGTACAGCGGGGAAAACCACCGCGCGCGTGAGGCCATCGAGGCCCTCATGGTCGCGCCTGAGAGGGACATCTCAAGCCGTCGCTGACGGTGGGGAAGCAGCTCGGGACCGCGAGCGAGCCAGGGCACCGTGGGGGCTCGGCAGGGCTTGGATGGGCGTTTCCCATGGTCAGCTGCCGAATGGCCTGGGGTGGAGCTGCTGCTCCTTGCCGCAGGCCGCTCAGGAGGGGCCGTGCTTGGGTGGCGGAGATCCCGATCGGCGGAACCCTCCGGCGGGAAGGGGAGAGTACGGAAGGAGGGGTGAGAACGACCCGCGTTCTCACCCCTCCCCGTAGCGCCAGCTGATCGTTCGATCAGCCGTCGAGGTCGTCTAGATCGTCGAGGTCATCCAGATCGTCCAGATCGTCGCCGCCGGCCTCTTCGCCGTCCTCGGCGAATTCATCGACACCGGCCTCGGCGTCGGTGCCTTTCTTGTCCGTCAGGCGATCCCAGTAGCCGGGCTCGTCAAGGCAGCGCTTCCAGACCTTGTAGAGCTTCTCGACGTTCCGACCGTTCATGATCGAAACCTTGATGGGGTCGGTGTCGAAGCCGTAGTGCCAGCCGACGTTCTTGCCATTGGCGATGAACTGCAGGGTCTTCTGGGCGACGTCACCGGAGCGGTTGCCGTCCTCGGTGCTGAAGTCCAGGTCGAGCATGCCGTTGATGATCGCGGGGTAGGCGGGCTTACCGAAGCCCTCCAGCTTGGTCTTCGCGCGGTTGCCGGCGGCGCCGGCCATCGGGTCGAGCATCGAGGCGACCTTCTCCTGGATGGTCGCCCAGTCCTCGTCGGAAACCCCCTCAACGCGCTCAAAGCGCGGGAAAGCCTCGGGATCCTTGATCTGGGGCTCGGCGGGGTCGTTGGCGACGTAGAGGGAGTCGTCCTGGGACATGCGCACCTCTTGGCGGCCGTCCTTGCGACGCTTGACTCCGGTCTCGGGCAAGTCCTCGGGGTCGACCTTCTCCGGCTTCTTGGTCTCGGCCTCCTCGGGCTTCGCGTCCTCGACCGGGGCCTCTTCGGGGGCATTGGTGACGTCGTCGAGGGTCGTCTCGGGTACGTCCCCCAGGCCCGCCGCAGCGACGTCCGTCGTTGCGGGCTCCTGGGCGTTGGCCGCTTCATCGCCATCCCCACCCATGAATTTCCAGGCACCGAGGCCGAGCACGACGCCGGCGGTGACGCCCGCGATCATGGGGGTGTTGGACTTCTTCTTCTCAGGTGCGGCCCGACGTCCGCGGCGGGCGCCGCCGCTGCCGCCGCCATCTTCTTCGTCGCTCTTGGCGCCCTTCCCGCGCGTGCTACTGCGCGCACTCCCGCGAGCGCCGGCGCGGGAGTGCGCGCAGTAGCAC
>CAYWNK010000076.1:0-22581 GCA_964459495.1 uncultured Planctomycetaceae bacterium
CTTCGTGGCCGGGCGCGGAGAGTCGGTGCCGGCCGCGGTTGCCCTGGGCGATCACGCCCCCCAGCGTTTCGCGGGCGTGATCGGGCGGGCGGGTGACGCAGGCGAGCTCGCGCCCGACAATTTCCTGAACCTGCCCACCTACTTTGCGAGCGGCGGAGCCCAAGCCCGCGCATTCCTCGAGGCGTCCAAAACTCTCGGGCATGAGCACTGCAAGGTAGAGGCCAGCGCCGGGGAGCCGGAGATCTGGAGTTGGATGGGAGACCAAAGCCGAGCCGCCTTCCCGGAAGCCGTGCGCATCGTGGTGGGCACGCCGTTTCCTTCGCGGGTCAACTGGCTGAGGCTCGCGTCGATCGATCCCAAAGCCAATGCGAAGGCGACCGTCGACCGGGATGCTGGAACGCTGCGGATCGAGGCACCTGGGGTTTCCTTCGTCACCCTCTACCTCAATGACGCGCTGGTGAATCTGGATGAGCCGCTCACGGTGTATTGCAACGGAATGAAGCACCAGGTATTGGTCAAGCGCAACATCGCGACGACCCTAGACTTGATCGCGGACGGGACTAGCGATCCTGGGGCGGTGTACGTGGCAGAGGTTTCGTTGGACGCGCGGCCGGGTTCGTTGCCTCTGGTCCTGGAGACCGAGGACAAGATCGACCGGGACTACCAGCGCTATCTAGCGGACGCGAAGCAGGATCCGGATGCTCTCTTCCAGCTCTACACCTGGTGCGCTGAGAATGGACGGGAACAGCACGCGCCAGCGGCCCTTCGTCGGCTGTTACGGGCCGATCCGAATCACGCCGAGGGGCGGGCTGCCGCCGGTCACGTGCGCAGCGGGAACCACTGGTTCCGGACGCCCGAGGAGGCTGTGCTCTTCGAAACCAGCCAGGACCCGGTGCGAGCCGAGGCCCGGGGCCTGGTGGAGGAGGACGGCGTGTGGATGCATCCCGAGGATCGCCGCCGGATCAACCGCGGCTGGCACAAGGACTGGGGCACTGGAATCTGGACCAGCCCCGAAGACCGTAGGCGGCTCGAGGGCGGGGAGATTCGCCAGGACCTGGAGTGGGTGCCCGGCGCCGACGTGGAGCGGGTGAATGACGGCCTGTACCTGGTGGAGGGCGAATGGCTGACGCTCGAGCGCGCCAACCGCCGGCGGTCCCGGATCGACACCGCCTGGGTGCTGCCGTCGCCGCACGTGCGACTGCTGACCACGACGGACCGGCACACGGGCGAGTGGGCGGCGCTCGAAATGGCGAACGCGGTCGAGGACCTGGTTCGCGTGTTCGGCCTCCAGCCCCAGTTGCCGCTGGACGTGGGGCTGTTGCGCATCGAGGAGCAATACGATCGCTTCGCGTTCGGCGACCCCGACGGCCGGCGCTCGCCCAACCATGCGCGGCGCCTCCATGTGATCCATCACGCCTTCTACGCCGAGAGTCGCTTTCTCCTCGAGGGGGGCAAGCGCACGTTTTGCGGCATGGGGGTGGGATTCTGGGATGCGGCGTTCCCCTATGGGGATCGCTACGGCGTCCACTCCGCCCGGCTCGCGTTTGGTTTGTCGTGGGCCGAAGCCGTCGACCCCAGCCCAAAGGCCGTGCGCAGGGCAATGAAGACCGGGCCGACGCCGGAGTTCGCCCAGGAGTCGTATCCGGGCGAAAAGCAGCTACCCGCCTGGCTGCGCTGGGGCGGCGCGGTGTATGCCGAGCGCTACTTTCGAGACCCGTCCGTGGATGCGTCCAAGCCAGAGGCTGACGCCTGGTGGCCGCGAACCTGGTCCCTGGAAAACCTCGCGGGCCGCGACGGGTTGCCGGAGCTGGACGCGGTGTTCGCGTTCGAGCTCAATCCCGACGATCGGGACGGAGGGCATCGGCTGCTCCTCTCGGCGGGGGCGCTGGTGGCCTTCCTGATCGACGGTGGCTGTGAGCCCGCAGAAAAGGCCCACAGCGAATTCAAGCGTGCTTTGGTCAGCGGCCGGATGCACCCCAAGCGTGTGCAGGAGCTGGAGGATGCCCTGCGCGAAAACGAGCAGGCCCTGCGCGCATTCACAAGACTGCCTTAGACAGATCAGAGGTCTGGCCTCGCCCGTAGCCCCGGGTGCGCTGGAATCTCCCATGCTCGCGAGGCGGGTCCCGTCACCGCCCTAGGATGGCGCTGCATCCCATGATCCGCGCCGCCATCGTCCTGTTGCTCTGCACGGCCTGCGCCGTACCGCTCCGGTCCGCTTTCCCCGAGCAGGGCACCGCGCCGCTAGCGGTCCGTCTGGAGGTTGGTTCGCTGTGGCAGACGCGCAACGACGTGCGGATTCCGGGCGAGGGCGGAACGCGCTTCTCGAAGTCCGACCTGATCGGGGAGGGAACGTTCTCGGTTCAGCGGCTGACCGCCGACTGGGACCGGGACGAGCACCACAGCTTCCGCGCGGTCCTGGCCCCGATCGAGATCGACGGATCCGGTACGCTGCCGCAGCAGACGGACTTCGCTGGCGAGACCTTCGCGTCCGGCGTCCGGACCCGGGGGAGCTACAAGTTCAGCTCCTACCGGCTGGGCTACCGCTACACGTTCCACCACTCCGATGCCTGGCGGCTACGCATGGGCGGAACCCTCTTTGTGCGTGACGCGAAGGTCGAACTCGTGCAGGGGGCCACGCGCGCCTCCGACTCCAACGTGGGGCTAGTACCGCTGCTCAACCTGGCCGCGGAGTATTCCCCCGGGCCGCGCTGGGGCGTGATCGCCGAGCTCGACGGCCTCGCCGCACCCCAGGGTCGCGCGATCGACTTCTCGCTACGAGGGCGCTATGACCTCAGCCACGGACTCAGCCTCGGTGTCGGCTACCGGACCATCGAGGGGGGTGCTGACAATGACGACGTCTTCAACTTCGCCTGGCTCCACGTCGTTTTCGTCGACGTCGCCTTCCGCTTCTGAGGGCATAGGGATGTCGATCTGCTCCAGTTCCTCGGGCGCCTCGGCGCTTTCCTGGCTCGGAGCGCTTTGGGATTCGACGCCCATCATCTCGAAGTACTGCACCAGGTTGTCCTTCAGCTGCAGCAGCTCTTTGTGGATGCCCGCCTGCTCGGGCCCGTCGTAGCGCAGTTCCTCCACGAGGATGCGGCTGATGTTGCGGTTGACGCGCTTGACCGGGCTCAGGATCTGGCTGTACTCGCGCGGCATGGGGACGACCTTCTCCGACTCCTCGACTGCGGCGTCGATGCCGCCGGTCTTCGCAGCGGCGACGATCCGTTTCGTCTCTTTGACGGTCTTGTCCGCGATCAAGGGCAGGACCTTCGCCTGCGTCTCCTTCTCGAGCTTGATGATCTCGTTGGTCTTAGTGGCATTCAGTTCGCCAGCGCCGCGGGCTTCTTTCACGGCTTCGGACGCGAGCGCATCGCGCTTGATAGCGCCCTTGATCACCGATTTCGATAGGCCGATCTTCTCGGCCGTCACCGCGGCAAACGAGTTCTCGTCCATCTCGTCCTTCACCTTCTCAGCCTGCTTCTCTTCGCGGGTGAGCTCCTCAGACGACAGGTCGATCTTGTTGGCTGCGGGGTGCAGGGACTCATAGATCTCGCGCCCGCGGTTGAGGGATTTCTCTAGGTCCAAGCCCTTGAGGGCCACTCGTACGAGGTTCTCATCGATCGAAATGAGCTCCTGGACGAGTTCGTCGCGATCGATCACCTGCACGGGGATCTCCGCCCAGCCCAGCTCCGAAACGGCCTGGAAGCGGCGCGCGCCCGCTAGCAGCTCCCCGTCCGCGTTGATCGTCACGGGGTTGATCAGGCCGACGCTCTCGATGCTCATCTTGAGGGCATCGACGTCCGTGTCCTTGCGCAGGTAGTCGCTGCTGAGCTGGATATCGGAAAGCTGGCGGACGGAGAAGTTCAACGGCGGTCCTCTGTGTGGTGCGGGGAGGGCGATCGGCGCGGGCCCCTCGCCCGCGGCAGCCGATTGCGCGCGGCGGATGATAGGGAGCAGAGGTCGCGCATCCCAGCATTCGCGCCAAGACCCGTGCCGGCGGATCGGGATGCGGCCCCGGGGCCATCGCAGGGGCGCTGCGATTTACGGATCCTGCTAGATCGGCCGCGGGAGAATTTCTAAGAAGGCTCTGGCAACGCACCGGCTGCCATGCCGTAGAAGAGCGGCCATGCAGAGCGAATACCGAGCCCGGGGGCCGCATCCCGAGCGCAGCACCCGTCACCGGCTGGCCAGGCTTGGCTGCTTTGCGTTGCTGACCTTGGGTTCGCTCCCGATCCTTGGTGGAGGGATCCTGGTCGGATACACCCTCTACCAGGACTACGCCCACCGCACGACCTTTGATGCTCCAGGCTGGCGGGCCAGCGCTGACGAGCAGGGGATGTGGCCAACCAGGCTCCGCATGGCTTCCGACCTGATCGCGAGCCGGCAGCTCATCGGGCTCGACCGCAGCCAGGTCATCGAGCTCCTCGGGCCCCCAGCCCCTCCCGGGTATCCAGGCGGAGCCAGGGGGGTGGCGCTGCATTACCTCCTGGGACCCGAACGGGGCTTGTTTCGCATCGACAGCGAATGGCTGCTGATCGATGTCGACGGTGCGGGGCAGGTGGACCGGGTCTGGCTCTACAGCGACTAGCCCGGCGGGGGGAGTTCCTACTGGAAAAGGATGGAGAGCCCTGCTGTGAAATTGCTGGTGCCCTGTCCTGCCACCACGTCGCGGTGCCATGCCTGGAAGTTCCAGGTCTCCCCGGCGACGACCGCGACGGTCCCCACGGGTTGGGGGAGGGCGCCTAGGTCGGCCGAGATGGCAAAGGTCCCCGTCGGGCTGCTGAGGCCTGCCAGCGAGATGAAGCGACCGAAGGAGCCGGATAGGCAGAGGTTGCCCATGCTGCCGCCCGCCATGGGAACAAAGCCCTGCGTCTGGGAGGTAATGCCAAGGACGAGCAGGTTGGCGGGCAGATTCGATGCCAGCAAGGTGAGGTCGTTGTCGGCCGCGACGGCGCTGCCTTCGGCGGAGAGCAAGCCCGGGCTGCCGGTCGAGTTCGGCGCTGCGGGGCCGCAGTAGGTGGTACCGACCTGCTGGTAGAAGGCCAAGTCCGTGGCGTCGATCACCCCGTCGGCGTTGATGTCCGCCGCCAGGTTGTAGCCGCTGTCTTCGAAGGTCAGTCCCTGCAGGGACGCGACGAGCGCCTCGTCGCTGGCGTCGACGCTGCCGTCGCCGTTCGCGTCGCCGGTGGCGAGGGGAACCAGGCGCTCGGCCTCAAATTCGACCAGGGCCTGATCTTGGCTGCCCAGGGGCGTGCGGGTCTGCAGGAGGAAGGACGCGCGGAAATGGTTGATGTCAACCATGTTCAGCTCGCCCAGCAGGTCCTGACCGATGTTGGTCGAAGATCCGGGGAACGGAGCAAAGTCCCCAGTCGGGGTCCCGAAGTTGGGGTTGTTCAGGACGCGGAAGCCTGCCTGCAGACCGTTTTCGAAGACGCCCTGGAAGAAGAGTCCCGCGGGGTCGGTGATGCGCAGCGTGTTGCCGGCGGTCGAGAGGGTGACGATCTCGGTCGCGGGGGCACCTGGCTGACCCGACTGCGGATCGAAGAAGCGCAGCGTGTTGCGCCATTGCCCGGCGAGCAGAGGGTTGGCGACCTCGGGGCTCTCCATTCGCAGAGGGAAGCCGGGGCCGGTGGTCGCGGCGCGATTGCTCGTGAACGTGAACGCACCGTTGAAGGGGAAGATCACGAAGTTGTCGGCATCGGAGAACGAGCCGTCCATCGGGATGCCGGGGATCACGATGTTTCCGCTGGAGTCGATGGTGCCCGTGAAGCCACCGCCAAAGATGTCGCGGATGTTGTAGGTCGTGGTCGAGGTCCCCACCGGGGTGACCTGGAACCACTCGGTTCCGTCGAAGGGGCCGACGTAGTCGTTGAAGTAGATGCCGCGGGGGTCAAAGCCCTGGGCCGTGGAGCTCGGGGCGAGGGCAATGGCGGCCAGGAGGGCGCAGGCGGCGCGGGGAAGGGTCATGGATTCGGTGGTATCGGGGGGCGTGACTCGAGCGGGAGCGAATCACCCACTCAATGTACTGGCACGGAGCCTGCGGGGGGCGCTCCGCTGGCGCATCGTGGACCGAGATGGGGGTCATCCCCTTGCGAGCCCGACGGTCCAGGTTGAGCTTGCTGGGGGGGCCCCAATGGGCGGAGCCCCCTGCGCCATGGCCAGGGGGGCTCCCGTGCAAGAGCGGTTGCTCGGTGATTTACTCGCGGCCCATGGCAGGACCCAGAATCTTCATGATCTCGGGATCGCTCATGAGGCGCCCGAACTGCTTGGTATAGGCCTCGATGAGGGGCTCCAACTTGGCTTTCGTCTTTTGCTCCAGGGCGCTCCTCTGCTCTTCGCCGATTTCCACGGCCTCGGCCTTTTCGGCGATCTCCTTCATCTTCTTGGAGATGTCCTTGAGGTCGTCCTTGTACTTCTCGGCCGAGTCCTTATCGCGGAGTGACGGATCGGCTGCTGCGCTGTAGCTTCTGGTATGCAGCTGATTCATGGTGTCCTGATGCTGGCGACCTTCCTACAGGATGCGCCGGGCCCGACCGCGAACCCGACGACCACACAGGACTCTCCCACGATTCCGATGGAAGTGATGCTCTGGCCCGGCGGCACGCCGGACGCTCCGGCCAGCCCCGGCCTGGAATTGAACTGGGGTGAGGTTCCGGATCGCTACGTGCGCGACGTGCACGTCCCCGCGATCACTGTGTATCGGCCCAACGAGCTTGAAGGCCAAGCCGTACCCGCGGTGCTGATTTGTCCGGGAGGCGGCTACCAGCTGCTCTCCATGGACAAAGAGGGTCACGAGGTCGCCCGCTGGTTCGCGGAACAGGGCGTGTGCGGCGTGGTGCTCAAGAGCCGCCTGCCGAGGCCTGCCGGGCATGTGTATGGTCACGGCGCGCCGCTCGCCGATGCGGCTCAGGCGCTGGCTTTGATCCATGGGAACGCGGGCGATTGGTCGATCGATGCGAAGCGCGTGGGCATCATGGGCTTTTCCGCGGGCGGGCATTTGGCGGCCAGCGCATCGGTGCTGCTCGAGGGCCCGCAGCGACCGGCGTTCACGGTCTTGATCTATCCGGTGATTTCAATGCGAGCAGAGCTCGCCCACGGGGGGTCCCGAAACCAGCTGCTCGGTCCTGATCCGGCGGAGGAATGGCTCGCGCGCTACTCGTGTGAAGAACAGGTCGACGCCAAGACGCCGCCCGCATTCCTGGTCCACACCTCGGACGACCCGGTGAACGTCCTGAACTCGGTGGTCTACTACAGCGCTCTCCAGAAGGCTGGCGTTCCGAGTGAGCTCCACGTCTACGATCGCGGCGGGCACGGCTACGGGATGCGCTCCAAGGACCTGCCGGTGGGCCAGTGGCCCCAGGCCCTCCGACGCTGGATGGAGGTCCGTGGCTTGCTGGGGCCGAAAGACTAGGGCTTGCCCAAGGCAGCGGGCACCACAGCCCGGCTCCGAACGAGTACGGGCAATCGGCGACCAAGGGCAATGCCCCGTCTTTCACGGGGGGATCGCGCACGGGGTCGTGATCGGGGCGCTTGGCGCATTCGGTTCCGCCGGACCGGCGCGGACATCTGGTGCTGCGGCTCGGCACAGGGGCCATCGACCCGGCTACCCCTTCGCCGAGCGCTGAAGCTCCGGCACGTCTACTCGCGCGCCGCTCGCTACTCCTTCCAGATCGCGCCCTTGTCCACGGGCTCTGCGGGCGAGGTTTCTTCCAGGAAGAGCAGCCCATCGAAGTCCTGGGCCAAAACGGTCCAAGCGAGTCCTTGGCCCTCCTTCACAGCTGCGTCGGGATCTGCCGGGACCCGGTAGCCGCCCCACGAACGCATTCCGATGGAGCCGTCGAGCCAAGACCGCACCGGGCCTTCGGCGGGCGCTTCGCGGAAATTCACCAGCGCGTCGGAGAGACCGGCCTGGAGGAAGGCGTGGCCAACGGTTTCGGCAGGAGCGGAGCCGTGCCGGTAGCGGCGAAAGGCCCACTTGCCCGCCTCGTCTTGATCTAGGGCCTGGAAGCCACCACTGCCGAAGGCGACTCCAAGCGCGAAGTAGCGCTCCCCGAGGACCGCGCGTAGATACCCGCCGCATCCGCGAGCGTCGGTGCCTATCGAGCGCAGCGGCCCTTTCGTGATGTGTCCGTTGTGGCCCCAAAGCACGGCCTTGGTGTCGGGGGAGCGCGAGGTCAAAGCGTCGAGTAGGGACTGGGCCATGCCTCGATCGCGCCTGTCTGGCTGCGAGGGGTCGAGGGGGAAGCGGGCGATTTCGCGGCCGCAGCGCAAAGCCTCGTCCGCGAGCTCCGGCGAGGTTTGCTGGGCGATCTCGCCCCAGCGTAGGGTGAGGCCTGTCACCAGGGCCTCCAGCCGGGCCTGGGCGGGAGCGAGTGCCTCGGTCTTTCCCGCATAGATCCGGTCGCGGGCCGCGAACATGTACTTGGTCACTGCCTCGGTCTCCGAGGCCAGGTCGGGCGCCGTTTCCGCGAGGATGCTGTACAGCTTAGAGGCCGCGTTCCCTGGATCTTGTACATCGACGCCGATGATCTCGACCCGATCTCCGGGCTCGGCCTCCAGGTTCCACGCGCGCAGATCCTCGAGCAGGGCCCGATTCCCCTCGACCATCCAGATCATCATGCCAAAGCCGCCCATCGCCTCGTCGATGCTGTCGCTACGGCCCTGGATGTAGTCGTCGAGCCGCTGCGCGCGGGTTGCACTCGCCTCATAGGCGACCAGCCGAAATCCGTGCCGATAGATGAGGTGCAGCGTGAGGCGGTGCTTGAACGCGAAGCACTCCCGCTGCCCGTGGGTCGCCTCCCCAAGACCGATCACGCGCACGTCGCCCAGGGATTGGACGAACTGCATTTTGGCACCCTTGCCGTCGGCGGGTTGGGCGTGTCCTTGGAGCCACTCGATTGCGTCAGGTCCTTGGGACGCGAAGGCTACAGTGGGCAGGAGCGAGGCGAACAGTACAGCGAGCGAGGGTCTCCACATACGCGCCATGGTACCCCCTTCACGTCGTGTGCCCGTCGGGTCTAGTTACGGATCAGGTCGAGCATGGACCGCGCCATGGCGCCGCCGATCAACAGGTAGGTTTCAGCGTTGCGGTTCCAGTGGTACGCCTGGTTGGAGGGCGAGTCCTCGGGACCGCGGTAGAAATCCCGCGTGCCGACGAAGCCCACGTTGCCCTGGAACTCCGGATAGGAAGCGACTGCGGCCTGGGCGGACATGAGAGATAGGGCGCGCGGGTGGGTTTCGCCAGGGCCAGCCATGCCGGTTTCAGCGACCACGAAGGGCAGGTTTGGCTTGTTCAAGTCGCGCCGGATGTCGCGGATGAAGTGAGCAAGGTTGACCTCATACTCGTCGTTGAAGGCCTGATTGACCCGATCATTCCAGCCTTGATGCCAGCCAAACCCGCGCAGTTCGTAGCCCTGGCCGGCATAGCCCGGAACGAAGGCGGGGAGGTTGGCGAGGCTTGCGCTTACCCGCTCGATGAGCTCGACATAGAAGGGGCCCTTCGCGCCTCCACTGCTCGGCGGGCGAAAGTCGACCGCCAGGCTCTTGCCGCCCCACGCGACCTTGATCAACAGGACGGGAGCATCGATCGCATCCCCGATCGTGTGGCCGAATTGCAGCTCCGGACCGATGAGCCCCTCGTTCGCCCCGAAGCCAGCGGTGAGGGGGCCGCTGCGATCTAGATATTGAATGTGAACGTCGTCGCGCACGGCCCACGACCGGTCTGGGCCTACCAAGTGTCCGTAGCGGACAGCGGTCATTGGATCGTGGACGAGCCGGTTCAGGCTGCCTCGCCCGACCTTGCGTTCCTGGTCGCCTTCGATGGCTCCGTGGCCCTGCATATTGGATTGCCCGGCGAGGACGAAGACCTGAACCGGGCGTGGGGCGGGGGAGGGCCGGGTGGCGCATGAGCTAGCCAAGAGCAGCGCAAGCGGTACGGGAAGGGAACGGAGGAAAGGCATGTTGGGCAAGGGGCCAGTGGGAACGGACGAAAAGCGACATTGGGGGATCGCCGGCGAAGGAGCCTGTGCACACAGGCTCCGTGACGCGCTATTCTGGGTCTTCCGGGCGGGCCTCGCTTGGATCTAGAGCCTTGGCACTTGGGTGGAGACAGCATGGAAAATGGGATGGTGATCTTCGCGAAGGACGTGGCTCGTGTGGCAGCGTTCTACGCGCAGGTGCTGACGCTCGAAGCGGTGGAAGAGGAGGTCTCCCACATTCGCTTGGTCGGGCGCGCTTGCGAACTGGTGGTGCACGCCATCCCCGAGGCGATTCGGGAGGGGATCGAGATCAGCGATCCCCCGCGCCTGCGCGGAGAGACACCGTTCAAACCGGTCTATGTGGTGGCGGACTTGGACGCTGTACGCCAAGGGGCCGAGGCGACGGGAGGCGGGCTGCACCCCGCGGAGAGCGCCTGGTCCTTTCGCGGCGCGACGGTGCTCGACGGATGGGACCCCGAAGGCAACGTCGTGCAGTTCAAGCAGCCGGATCGCTAGGCGAGGTCAAGCTTAGGGCCTCCCGACCAAGCTGAGCCATGGCGGCGTCTGCGACCTGTTCGCCATAGTGCAGCAGGATGATGCCGTAGGCGAGCGCCTTGCACTGGGCGCGGCGCATCGTTGCCCGGTCGAGCGGCCCGTAGGCATCGAAGAAGGGGCGCCGCGCATCCGGCGGTAGGAGGGTGTAGGCGATAGACAGGTCGAGCGCAGGGTCGCCGAGGTGCGCATCCCCCCAATCGATGACGCCACAGGGGCGCTGGACCGCATCTACGATGAGGTGGCGACCGTAGAAGTCCCCATGAACGACGCGCGGTGCTTCGGCCCAGGGCTCGGTTCCGGCGAGTTCCAGGATTCTGGTCCAGAGAATGGACCGGTTGATCCCTGCGGGGAGCGAGGCGATCTCCCCTAGGCGGGTGTGCAGCGCGTCCAAGCGGCGCTGCAGGTCGGCGCGCCCAATCCGATCCCCGTGGAGGGTGTCGCGCACGCTGGGCTCTAGGTGGAGGCTGTGAAGGGCGTGCAAGAAAGCTCCCAGCGGCGCAGCGAGTGGGATCCGCTGGTCCATGGGCACGGCGGCCCGACAGAACGTCGAGCCGGTCAGTTCCCGGTAGCCGCTGAAGACCCAGGGGTAGCCGAGACCCGGATGCCCGACGAAGCGCGGGCGCGGCACGGCTAGGGGGAGATTGGCAGGCAGGGCCGCGAGGCAGGCGAGCTCGCCCTCCATTGTCTGCTGGGCTAGGGCTCGCTGGGGAAAGCGAAAGACCCATTCCCCGTTGACCAGGAGCGCCACGTTGTCCCAGCCCCGCCCGTAGGGCTCGGCGCACACGGGCTCAAGCTCCGGAAACTGGCTGGCGATCAAGCGCACAGCCAGTTCCGTGCTGAACGGAATCTCTGCTTCCCAGGGCTCCGCCATCCCACAGAGTTTAGGGCGGCTAGGGGAGCGGGCCGTAGAGAATCGAGCTACTCGCGGATGCAGTGGAGCTGGCTGGCCTCCCGCAGCAGAAGACTCTTGCCGGCGACCGAGGGGGTCCCCCAGTAGAGGCCGGGCAGGCGGTTGGTTCGCAGGATCTCAAATTCCCGTCCGGCTCGGACGACCACGGTGGTCCCTGCTTCATCGAGGACGTGCAGTTCCTCGCCTGCGATCCAGGGGCAGGCCACGACGGTATCCAGGTCGGCAAGGCGTTCCTTGTAGACCTGCTTGCCTGTCGCCGCCTCGTGACAGGTAAGGATGTTGGTGGACGCCACAATGTAGATGAGGCCATCGTGGGCGATCGGGGAGGCGAAGCCTGGACCCGCACGGCCCACCTTCCACGCGATGGGCGCAGGCTCTTCCGCCTTGAGGTCGAGCAAGCCACTCGCGTCGCGGGGCACGGCTACGAGGGGGCCTCGGCTCATGGGGCCGCTGTTGCCAAAGTAGACGCGCTCATCATCGTAGGTGATCGAGGACGAGAACGAGCCACCGATGCCTTGGACGCGCCAGAGCACATCCCCGGTCGTGGGTTCGTAGGCGATGACGGTGTCCGGCCCGGCAGCCACCAGGCTTGCGCTCGACTCGGTTCCCATCAGGATCGGGGTGCCCCAGCTGGAGCCCTCGGGCCGCTCCATGCGCCAGGCCCGCTCGCCGGTCTCAGCGTCGAAGGCTGCAAGGAAGGAGTCTTCCTCGTTGTCGTTCTGAAGGAAGACCAGGCCCTGGCCAGCGACGACCGACGTTCCCCAGCCGAAGTTGTTGCCGGTCGAGAAGACGCCGGTTTCGGCGCGCCAGAGCTCCTCGCCAGCGAGGTCGTAGGCCACCAGCTCGCCGAGCGCCCCAAAGGTGACGAAGAGCCGTTCGCCATCGGTCGCTGGGGTTTCGGTGGCGAAGGTGTTCGAGCGGTGCACGCCGTAGGCCGGCACCCGGCTGCCAACGTCGGTGGACCAAACGAGCTCGCCATCGGCAAGGTTGCGGCAGGTCAGCTGGAAGGTCAGCGCACCCTCGGGCTTGCCGCCACGACCCATAGTGCTCGGGTCACGCACCCCGGAGGCCATGCCAACAGGGCCCGCGCCGGCCGGATCGATTGCGGCGGTGAGGTACAGCCGCTCGCCCAAGACGACCGGCGAAGACCAGCCGCTGCCATCCACATCCACAGTCCAGGCCACATTTTCGTCGGGGCCCCAGGATGCGGGATAGGCTCGCTCAGCGAGGACTCCCGTGGCCTCTGGACCTCGGAAGCGGGTCCAGGCGACCTCCGCACCCTCCTGGGGGGCTGCGGCAGCAAGACAGAGGAGCGCGGGAACGAGGGGCATCGGGTGGATCATGGTGTCCAGCGGTAAGAGACAAGGGGCCCTTGCCATTCGAAGGATAGGCCAGGCTAGATGCAGGCCCCTGGGGCCCAAGGGAGCGTGCCCTCGGGCGCTTGGATCGGGCCGCGGCTTCCACTCTGAGCCGCAGGATGCCTGGCCAGGTCCGCTGTGGATCGGGGTCTTGCCCTACAAGGCGGGCTGCTGTTCGCAGCGAGCTCGCGCTAGAGCCTGTGCTCGATTGCAGCTGCACCATCGACAAGGGCTTGTCGGAGCACGTCAAAGCCGGGGTTCTGTTCCGCAGCGATCGCAAGACCAAGGCGGTTGGTGGATTTCTTTGCGAGGCGGTAGACCACAGCGGCGCGGAACTCCGCGGGAGCGTTGGTGCCTGGGATCAGAAAGCTCGCATCTACGCTATGCCCTGGCAGGGCGATGACGGGCACGTTGCGCGGCAGCTCAAGCGCGAAGCCCAGGGGGCTGAAGTCGGCCAGCCAGCCCTTGAGCGTGCCGCGGAGATGCACGGCCTGCATTTCGATGGTCTTCTGCCTTGGGGAGACACGCTGCGCATAGCGGCGGTTGAAGTAGGACCAAAAACCGGTATCGAGCTGGGCATGCAGATTCTCGGGCTCTAGGAACTGGAGGCCGATGTGTTTGCCCGGGCCTGCTTCCGAGGTGACGACCTTCGACCATGCCACCCGTGCTCGGGTGGAAACCGACTTGGGTTTGCCCCTCAGGGAGAAGCTGAGATCGATGGATTTGGCGGCCTCTACTTCGGAAGCGTGCTTCGATGAAACGAAGAGGCCGGCGCCCTTCCCGTTGAGGTCCACCAGTTCTGCCGGGATCATGTTTCCCTCGACGGTGGCCTGTACGAGCACTCCCTCTTTGATTTGGACGCGGTAGATGCGCCGCTTTTCGCCAGGTGTCATGGGCAGGATCGAGAGTCGGGGCTCGGAGGCATGAGCATCTCCGTGGATCGACGCCGATGCCCGGTAGCCGGCCTGTACCTTGTGGGAGAAGATCGTTCTGCCTGTTACCCCCACTGGATCGAAGGATACTGGCCAGTGTCATGAAGATACTTCCTAAGCGTCGTTCGATCGCCGTTCTTCTGGGTGCTGGTCTGGTGGGTTGTGCTTCCCAGCCCCGAGAATGTCCCGCATGCCAGTGTGGGACGTCCTCCGTCGCAGCAGCAGCAGCTACCCCCGGGGAGGCACGAGGGATCTTTGGTCAGATCCTGGATGGCGAGAGGCAGCCGACAAAAGCGCGCGTTGCGGTCGTCTGCGAGAACAGTTCTGCGTCCCAGGTCACAGGGGATGGGTTGTTCGCCCTACGGGCGCCCCAGCGCATGCCTGCGACGCTCGTCGCGACAACGGAATCGGGCCAGATCGGGTGGCAGTCCCTGGCATCCGGGGCGCAGGGTTCCCACACCTTGGTCGCTGACCAAGAGGGTGCTTGGCTGATCCTCGAGCTGGAAGGCGAAGTCAACGCACGGGTAGCGGTGTTCCATGGCGGGGTGCGCATTCATGATCAAACGTTGCGGGCGGGAAGGGAGAACCGCCTGGTCGTACCCGCCGGAAAGGTGGAGCTGGCCCTCGCGGGTGACGAGCCGGTGAGGCGGGAGCTGGATCTGGACCCGGGAGAGCTCGCGCGCATGGCCCTCTAGCCTGCAGTCGCCGGCGAAGTGGGAGGTGGTGGGCCGTGGGCACTCTGGCTACGGCGGGCCCTGGGGTCATGGAGCAAGCTGCAAGCCGGCCGGCAAGCATGGCGCAAGCGATTCTGAGGAGGAGATCTCTGGGGGTCATCCCAGGCGCAGGGGGGAGGGGTCCGCGGCGTTCCGGTTGGAAGCCCCGCACGGCTTCGCGCATCGCTACGCCTGTAGCGAATGGGATGGAATAGAAGCGGAGGCGCCAGCACCGCTGGTTGCCTCCGCTTCTTCACTCGCATCCATATGAGTCTCTCACACTCGCGGCCCCCTACGGAGGCTAGACGGGGATGGGACAGGCTTTCTTGGATTCGATTGGCCCACGGAGAAAGTGAATATTCATGCCTGCATTTTGGTCCCAAGGCGGGAGCGGTGCCGTAGATGGCGCTACTTCCGGACCAATACCCCGTAGTTTCCAACCCCGAATCCAATGCAGCAATCCCTCGTCCTGACCAGTGCTCTTTTTGCAGGCCTGATCGCTTCCGCCATGCCCGCCAGCGCCCAAGGTGGAACCAACTTCGTCGGTGGCGTCTACGCCATGGCGAACGGTTTCAACGGCAACTCCGTTGTCGCCTACGGCCGCAGCGCCGACGGCACTCTGACCTTCCTTGAGGAGCAGCCGACCGGCGGCGACGGTGCGGCCTTTGACGGCGGGGAAGGGCTTGATCCCTTGATCTCCGCCTACGCGCTCAACATCACCGAGGACCACTCCTACGTCCTGGCCGTCGAGGCCGGTAGCAACTCGATTGCGGCGATGCGCGTCGAGTCGGACTACACCCTCACTGTCACCAGCCGGGCGCGTACCGGCGCTGTCGGTCCCAACAGCATCGCGATCTTCGGTGACTTGGTCTACGTCAGCAACATTGACGCCGACGGCCAGTTCAACGGCGAGCCGGATCAGGAAGGTTCCGTGCGCGGTTTCCGTTTGAGCCCCGGTGGCGACCTGACCGTGATTCCCCAGTCGGATCGCGTTCTCGGCAACCGCCCCTCGGCGGTCGAATTCAGCCCCGATGGCCGCTTTCTCGTGGTGACCTCGATCAATTCGGGTTCCTCGGCGCTGGTGAGCGGCAGTGAAGACGAGCTGGTCGTGTACCGCGTGCGGCCGGACGGTCGACTTTCGGCCCAGCCCACCGCTGCTGCAACTTCGACGCTGCGCGACAACCCCCAGGGCCGCAACCTGCCCAGCGCCATTGGCTTCGACATCGTCGAGCAGGCCGGTCGTCAGATTGTGGTGGTCACCGAAGCTCGCGAGTTCCAGTCGGACGGCACGCCGCCGGCTTTCCCTGCCCTCCAGACCGGTTCGGTTTCCACCTGGATTCTGAACGGTGACGGCACCCTGACTCCCCTGCAGCTGGACGTCCTGGCCGGCAACGACTTCTTCGACGGCGAGCGCACTGCCTGCTGGATTCAGTTCTCCCCCGACAACGAGTACTTCTGGGTTTCCAACGCTCTTGACGCCAGCCTGTCCTCGTACAGCTTCACCGGTGGCATCGCTACCCTGGTGAACCTGCTGGAAGCGACGGGTGACGGGCCTCAGCCTGGCGACCCCTTCGGTACCACGGACGGCTGGATCGATCTGTGGGCCAGCGCTGACGGCCAGTTCATCTACCAGCTCTACGGCCTCGACGGAACGATCGGCGTGTTCTCGGTCAACGGCCCGACCCTGACCCTGGTGGAAGAGGTCAGCGGCACGCTGCCCGACGTCAACACCCAGGGCATCGTCGCGTTCTAGTCCACCCATCCCTCTCGGATTCCGGGCCTGGCCTGAATCGATCGCCGGAAAGGCATCGAATCGGGCCAGGCCCGAACTGTGTCGGTTCCGGGGCTTCGGCCCCGGAACCGACACGCTTTGGCAATGCCGGGTGCCCGGGTTTCGATCCCCTGGCCTGAGCGCCTCAAAAACGCTTGGAATCGCACTACACGGGGTGTCAGGACCGGGGATGTTTCAGCCGGTCGTTCGCTCTTCTAGCGGCCCATCCTCGAACCATGTTGAATCGAAACGCACGGGCTCTAGTCCTTGGCCTGGTCTGCAGCAGCGCAATGGCTCACGCTGCGGCGGTTTCCCAGCTCCCGGCCGCCCAGGCCAAGCTCCGCCCCCAGGGCCCGACGCGCTGCCTTACGCCTTCGCGTTCCGCCCAGGGGCAGTTCCTCGCTCCTCCTAGCGACTGCAGCGCCAATTCCACCACGATCAAGGCCGAATACGACGCAGCCGATCTCCTGGAGATCCCGGTCGTCGTGCACATCCTCACGCGGACCAATGGCGTGGGGGACATCACCGACGCAAAGGTCCTTTCTCAAATCAAGATCCTGAACGATGACTTCCGGGCTGTTGCCGGCAGCAACGGTGGCCCCGGCTTCGACACCAGGATCCAGTTTCGCTTGGCGACGATCGACCCTTCCGGCAACCCCACCAGCGGCATCACCCGGACCGCCAACAACAGCTGGTTCAATGACAGCGGGAGCTACTGGAACAGCCTCGCCTGGGACCCTGGTCGCTACCTGAACATCTACACCAATCAGGCCAGCGGGGCGCTTGGCTACGTACCTTATCTACCGCAGTCCGGACCGGCCGGCGCGAACAGTGATCGGGTAGTGGTTCTTTGGAGTTCCTTTGGAGACAACGGTCCAATCGGCGCGCCCTACAACAAGGGGCGCACCACGACCCATGAGGTCGGGCACTACTTGGGCCTGTATCACACCTTCGATGGGGGCTGTGGCAGCGTGAGCAACTGCTCGGGAAGCGGGGATTTGATCTGCGACACCAACCGTGAGTCGAGCCCGAGTTTCGGCTGTCCTAGCAACAAGTCCAGCTGCGGTTCGTCGGATCCGGTCACGAACTACATGGACTACTCCGACGATCTGTGCATGAACCAGTTCACAGACAACCAGTCGAACCGCATGCGCTGCACGCTGATGAACTACCGCAGCGATCTCTACACCGTCGTGAACGACGGGATTGGGACCACGTACTGCAACGGCTTTCCAAACTCGACGGGTCAGGTCGCTACACTCAGCGCGGTCGGTAGCAGCCTGATCGGCGAGAACAACGTGGTTTTCCAGTCTACGGGTCTCCCCAGCTCCCAGTTCGGCTACCTGTTGATGTCCCAGTCACAGGCGAATGTGCCCAACTTTGGCGGGAGCCAGGGAGTGCTGTGTGTGGGCAATCCCCAGGTGCGCTTCAACGCCCAGGTGCAGAACTCCGGATCGAATGGTGAGGTGAATTTCCCGGTCGACCTGACGAACCTGCCCTCGGCTACGGTGTTCCAGTCAGGCCAGACCTGGAACTTCCAGTACTGGACCCGGGACTTCATCTCGCAGCCCACGTCGAACACGACGCTGGGCTACGCGATCACCTGGCAGTAGGTATCCCCCCGCAGGCATGCACTGGCCCGGCGCTAACTCGCTTGGCGCGGGCCGGTGTTGTCTTTAGCGCGCGGCGTTCGGGCGTCGGTGGTAGCGGCGTGTGATCCGACCCTCGATCGCGGAAGCGACGGGGACGAAGGCCACAAAGGAAGCTAGGAAGAGCGCGAGGATCATCCAGGTTCCAACCGAGAGTCCCTTGGACTGCTTGTCCCATCCACTGTCCAGCGACTGACGTATTGCCTTGAGGACGAAGGCGTTGGTGATCGCCCACGCGGAGAAGAGGCCGAGCAGAACCGCCTGGGACGTGCCTTTCCTTTGCCGCCAGGTACGACTCGGCCGCGCGTTTGGATTGGCCTGGGCGGGCCGCGACCTCAGGAGCTCCTTAGACTGACGCAAGGACTGCCGGCTGGGCCTTGGACGGGGAGCCGTTACCTGCTTGTGCGCTCGCTCTAGCTGTGCTTCTTCTAGCTTGCGTGGGGGCTGGGGTGGGGTCTCTTCGTTCGAGTTTACGAAGCCCGCTAGGACCACGGCGACGACCGCGACAGCGGTGACAACCACGATTCCGCGTGGGGTCACATTGAAGAGGACGACGCCCGCAAGTGCGAGGCCCACGGCGAGCATCAGGGGTCCTGGAGCGCGCAGGCCACCCCAGCGGATGTTCTTGTATCTGAGTCGGGGGACGTGCATCTGGAGTATCCTTCAGCGGAACGCTCTATCGATCCCTACCGGTGGCTGAATCCAAAATTGCATGCATTCTAAAATTCTGCCAATGCTGGCGCGCGGGGGGATCCGCGCGAAGGGTCCAGCCAGAGGGCGACTACTCGTAGTCGAGGCAGAGTTTGGCGAAGGTGATGCTCGCGTCGTCCCCGTAGCGCAGCTCAAGGGAACGCCCGGATCGAACGCGCTCATCGATCAATGAGCGCAGGGACTCGCCGTGTTGATTCGTGCCCTCGAGTGGGAGGTTGGCGGTGGTCTTGACCCGTTCGTCTTCGGGTAGGTCCTGGAACAGCTCATCGAGGGGGATCTGGAACAAGAGCTGACTGTCCTCCATGAGGAGGATTTCCCCGTTGGTCTCACCATTCAATTGAATGTGCAGCGTGAGCGCCGCTTCCCGCAGGGGCGTCTGAGCAGCGACGATTCGATCGACAGCCTTCGCTTCGAATACGAACTCCCAGGTGGTCTGTTCGTCCTGGCCATCGCCTGCAAGCTGACCCTTCGCCAGGTTGGACTTGATCGTGAAGTCACCGTTCAAGATGACTCTGGCTTCGGTGGGCTCAATGTTCTCCAAACCCTCTACCTGGGATCGCAAGATCAGGGAGCTGCAGGAGGTCAAGGTTAGGGCGAATGCGAGCGGCAGCAGGGCGAGGCGATTTGTCATGACAGGCGGGTGCCGCGGCAGCGGCTTCCCAGGTGGCGAGGGAGGCAATGGGGTCGGACAGCTCACGAGCTGAACTGCCTTGTCCAGTATCCGGTCTATCGGCCGGTCGACTGGGGGTTACGGGGGAGGCAGATTCAAATCTCCCCTCCTGCTAAACGACGCGGAATGGGATTCGTTGTCAGCAAATCGGGGTTTTTGCCCCTCGCTTTCGAGCCCTCCTCTCCCGGTGGGGCGGGATCGTGCCGCTGCAGGGATGGGGCCGCTAGTGCAGGCTCGCCCGCTTGCCGATGGGGACCACAAATGCAAGAGACTGGTAGGATCTGAGTTATGGGAAAGAACATCGTTCGGTACGTGGTGCTCGCAGGTTTGGTGGCATCTGTCGCGGGTGCACAGGATTGGACTAGCCACGGCGGGAACCCTATGCGCAATGGCCGCGCGCAGGTGTCGGGGCCGCAGAATGCACAGCTGCTTTGGAGCACTAGCGGTGACGCTTCGATCATCTCCTGGGCGCCCTTTGTCTCGGACGGCAAGGTCTTTGCTATTCGCGAGACCGGCTTTCCTAGCACCAGCGGTCCGGGCGATGAGATGGCGGCCTGGGATGTAGCGACGGGGACCGAGCTATGGCGCATTACGGTGCCCTATGCCGGCGATCCGAACGAGGAGTGGATCGCTTGGATCGCGGGGGCTCGCGATGGGCGTGTGATCACCTCGCGCAGCCAGAACCTTGGTCCTGCTCCTCTGCGGGCGTTCGATGCAGACAGCGGCACTCTCCTGTGGACAAGCGCGCTGGAGACAGAGGCCTTTGCCTATGACGGGGCTGTGTTTGCACCGAACGGAGATCTGATCGTGGCCGACAGGCAACAGGTTGCACGCCTGGATGCGGCGACGGGCATGACGGTGTGGGCCAGCACACGCAGCTGCCCGGTAAGCGGGGCCTGCGGACCTGCTCTTGGGAACGGTGCGGTTTACGTCGACCAGGCCGTGCCTGGCGGAAACGCGATCACCCGCTTCGACCTGATCACCGGGGTTGAGCAATACACGGGCCCAACGATGCCCGGATTCACCGACCAGAACACACCCTTCGTGTCTGACGACGGAACGCGCGTGTACTTTGCCCGCACCCAAAACAATGGCGCTGTCGATTTCCTGTACGCGTTCGAGGATGACGGCACGCAGCTGATCGAGCTGTGGCAGCGCCCCGTGCGCTGGACGACGAGCCATGAGTTTGGGCTGGCTGCCGATGGATCGATCTATGCCCTGCTGCCCGGGGACGAGTTCGTTCGGCTCGATCCGGACGACGGTAGCGTGCTCTCGAGTGCGGGGGTGCTGGCACCGATGGGCAGCCCGAACGCTTCTCCCAAGACGGCGGTTGGCCTGGACGGAACGGTCTACTTGTCGAATGGCTGGGCTTCCAGCCCCGCAACGAATGGCCGGGTCTGGGCCTTCTCTGCGGATCTCTCCCAGAACTACTTCACCCTCATGACCGATCGACCGAACCAGGGCGGACCGGTGCTAGCTGGTTGCGGTGCTCTCGTGATCGCTGATCGCAACGGTGTGCGCGCCTATGGGGAGCCGATCGGCCAGCTGGATGCGCTCTGTACGCCGCTGCCGAACTCCACCGGGGCGGCCGGCGAGCTGAGCGCCACCGGAAGCGTCGTCGCAGGGGATAGCCGTTTGCAGCTCTGCGCGACTGGGCTGCCGGCCGGCGAGTTCGCTTACTTTCTCACGTCCCAATCGACCGGAAGCCTGCCCGTAGGGTCCGGCTTGCTTTGCCTCGGGACGCCGCAAGTGCGTTTCCGGCAAGATGTGCTGAACACCGGTTCAGGCGGCTTCGCCGTGTTCTCACCTGACTTCGGCGCTCTCCCTCTCGGCGCGGACTTCAACGCCGGAACCACGTGGTGGTTCCAGCTTTGGCATCGCGACAGCGGCACGAGCAATTTCACCGAGAGCCTAGGGGTCAGCTTCCAATGATGCTGCGCCGGATCTCTCACCGGGTGTAGAGATCCATCACCCGCTCCAGGCCGCGCGCGCACACGCGGCAGAAGTGCTTGGGGTTGCGCGTGAACATGATGCAGTCGAGCTCGGAGCGGTAGATGCCCTTCGCCCGGTAGCCCCCGCCTTCGAAGGCACCCACCTTTCCGTAGTGGGCTTCGGCCTGCAGCATCGGCGCCGTCTTGGCACGCACCTCGTCGAACAGGGCCTCCATGTCGGCTTCACTCGCGCCGTTCGCGCGCATTTGGCTGCGACGCTTTTGGATCGCCAGGCTGTATTCGTCGTAGGCGGCCTGGTCCCACGGCGTCGGAAGGGGAGTATCCGCCTCCATCAGGTCGGCCCACTTGATCTGCGCCGGGTCCAGCAGCGCGGTGATGTTGACCTCCCAGGGTTCGACACCCTCAGGGTTGAAGTCTTCATAGCTGACCTGGCTCGTGTAGTACTCGTCGGCCAAGCCCGCAAAGGAATGGCCGAACTCGTGCACGAACAAGTACTCGGATTCGCCCGATCCGGCGGCGACGGTGGACCAGAGGTTGAAGATACCTCCGCCCCCGTATTTCTCGTCGTTGAAGAGCAGGATCAGGGTGTCGTAGGGGGCCAGCGCTGCGGCCTCGCGAATCGCTCGGTTCGCGTAGGTCAGAACGTAGCGATCGCTGTCAAAGGCGTTGAAGGACAGACCCAAGGGTGAGGCGTGCCAGTCGCCCTCGCGCGGATTGCTGATGCCGGCTTCGGAAGAGGGCACATGCAGGCCACGCACGTTCCAGTCGCTGCGACGGGTAGCGAAGGGCTCGGAGCGGAAGAAGGCCTCTGTCAGACGGCGCAGGTCCGCCTCAAACTTGGCGGCTTGGTTCGCTGGGTAGCCCTCGCCTAGCACGAGCAGGTCGACCTTTGTGGCGGCGGAGCCGTTCTCTTGGATCGGTATCACCTTGCCTACCGGAGGCAGGCTGGAGCGGTCGACGAAGCGCGTGTTTGGATCGACGCGTTTGGACCAGAATTCCTCAAAGGTTCCGTCGGTGCTGCGCTCCTTCAGGACCAATTGCACGGGCCCCTTGGGCTCGGGGAACCGCACGGACTCGTGAATCGCCTTCCATTGCTGCTTGGCTTCGCCCGTGGTGGCCCACTCCCCAAAGATGCTGGCGAAGCCGCGGCTGTAGAGCTGTGTGTTGGTCGTGGGGTCGAGAACGACGAACAGGTACTTGCCGAGATTGCTGGTGTCGACGAGCTGCGTGCGGCTCCCAGGCCAAGGCCCTTCGAGGCGCAAGCCCTCGTAGGCCACGTGATGCTCGGCAGCGTTGCCGACATGGTGGTAGTCGAGTCGCAGGGTTTGACCGGCGAAGCTCTCGTCGAAGTTCTGGGGGAGGGGGGCAGGGGCGAGGGCC
>CAYWNK010000077.1:0-22439 GCA_964459495.1 uncultured Planctomycetaceae bacterium
CCTGGATCTCCACGATCCGTTCGTCCTTCTGAAGCTCCGCACCCGCAATCCGCCAAGGCTCAGGTAGCGAGAGGGCGCAGTCTAGCAGCTCGTCGATGTCCATCCTGGAAGGGTACCAGGAGCCCTTCGAGGCCGGTCACCCACACGAAACCCTGAAGCCCCGGAACTGATCCCAGTGCCCCTCATCCCCACGACGGGGGTGCAGGGCGGCGCGCTGGCGGTGGAGAACGCCATGAAGGTGGCGTTCGACTGGAAGGCCCACAAGGTGGGGGGCGACAAAGTGAACGGCGGCTGGGATCTGTCGATCCTGCACCTGTACCAGACCTTCCATGGCCGCTCGGGCTACACCATGAGCGTAACCAACACGGTGCACGACAAGGTGGCGCTGTTCCCGAAGTTCTGTTGGCCGCGGGTGCACAACCCCGCCATCGAATTCGACCTGGACGGAGGCATTGCCAACGACATCGAGGCGGAGGAGGCCAAGAGCATCGCCGAGATCGAGGAGGCCCTCGCGCTTCCCAAGCAGCACGTGGCTGCGATTCTGCTCGAACCCATGCAGGGCGAGGGGGGCGACAAGCACGAGGCGCTGCTGATCTTCGACGAGGTACAGACCGGATTCTTCGGCTCGGGCAAGCCCTGGCTGTGGCAGACCAAGGGCGTGCAGCCCGACGTTGTGGCCTTCGGCAAGAAGGCCCAGGTGTGCGGCCTCAATGCCAACACGCACGTTGACGACGTGCCCTAGAACGTGTTCCACAAGTCCAGCCGCATCAACTCCACGTGGGGTGGCAACCTGGTCCACATGGTGCGCTGCCATCAGTTCATCGAGATCATCCTCGGAGACAAGCTGGACGAGAACGTGACGGCCCGCGGCGCCGAGTTCCTCACCGGGCTGCGGTTGCTGGCCAAGGACAAGGGGCACATCCACAACGTGCGCGGCGTCGGCTCCCTCGCCGCGTTCACGCTGGAGACCCCCGAGAAGCGCAATGCGCTGCTGAAGAGCCTGGGGGATCGCAAGCTCATGGCCCTCGCCTCTGGCCCCCAGTCCATCGGCGCCCGCCTGCCCCTGATGGTGAGCAAGGAAGAGATCGCCAGCGCCCTGGAGCACCGCTCGTGTCTTTGCAGCGGCGAAGTTGTGGAGTCGAGCAGGCCAGGTCAGTAGCCGGCGTTCGACCCATCGGGGTCGATGCGCGCGCCGCGAACGACCATGTCTAGGTCGCGCATCACCTCGCTGAAGAGTCTTGCGGGCACAGCTTCAAGGGCGATCGGGTGCCGATCTCCAAGGGCCCGGAAGTGCACGCGGCCTAGGGTAAGACTGTCATGGGAATCCCAGGAGTACGGGGGCTCGGTGCATTCCACGTGGGCGCTGATGGATGCTTCGTGGAAGTTGCGGCTGATCCCGTCGAGCCGGCTCACCATCCATTCCTGGGTGCACAGAAGAGCGAGGGCCTGGCGTCGTTTCACACCTTGCCCGGCCATGCGTTGGGTGGTGACTGCGCCCGCGCGCTCGTCCGCGTTCCATGGGTACTGCGCCCGGAATATCTGCTGAAAGGGCTGCGCGTGCTCCGCCTCCGAGCATGCTTCCTTCCAAGTGGGCCAGTCTCCGCTGGCTAGCGGCTCTGCGGGGTGGGCGATGTGGAGTTTGGCGTCGCTCGACAGCGTGAAGGATCGACCGGATGCGTCACGAAGCACGAGCGGCTGACTCGGATCATCGCCACGTGTCGCCTTGCCGGCAGCGGACTCTCCGCTGAACACGAGTGAAGCGAGCATCGGGCCCAGCATCGCATGGGAAAGATACCCCGCTATTTCGCAGGCGGAGAACCCATCCCGAACGATCATCGCCTTCTCGAGGGACTGGCGCATGCGTTGGTGCTGCAAGTCAAGGAGTCTGGCCCGTTGCTTGAGAGCCTTGATCTTGGGGATCTTCGTTGTCTCCCTCGGCATGCTCTTGAGGATCTTTCCTTCACACTGCACAGCTAGTTTGGGGGCCCCGCATGAATCGAGCTCGAGGCTCACCGAGATGCCCCCATGTTGGACTTTGAGCGCCCGGACACGAAGGTCTTGAACGGCAGCATGCTCCATGGTCCAGGTCAGCCTCTGCGGATCGCGGTATCCCGCCGTCCGCGCCAGGTTTTGCACGGCGACTTCGACCGCACGCTTTTCCTTGGCCTGTCGCATTCGGCCTTGAGCGCTGCTTTCAAGTCGGAACTGAACAAGCTCCTTGTAGCGATCGCCAATTTCGGTGGCAGGTGGGATGCAAGGGCTGAGAGGGAGGAGGCTGAAGGCGCGCACACTGTCTTGGTGCCGCTTGGTGCGCATACGCTCGTGAAGTTTCTCCGGATCGAGTAGGCCGAGTTGGGCACTCGCGAAGAGCAGGGCGCGGGTGTGTCCGGAATGGTCCGAGGCCCACTTCGCTGCACCTAGGAGGTCTTTCGTTTGATTTGCATCGAGCTTGGCGAATGCACGTCCGAACCACTCGACATCAACGGCGCCGTCGTCACGATCCTCTTGGGAAAGCGAGGTCCTCTTGGCAATCGACTCGGCCCTCCATTCCTGGAACTCACGGGGGCGTTGGCTCTCGCCATTGGTATGTGCGTGCATCCACCAAACGCATTCGCCCAATCCAGGCCAGTTCATGGCGATCTCGATGAAGTCGGCCCATTGGGGCGCGTAGACCGCGAGTTCGATGAGCCTCTTGGCTGGTTGCTTGCTGGCTTTCGCCCAAGTGTGGAAGTCCTCAGGCCGGTCTTCCTGGCTTGGTTCGGACCAGAGGATCAGATGGCTCAGGGTCTCTTGGTGAGTACTGGGGCTGCGATAGGGGAAGCTCTCGCGGCTCAAGGGCTGCTTTTTCAGGCCGTTCATGGCCTGGGAAAGGGTGCTGAGTCCACCCGTCCCGAACAGCCGGGCGGTGAGAGCGCTGGCTGGTCCGGGGCCCCCGACGCGAGCTGCTTCCAGTTCCGTGATCCGGTCTGTTGCGAGGCCCAGAGCCTTCCGAAGCTTGGGCCAGGGCTCGAGCATGGCCCTGCCGGTGCGCTTGCTCGCGTCAGACAGCACGCTAAGACGGTGGCCGAGTGGGCCAACGCACAGGTCGAGGAACTCCGTGGCGGCATCCTCTTCACTCGGGAACAGCCCGGCATGACATGCGCTCAGGAAACTCTGCAGCGATGGGGAGAGCCGGGGGGCGTCTAGGTCCATCTTCCAGAGCGCGTGGCTGAGCTGATAGAGCCGCCTGGCCGACAACTCGTCCATGGCGTGTGCTTGCACGCTTCGGATTCGATTCAAGCCTTCATGGGCCCTTCTGATTCCCAACGCCCAGCGCCAGGGTGGAGCGTCAACATGCTCTTCGCCAAGCCATCTATGGGGTGGATCCCGCGGGGAGCGCAGGCTCGCTGTGTAGCTTGGGTCCCACTCGCTGATACGGGTTTCGAGGTGGTCCAGGGCAAAGGCAAGAACCCCCTTCGGAGCTGACCAGCGGATGAGCCAGGGGAGGAGCTCCAGCAGGAGTGATCCACCCTCTGACCACATGGCGTAGGGACTGGATGAGACCAGCTTGCGGAGAGATGGGCCGTGCCATGCCTGGCCGGGATGAAGGCACAGCAGAACACGGACGAGCTCTAAGCCGTCATCGTCTCGCGTATTCGAAGGGCGCTCTTTCGACCAGGCTTGCCAGACGTTCGGCAGCGGTGGCTCGGGAATGTCAGGTGGTGGGTCCACGTGGAGATGAAATGGGGGGAGAGTGGGCTGAATGTTGTCGGCGTGAGGGTCCGCCAACAGTGGCGCTCGGCGACGTCTGTTCCCGAAGGAGCGTTCGATGACGGTATCTGCGTTGCGCAGGATGCACTCGGCCAGGGATTCCACACACGCCTGGGCGGCAAGCGTCATGTGCGCTCGGCCGCGATCTTGGGGGGTGGGCCAGACCGCTCTTTGGTTGGGGTTGATCAGGCCAAGGCCGTTCTCGGTCGTCGGCGGTTCGGCGCCGATGATCGGGTCTGGCTTGGCGTCTCGGCTTTTCCGCACGGCGGGCACCGTGTACGCCGCCAGGGCTTCCTGCAGCACCGAGTCACGGTGACCGGATTGGGCGAGGATTTGGGCCAACTCGAGGCCGGCTTCGCGGCGGAGGGCTTGCTTCTCCCCGAGCAAGCGGCGGGCAAGTTGTGCGAGATCGGAGGCGGGCAGCAGCTTCAGGCGCCTAATCGCCCCCACGCGCAGGTCCTTGGCCTTGCGGTGCAGCAGTTCGTACCAACGCTCAACCTCTGCTGTTTGAATCGGGGTCGCTGCGAGGCAACGCAATGCGACTCCTCGGACACCGCTCGATGCATCTCCAAGGTGGTGCAGGAACACCGGGAGGTTCGCTGGAGACGCTTCTTCCGTTGCTCCATTCTTCCAGTCGTGGTACTCGATGCCCGCCAGTAGGGCGAGCGCCTTGCCACGATGGTTCGGCTCGAATTCCGAGATCATTGGCTTCACCGCGGCATGACGTTCGGGCGGAGCCACACGGAGCATCGTCTCAACGACAACCTGCTTCTCGAAACTGGAGTGAGTCCACAGCCAGAACGGATCCACTTTTGGCAATGGTCCGCTGCCGAGGCTGTTGTACAGGCCCCAGCAGGCGTCGAACACCTGCTTCGCTTGGCCATGCTTCCCATCGATCCTGATGGACTCCAGCGCAAGGTGAACAGCGCGCATGTCCTTGTCCTGTAGAGCCAAGAGCAAGATCTCGGTGGAATCCGACCACCTGGTCTGGTGGAGGAGGTAGAGCGCGACCAGACGGATTTGCGAATCATCGCGCTCGATCAGCTCTCCACAGGCGCGCACGGCGGCTTCCACGTCGTGAATCGCGAGGGCCCAAAGGTGGAGGTAGAGCTCGATGGGCTCTACCTCCAGGATCCTGAAACGGTCCGGAAACGGCTCGTGGGTGGCTTGAATCGCGTACTCCACAATGCGCCTCAGGTTTGGCACGTCGGTGTGGTCCGAAATCGACCCCAGCCAAGTGTCGACGGTGACCGCCACCCAGTGAATGCAAAGGAGATCGGCGGCCAGGATGCCCTTGAGAGCATGGACGAATGCGCCAGGGTGGGCGTTTTCAGCTGCGTTCAGGATCGCTGCACGCAGGCAGCTGTCTTCTTTTGCCGCACTCAGCAGGGGGTCGACGAGCTCCCAAGCCTGCGGGTTGCTGGAGGCAAGGCAGGCATGGATCCACGGGTTATCCTCGCCGCCGCACGGGCCGGGACCCTCTGCCAGGTCGCGAAAGATAGCGAGCAGCCCATTGGCCCTGGGGCCGCCAGCGCTGAGGGCCCCGGCCAACATCCATGCAAGCTGATGTGGCCGGAGGTCGGGAAGTCGGTGACCCCAACGAGCGAGCCATGGGAGATCGGCATGGTAGGCGTCGAGCCCGGTCGCCATCCCGATCAACCACTCTAGTTGCATCTCCGCGACCACGACCGGGGACTTGGGGCAGCGGAACGGAGGGGAAAGAGGGCCGCGATAGGGCCTGTGATCGAGGGCCTGCAGCGCCTGGTTCGCGTCAGGGGTGTGGTCGGGAAGCAGCGCGTGCACAAATCCATCTCGCACGGGGGATGTCAGCCGGCAATAGGCCGTGACCGCCTGTGGCCCGAGAGGGGTGTGGAGCTGGCCGTCGAGTCTGTTGAGCACGGCCAGCCGGAGGCTCTTCGGGATGGAATTCTCGCTCCGCAGTCGGGCCCGCAGCGTGGGCTTCCGTCTTCTTGCTTCGATATCCTGATCGGCGTCCATCTTGCTCAGAGAACTGTGGGGGAGCGGTGCCTCGGCTCGGCGTACTCGGGCTTGCAGAGGCATGCCTGGTCGATGCGATCGCCGCGGGGGACACGGCCCTGATGGCATTGGATGAACGTACCAAGTCGGCTGGACCCTGGCCTCGCAGGACTTAGCCGGGTCTCGGTGCAATCTCTCTCTTCGTGAGCCTGGGGGCTACAGGTCGGTTCGAGGTGGAGGTGGGCTGCCGCGCGTTCGGCCGGCACGCGGAGGTGCCCCTGGGGCAGTGCGCGCCCTCTCCGACTCCCAGCGAGACCCACTTGTTCGCGATCCTCCAACGAAACCCGGCCTATCGGAAGCTGTGGTGCGCCCATGCGGTCAGTCGCTTTGGGGACTGGCTGGATCACACGGCGGTGCAGAGGTGGGCCGCCTAGCGGAGCCACTGGGCGCTGGATTTAGGTTAGCTCGGATAGCCCTTGGGGCAGGACTTGGTACTTCGGGGTGTTCGGGATGCAGGGGAGAGAGGTCCATGCGCCCAAGAGAATGGCAGGCGCGTGGAGGCGGAGCCGAATCCCCCCGTAGACTGAGGGTCCATGGACTCCCTGCAGGCCCATCCCTACCTCGTGTTTCTGCACCTGGGTGGCGATCGTCTCGACGAGGCGCGCCAGTCGGGGAGCGCTCTGCGCCTGGCCCTGCGTCTTGCTGCCACGGCATTCTCCGCCCAGACCGGCTGTGTGGTGGCGCGCTCTGCGACCCGGGGCGACCTGGTCCTGCGGGCGGCGCTGCCCAAGGATGTGGCTTTCGATGCAGAGGAGTACCGAGCGTTCCTTGGAAAGCGCAGGCCGCCGATGCCTGTGGCCGAGCTGGTCGCCCCCTTGCCCCGCAACCATCGGGATTGGGGAGCGCTGGTCCTGCGGCGGACCGAGTCCTTCAGCCGCGCCGAGCGCCAGGATTTCCTGAAGGTCGCACGGCACGTGTCGCGGGCGCTTGAGCGGCTCGACCGGGCGCGCCTTGCGATGGTCCGCGAACGCATCGACCGCAAGGTGCTCGAGCAGGTACGGCCCAGGGACCTCTTCTATCAGGTGCTGCATGGTCTGCACTCGCTGACGCGCTACGACCACTCCGCGGCGGTCGCTGTGGTGCGAGGTGAGGGGGAGCTGGCCGTCGTGGCGGAGCAGGTCGCCTGGCGCAAGGGCGGCAGCTCGGTGGTGGGAACGAAGCGTCCCCTCAGCGCGGCGGTGGTGCAGGTCCTGCAGAGTGCAGAAGTGCTGGGATTCGATCGGGTGGACGGGCAGTGGCTAGCCTGGGGCCAGGGCCCGGGGGAGAGACTCCCCGAACCTGTGGCCGAGTTGCTCGCGGTGCTCGACTACAACCGGGCCACAGGTGCGGTGGAAGAGCGCTGCGAGTGTTCGATCCTGTGCGTGCCGCTCATCGGGCGCGGTGGGGTACTCGGCTTTCTGAAGGTGGCTTGCCGTCGCCCGGGATTCTTGGGTCACTGGGAGGCGGATCTTGTGCGGCGTTTCATGCCCCAGGTGGCGGTGGCCCTGCATAACCTGGAGCGCACCTCTTTCCTGCAGAGCGGAGTGGAGGCGGCGGAGCGCAAAACGGTTCTCGCTGAGCTGGCGCGGGGCGTCGCCCACGATGTCAACAATGCGCTCGGCGCGGCGCTGCCGCTCGTGCAGCAATTGCGCGCGGATGCTGCGGAGGAATCGCTGGACGCACGGACGCTGTCCATGGACCTCGAGAGCCTCGAGGGCAGCCTGCTCGTCTGTCGGCGCATCTTTGGCGGCATGCTCGCGTTTGCCCGCAGCGCGGTCCACGGCGGGACGGACGGCAACGTCCGCCGTGCCCTGGAGAGCGCAGTGGCCGTGCTCGGCGAGAGCTGCCGGCGGCGAGCCATCGAGCTCCGCTTGAGCCTGCCCGACCGCCTACCGCCGGTGCGCTGCCCGCAGTCGGACCTCGAGCAGCTGCTGCTGAACCTGGCCACCAACGCCCGCGATGCGATGCCGGATGGGGGCACGCTCACCCTCGACGTCGCGCGCGGCAGCGGATACCTGGACCTGACGGTGACGGACACGGGGGTGGGAATCGATCCTGCGGTCGCCGGTCGCATCGAGGAGCCCTTCTTCAGCACCAAGTCCGGTGGCAGTGGCCTCGGCCTCGGGATTTGCCGAGCGATCGTGACCCGCACCGGCGGGCACCTACGCCTGGAGAGCATCCCCGGGGAAGGAACCCGGGCCCAGCTTCGCCTGCCGTGCGAAGTCCGAGAGGAAACACCATGACCCAATCGATGCGAATCCTCGTTGTGGACGACGAGGCAGCGATGCTGCGTTCGATGGTGCGCCTGCTGGACGGGCGCTACGTTGTGACGGCGGCGGCCTCAGGGGAAGAAGCCCTAGGCTTAGCGTCTGAGCGGGCGCCGGATCTGGCGATCCTGGACGTACGCATGCCGGGAATGGACGGCTTTGATCTAGCCGATCGCCTGCGCGCGGCCCACCCCGGGGTCGACGTGATCCTCATGACCGGAGAGGTGCACGAGGTGGATACCCAGGTCGTGCGCGCGATTCGGGAGGGTGCCTTCTACTTCGTGCAAAAGCCCTTCGATCGCGAGGTCCTCCTCACGCTGGTCGAGCGCTGCCTCGAATTGCGCCGGCTAGCCCAGGAGAACGCTCGCTATCTCGCCCGACTCGAGGATGAGTTGAGCGACGCCCGCAGCTTCCAACGCAGCATCCTGCCTCCGCGCCAGTTGCGGGCCGCCGGGATCGAGTTGGACGCCTGCTACATCCCCTGCACCGAGCTCGGTGGGGACTTCTACGACTACGCAGAGCTGGGCGAGGATGGCCTGGCTTTTCTGGTGGCTGACGTGTCGGGGCATGGCGTGACGGCCGCCATGCTGACCGCCACCCTGAAGTCCGCGTTCCAGGGAACGCTGGCCGCTGGCTTCGCGCCGGACGCCGTGGTGAGGGCGGTGGCGGAGGCTTTACGCTCCTTTGATGAGGGGCGCTTCGTCACGCTGTTTGCAGGGCGTATCGACTCCGCCGGTGGGCTCACCTACGTGAACGCGGGACACCCCGCGCCCCTGCTGCTTTCAGGGGCCGGCGAGGAGGAAGGGGTGCGACGACTTGGCTTGACCGGTCCGATGGTCAGCCCCGCGTTCCCCGACTTGGTTTGGGATCTCAAGCGGGATCAGCTCGGGCCAGGGGATCGCCTATGGATCTACACCGACGGACTGGCTGAGACGCGCAACGAAGAGGGCGAGTGCTTCGGTGAGGAACGCATTGTCGCAGCAGCAGCCGCGGCTCAGATTGGGGATTCCAATCTAGACATGCTGCTGCAGGACGCGCGCGGCCACGCGGGGGGTCGTCCACTCGAGGACGACATCACGGTGCTCCGGGTAGGAAAGAACTTACCGACATAACGCGTTCGGTACCGTGGGCTCCCCACTTCCGGATTGTCGGGAGGGGCCTCTTCAGATTTTTCCCGTTCTCACCGAACGAATCGTCACAAGGGGCGTACCTACCCTTGTCTGAGAAGGCCTGCCTCAACCTTTCCGGTTCTTTACCAGGAAAGTCCGTGCGGTTGGCGTCACTAGAGACACTTACCTGTGCAGACCCGCTCGTCCTCGCGTTCGGTCTCGCGCACTTCCGCTGGCTGGGTTCACCCCATGACCCCCCCTGCCGCCAGCATCCGCTCGTTTACCGTTTTCTGGAGAAGAGAGTGAAGTCCCCTAGCCTCGTGCAGAAGTCTCGTTCACTTGTGCCGCTCGCCTGTTTCGGTTTGTTTTTTGCAATGTCGCCCGCAGGTGCCACCGCGCTTCCCGTGGTGAGCACCCCTTTTCCCTCAGCCTTTTCCGCCGCTTCTTTGGGTGCCCCAGTCTCTTTGGGCGACCTGGAGGTGCAATGGAAGGGAAAGACGTATTCCCTGGATGAGATTGGGGCTGCTTTTTCGGAAGGCCAAGGGCTTGGCGTGCTCGCCAGGCTCCGCACCTACTCCGACTGGGTGACCTCGAACGAGTACGTCGTGGCGTTGTCGTCCGATGCCCGGGTGATCCTTGTCACGCCCGACAAGCGCCAGTCCAAGCGCAGCCTGAAACTGGTCGAGGAGACCCTGTCTGCCTTTGACGAACTGATGTCGCCCCCCGTGCGAAGTCGCGCCCAAGAGGCGGCGGCGGAGGTGGCTGACTCGGCAGAAGAGGATGACCCCTTCGCGGATGCCTTCGGGCCCGTCAGCACCGGTGAAGAGGCCGACCACGTACCCGACTCCGGGCCGGTCCTGCTATTCGAGGTTGGCGAGGAGAACCAGTACCGCGAGCTGCTCACCGGGGTCGGCAACGACAACCCCCGGATGGAGGGGTGGGCGCGTAGCGTCGCCTCCGAACCCGGCTTCGCCGAGGAGCAGATCTCGGCCGCGGCCTGGCAGTCCGCTCCCGATGGCTACGAGCTGGGGGACGTCTGGCGTCCCCAGAACGAGCTCGTGAATCGTTTGGCCCGACTGCTGATTCACCGTTCTTTCGGAGCCCAGCCCACCTGGCTGCGCGTATCGGCTGCCTGGCGCGTCGAGATGCAGGTCCACGGCGACATCTACTGCTTCCCCTACCGCAAGGAGTTCGTCGGCATCGGCGATCACGGCGGCTGGGAGCCGAACATCAAGACCCAGTTCAAGAAGCGCAAGAAGAAGCCGCTCCAGCCCGACGAATTCGCCTCTTGGCAGCGCAACACCTGGGACGAAAACAAGGCGCACCTGTCCTGGGGGGTCATGGAGTACCTCGCTCGCTTCAAGCCCGAGGCCCTGCCCGCGATCGCCGAGCAGTTCCGCCTGATGTTCAACGACGGCTACAAGACCACCTACCCCGACGGAACCTGGACCACAGACCCGCGCTTCGAAATCCCGCTTGAGGAGCAGGCCGCTGTGCTGCAATCCCACCTGGGCGATGCCTACCTCGAGGACATCTCTGAGTTCTTCGCCAAGGGCAGAAGCTACCGCCCCAAGAAAAAGAAGAGGTAGGGCGAATCCGACGACCGCGGCCGGCACGGCCGCTGTCTGCGGCGATCCCCCCGCTTCGCGCGTGCGAAGCGGGGGGATCGCTCGCTTTTGGTTCCGGGCTAGCGGACGCTCAGCTCGGAGATTCCAACCACGCCCGCCTGCGGGCCCGCACGGTGCTCGAGGATATGGACCTCGATGCTGCGCATGGACGTTCGTCGCGGCAGGCGGATGATCGCGGGCAAGAGATCGTCTTCGGGTAGGTCGGCCTCGAAGTCGACGCGGCCCTTGTTGATGACGATGCGCACACGGGTCGGGGACCCCTTGGTAGCGGCCAGGAAGATCGAGCTGTTGGGGGAGCCAAGCTTGACCTCGGAGACCTTGAGGGCGTCCTCGACCTCGACCCGTAGCCAGGGGGCGCTGTCCTCAGCTGAGCAGAGCCAGGCGGTGGGTTCCAGATTGTCGATCGCCTTGTCGGGGCCGCTCCCAGGAAGTAGCTGGGAAGAGGCGGTCGCTACCGCGGGCCGTCCGTCGAGGAGATCGGTCCAGTTCTGAGTGCCGAGCTGCTCAGCGTACTCCAGGGGAGCGCGTCTCACCGGCACCTTGAGGGGCTTGGATGTGTAGACGGTCGCCTTGGCGTAGGAGTCCGCGTAGTCACCGACCGGGACCGCATGCACGGCAACCTGAATGGCCACATCCATCTCGCGGGGCGCGGTCCAGCGCAGGGGAAAGCGCTCGGCCGTCCACTTCGTGCTCGGATCGACCGTCTTGGTGTCGACAACCTTGCCGTCGACCTTCCACTCGACCTTGGCGATCCGCAGCCCAGCCTTCTTGGCCTCTTGTTCCTTGTGTTCCTTGAGCAGCTTCTCGTCAAACCCGGTCACGAACATCGTGAGCTCAAGATCTCCGAAGACCTGGACGTGGGCGGAGCCTTCGGCATTGCCCCACTCGCGCCGAGCGGGCCCACCCTTGCCGCCGGTGGTCGGGCCGGTCGCCCGTACGAGGAAGAGCAGCCCGAAGCAGGTGTCGGACTCGTTGACCCAAGCCCCGTCAGCCCGTTGTCCATTGACGAGGAATCGTGCGCCCTCTTGGTACCACTGGTGGCCGACGAGGTCGGCGGTGTTCATCAGTGAGCCCAGTCGCTCGAGGCCGTAGAGGTAGTAGTACGGGTGTCCGCCTCGGCCAGGATTGCCGTTCACCTTCCAATGCTTGCGCAGCCAATTCTGGGCGGGCTCACGGTTGCGCTCGATCATCTTGTTGAAGCGCGTTCCGAGCTTTCCCCCCGTGCAGATGGTGGCGAACTCGAAAATGCCGAGCCCGGCAGCTGTCATCGAGCCGGTCGTGACCCCGCTTGCCTGGTGGTAGACGAAGCCTTTGGCCACAGCCTGGTCGCGCTTCTTGCCCCCGTCCTCAATCATGCTGGCATCGCCGCCGAAATGCTCGATCGTGGCCTCGACCATGCGTTGCCAAACGGCCTTGGGAACCTTGATCCCCATCTCGGTGGCAGCCCAGAGACCCATCGCAGCAAACTGGGTACACGAGAGATCTTCGGCGCCCTCGGGGTAGGCCCAAGAGCCAGGAATCCGAGAACTCTCCCATTCCAGCAGCAGCTCGACCAGGCGCTCGGCCATCGGCTCGTAGTCCGGATTGCCGCTGGCGGCGATGGCCAGCAGCTGACAGCCGGCTGCATAGGTGCGACGGGGATCCTCGCGCTCGAGGAATTCGAATCCGCGCACGACGGAGGGGTGATTGGCGGGCAGGCCGGACTTGAGCAGAGTCAGGACCGCAAGTGCGGTTTGGCCATTGCGGTACCGGCCCATGTGGTCACCCCATGAGCCGTCCCGATGTTGGCGCAGCAAGATCCACTGCAGGCCCTTGCCGATCGCCGCGTTGACCTGCATGCCAAGCTCGTCGACCGGCTTCTCCTTGCTGGCCTTGACCTCGGGCGTGGGCAAGCTCGCGCGGCCAGACTCAGCGCTGCGCGCGATGTCGCGGCCGCGGATAGCGCGGTCATACAGGCCCACCCCGGCCAGCAGGCCATCTAGCGGATAGGTTTCGTCCTTGTCCCGGTAGACGCCGACGGTGAGCAGGTGGCTGTCGTCATACATGATCCCCCCAGCCGGCTGCTCGGAGGCGGCGACTTCGACGCCGTCCACGTACAAGATCAGAGCCTCCCCGTCGTAGACGCCGGCGAGGTGGTACCAGCGGTTGAGCTCGTATGCATCCGGCGCGCGCACGAAGCTGAGCTTGCCGAGGCCGACCGACGCAACGGCGAATACGAAGCGCTCGTTTTGAGTGCCGAGCAGGAAGCCACGCTCGTGGTCACCGTTGTCCTCGATCGCCGCGACGCAGACCGCATACGGCGTCTTCTTCTGGATCATGATCCAGCCCTCGGCGCTGAAGCGCTCGCCGGGCAGTTCGTCGGCAGTCAGTCGACGTTCGGCGCCGCCGCGCTTGGGACCCACAAGCAAGGCCCCCTCGGAGCCCTGTCCGAGGAACTCCGGCGGATGCATGGCGTCGAGATCCCACTCGCCAACGCTATCTCTCAGCTGTGCGCCTGCCTGGCTGTCGGGGGCAAGAGTCCAGCGATGGACCATACCGGGCGGGGTGCCCTGGGAGAGGAGAAGAAGTGGGCAGAGGATGGCAAGCATGCGCGGCAATGGCTGGGTGGGGGGGCCGCATGCTAACACCCGCGTCCATTCTTCCCCGCTCCCAGCAGAATCTGCACAGCCCCAAGGATGCTTCGGGAGGGCTTGGGACCCATCAGGCGGGGCCGGTCAGCTCGCAAGGATGTCGTGCGCGATGTCGAGGTGGTGCTTGGCGTGGAGATGGGTGAACCTGAGCCAAGCGGGTGCATCGAGGGGTCCAAGCAGCTGGTGCGGGATCCAATTCGGCGCGGCGAGGATGGCGGCGGTTTGCTCGGCGAGGCTCGCCATGTCCTTGCGATTGGTCTCAAGCTCCATCTCGAGGAAGCTGAGGTCGACCTCGTCAGGTGGCGTCACCATCCGTGGCGCTTCGGCCTGTCCGCGCTCGGTCCGGTTCGAGCGCAGGACATCGGCTGCTTCCTTGGACAACTCGCCCTCCTCTTGGATCAAGCGGCCCTTGCCGCGCACCAGGGAGCTGGTGTTGCGCAGGGAGAGTCCGGTCGCCAGCGCGCAGTGGTAGAGGTGTTGGGCCACCGACCAGCCGGAGACCTCGGGGCTGCGCCGGTCCATGACCTCGGGGCCGCTGCCGCGCATGCGGTCGAATTCGTCCAGGATGCCGTGGATCGCGGCCAGTTCCGCAGCGGGGTCGATATCGAGCTTCATAGGCTGCGAGCCTATCCCCCGCGGCGGGTCGTGCCAGCCTATTGGCCGGGATCCAGGGCCATCCGCATGCGCCGGGGTGTGTCCCACTCGCGCTGGAGCAGCATTCCCCTCAAATAGGCCTGGAGGTCGGCGGTGCAGGTCCCCTGGAACACTCGCCAGGAGCGGGTGATGAGCTCGCCGAGGACGTCGAGGATGGCTTCTTCGGCGGCCCGCTGGATGGGACCGGGATTCGGCAGCGGTGAATCGCTCAGGTCGGCATTCGCGCCTGAGTTCAGGGCCGGATTGGACTCGATTTCCCGGCAAAGGGTGTGAACGAGGCCGAGCCAGAAGCCCCTCGAATCGGGCTGTTCACGCCGGCAGACGTGGCGGCGCAGAACGCGCTGCATCTCATCCGTGCCCTTCGCCTGGTCCTGCGGCGAGCCGCCAAGGGCGCCGTCGGCGCCGGGGAGCTTCGGCGCCAGGGTCGCGGGCTCAGGATGGGTGACCGTCAGCGCGGCGAGGTCGATGTCGTCGTGGACCAGGCACTCCAGCTCACTCGCCAGGGGGCCCGGGCAGGTGAGGCGTGCCTCGAGGTAGACCTGCCGAGCCTGCGCTTCGTCGCCGCAGAGCAGGTGGTCGACAAGGACGTCGGCCAGGTGACGCGGGTGATCGTTGAGTCGGACGGCCGCGCGGTCGAAGGCAAGGGCGCGCGCGGGGCGGCGGCGCCTGCGCTCGATGGCTCCGGCGATCCGGGCAGCCATGGCGCGCAGTGCGCGGCGGCGTGAACCTGCAGGGAGTTCCCGGCTGGTGCGCGCAAGGGATCGTTGGGCCTGAGCTGCCCGATCGACCTGGGCGACATCGGGGTCCAGCAGAATGGTGCAGCGCAGGCAGCCGGCGAAGGCCGCATCGATGGCCCCCGTACGCCGTTTGCGATCCACGAGCTGGATCGCTGCGCCGTAGTGCAAATCGGGCCTGCCGGAGCCCTGGAGCATGGCCTGCGCCTCTTCCAACACGCGCCTCTCGGCGGGCGCAAGCTCAAGGGTGAAGCGGTCGTCGAATGCCGCTCGTGCTGCGCGCAAGAGGAGCTGCTCGAGGATCGAATCGGGATTCATTGGTTACGGGGGTGTGGATGCGGGGTGCTGGCAGGGGCGGCCCGCAATACGTGAAATATCCCCCCCAGCTTGGCCGGTAACAGCGTCCCTTGGGGGCCTCCTGTACGAGCTAGGTCAGGAGCCGTGTTCCCTCAATTCCGGACCAATTCGCAGAACGTGGGGCCCTGGGACCGTTTGGGACGGCCTCCTCGCGGAAGGGCTGGACGACCTAAAAATCCGCTTGAGTCCGATCCGAAGAACAGTCCATGCGGCTTCCCCTACGACCGATTCTCATTTCCGCGGTGGCGCTGGTCGTCGGCTGCTCGGGGGGAAGTCCTAGCCCCGCCGATCCGAGGCCCGTGCCGAGCCAGCCGGGGAGCCTGCCGCTTCTGGACCCCGGCCCGCTGATGGGGGTGATCTACAGCCAGCCCGAACCTGGCGCGGAGCCCGCCCTCGACGCGGCCTTTGCTGCCTCCCAGTCCGCTGGGGCGTTGGGCTACGAGCTCAGCATCGCGTGGCACGCGCTGGAGAGTTCGCCGGGAGTCGTCGACCTGTCCTTTGCCCAGCTGCTGCTCGATACGCTGGAGGCGTCAGGCATGACGCCGTACCTCGTGCTGACGACGATCGACACCGTGCAGCTGTCCGTGCCGCCCGACCTCCAGGATCCGGGCGACTCCACAGAACTGGCCCCCGGCTTGGCTTGGGACGACCCCGCTATGTTGGGTCGTTTCGAGATGCTGCTCGACGGGCTTGTGCCCCTACTCGTGGCCAAGGGGGGCTTCTATCTATCGGTGGGCAACGAAGTCGACGCGTGGCTCGGCGCACGTCTGGGGCAGGTGAGCTCCTACTCGAACTTTGTCGACCACGCCCGCAGCTACGCCCAGGCGATCGAACCTGGCCTGGCCATCGGAGTGACCGCCACATTCGACGTGGTGGCCAATCAGCCGCTGCTGCTGGATCAGCTGCAGTCGGTGTCCGACCGCGTGGCGTTCACCTACTACCCGTTGAACGGGGACTTTAGCGTCCGGCCACCGGCCGAGGTGGCTGCGGACCTGGCGCTCCTGCGCGCGGCGAACGGACCGGGGCCGATGCTGCTTCAGGAGGTGGGCTATCCCGCAGGCCTCACTTCCGGTCCGACCAACGGATCGTCCGAGGCCGCCCAGCGCGCCTTTGTGGAGAACGTCTTCGCCTATCTGCAAACGGACCCGGACCTGCGCTTCGTCTCCTTCCTGCACCTCGCGGACTGGACAGCTGCCGATCTCGACCTCTTCGAGACCTACTACGGCATCAGCGACCCCGCGTTCCGCGAGTTCCTTGGCACCCTGGGCATGCACCAGCAGGACGGGACCGCAAGATTGGCCTGGGCCGCCTACCTGGCCGGGCTCAACGACTTGTAGGACCGATCGACTCGGAATGGCCCCGTGCACAGGGCCGGCGAGCGATCGGGTGGCCCCGGGCGTGGCCTGGGTCCGCCAGGTGGTCTGCGCCCCGTTTTGGGCCAAGGGGCTGCTGCCCTGGGAAAGCGTGCGGGAGACGGAGGTGGTGGTACTCTTGGTTCGAGGTACTCGTTTTTTTTCGGACTTTCCCCGCAACTCTTACCCGTGCTCTGCGCCGGTAGGTGGTGAAGGCACCTCGCACCCTCACCCCCTCACCTATGCAGCGCACCAACGTTTCCACGATCATGACCCCCGAGACCTTTCAAGCCACGCTTGAGGCCGCCCGATCGGGGGATGAGGGAGCGCTGGAAACGCTGTTCGAGGCCTTCTATCCCCGTGTGCAGCGGATGGTGCACCGTGCCCTATCCCGGGACCTGCGCGTCAGTCGTCCCTGGCTGCTCGCTCGCTTCAGCACAGGGGATGTGGTGCAAGAGGTGTTCCGCAGCGTCCTGGCGGACATCGGCGCCTTCCAGGGATCCACTGAGGATGCCTTTGCCGGCTACCTCGCGATGGTCGCTCGCAACCGCTTGACCGATGCGATCCGTTTTCACCAGGCCGCCCAGCGCGATGGCCGGCGCACCCAGGCCGCCGTCGAGCGCCTCGACGCGGCCTCCAACCAGGAAGGGCCGGCAACCGGCGCTGGGTCCGTGGAGGAGATGGCTGCCTTTGCCAAAGCACTGGAGGCTTTCCCGGAGCGCGAACAGCTGCTGCTGCGCGCCCGGCTCGAGCAGGGTGCCACGTTCCAGGACCTGGCCGACCAGCTCGGCTACTCCTCGAAGTTCGCGGCCCGGCGTGCTTTCTACGCTGCCCAGGCCCAGCTCGCTATTCGCCTACGGGTCGGGATGTCGCCCGACGGAGACGGCCCTGGGAAGGATTCCGCTCCCCGCTCATGAGCCCGAGTTCGTTCGAGGATCCCGACCTCCCGGGTCTGGTCTCCAGCGCAATGGAGATCCGCGACTCGGGGCTTGAGCCGCCCCTGGAAGAGATCTGTGCGGCCCGGCCCGACCTGCTGGTCGCGGTTCGCGAAGCGCTGGATGCGAGTCTGCGCATCCCGGTGCTGCGCCAGGAGCACGCCTCGAGCGATCCGCTGACTGGGCGTGTGCTCGGCAACCGCTACCGCCTGGATGCCCGCATGGGCTCGGGGGCGATGGGGGTGGTCTACCGCGGAGAGGATCTCGAGCTGAAGCGTCCCGTGGCGGTCAAAGTCCTGCGCTCCGCGCTGATGGACCTCGATGAGGCTGAATACCGTTTCGGCCGTGAGGCCGAGGCCCTTGCCGCCACCAAGCACCCCTCCGTCGTGACGGTCCACGACCGTGGGCGCACCGCCGACGACGATCCCTACATCGTGATGGAGCTGCTCGAGGGCTGCTCCCTGGTCGTGCTGCTAGAGGTCGGGAGCAGCAAGGGACTCGCGAACCCGGGGTCCGGCACGGCGTGGATCGCCGATGAGCTCGGCGTCGATCATGTCGCGGAGTCGGGCTATCTGCGCAGTGTCGTGCGTTGGTCGGCGGATCTGGCCAGCGCCCTCGGCGCGGCCCATGCAGCGGGCGTATACCACCGTGACGTCAAGCCATCGAACATGTTCGTGCGCAAGGACGGCACCGCAGCGCTGCTGGACTTTGGCATCGCCGCGCAGGTGAGCCAAGACACGATCACGCGAGACGGGACCGCCCTGGGTACCCCCGCCTACATGGCGCCGGAAGCCCTCGAGTCCCGGACCAAGGTCGGGCCGGGACTCGACGTCTACGGCCTCTGCGCCAGCCTGTACCACATGCTGTCGCTGTCGCCGCCGTTCAGTGGATCGCCCAGCCAGATCCTGACTTCGGTCGCTACCCGTGAGCCCGTCCCCCTGTTCAAGGCGTGTCCGGGCCTGCCCAAGGACCTGCTCGCGATCGTCGAGTGCGGGATGGCTCGCCGCCCCCAGGATCGCTACTCCAGCGCCGTGGAGCTCGAAAACGACCTGCGCGCGTTCCTCTCCCACAGGCCGGTCAAGGCGCGGGCCAGCACCGCCCTGGGCCGTACCTGGCGTCGCGCCATTCGTTCCAGCGCGGTGCGGGCTGCGACGCTTGTTGCGGTCCTGGGCTGTGTCGGGATCGTGTGGAAGTTGCGAAGCAATCATCAGGTCGAGCTCAGAGCGGAACGGCACGCTGAGCTCTGGAGCCAGCTGCCCCCCAGCCTGGGCATCACGGTCTACGAGAACCGCTCCCTGAGCGCGGCCGAGGGGCACGACGGCGTCGTCCAGCTGCTGGATGAGATGGTGGCCAATGACCACGATCCGACTGCGACCTACGCGACGCGCGCCGCGTTTCGCCTAGACCACGGAGAAGCTGAGGGCGCGCAGGCGGACATGCGCCAGCTGGCGGATCATCTGGGGACCAGCTACTCCAAAGCCCTCGCCGGGCGCTACGAACGCCTCGACGCGAACGCCGTCGGGGTGCAGGGGCTCGACCTGGTCGGGCTGCCCGCGCCCAAGAGCGCCGAGGACCAGTTCTTGTTCGGCTATCACCTGGCGCGCACCCTGCAACGCAAGGCAGCCGCGGATGCCTTCTCAGATCCCCGGCTCGAGGACTACTTTCCCGCCCGTGAGCTGAAGCTGCAATGCGATCCGCGCAGCGGCCACTTCCTCTACGGCGAAGCGCTCGAGCTTGAAGCCCTAGCGGGTCGCCGCTCGGCGAACACCGCCAATCTGATCGGGACCGCTACGATCCTGGTCAAGGACTTCCAGGGGGCGCTCAAGCCCCTGCGTGAGGGATTGGCCATCGCTCCCTACAGCGAGCCACTGAGCTGGAACCTGGGCTGGGCCTCATGGAGGCTGGGCGATGTCGAGACAGCCAAGTCGGCGTGGGAAAAGTGCATTGCAGCCAAGCCCCACTACGCCAAGCCCTACAAGCACATGGTGAGCATGCTCATCGATGACAAGCGCTTGGAAGAATGCCGTGGGTTTCTGGAGACCGCTCCCCTCGCAGCATTCCCGGGCGAGGAGAAGACCCTTGCCTATCTCCAAGCCGAGCTTGGCGCGGCGGAAGCCGAAGCGGTCTTTCAGAGCGGCGACATTGAGGAGGCGAAGCGCATCGCCGCTGAGTCGCTGGCGAACTACGTGAGGGCGGAAGAGGCCGGCGAAGGCCACTCCCAGCTGCGGCGCAGATTCGTGGAGTCGATCCTGCAGGACGTGGACGATGGCTTCTTTGCCGTTGCCTTCGACCTGCTAAGCGAGGAGCCGCTCAACCACCGCCGGCTACGCACGGCGCTGAAAAGGCTCCCATCGAAACCCAGCGACACACAGATGCAGCGGCTTCGCGATTACCTGACCGATCTGCTCGAGGCCCTCAAGGCTCTCGAATCAACCGAGGTGTCCGTTGAGGTCCCCTCGATCAAGAACAACTAGTTACCCCCGAATCGATACCCATGTCTAAATTCCAGCTCGCATCAGTTGCAGGCATCACTGCAGTTCTCCTCGCACCCCAGCTCTTCGCCCTGAACCCGACGCCGAACGATCCCAATCGGCAGCGGGGCTTTGCTTCTGCTCTGCCGCTGGGCATGCAGCTTGCACCTGGATCCTCCGCGGCGCACGCGGGCCTTCACATCAAGGAGGAAGGCCGCCAGCTGGGCTTCCCCACGCCTTGGACGTCAGCGAACTACCCCAACCCGGGCGGTGGGCAGTGGGTGAACTACTCCCGTACCTCCATGTTTGGCTCCTGGGCGCAGCACATGGAGATCAACGGTCACTCCAGCGGCAACGCCATCATCCCGGGCCTCGACCACAATGGAGTGCCGTCGGTGGGCAATACGGGCACCTGGATGTCGGTGATCGTATCGGTGAGCAACGACTCCCTAGGGGCGCCGGGCAGCCTGATTCGGAGGCGTACGCAAAGCACCCTCCCGGGGAGCGGTTCCCGGACGACTCCGGGCAGCGACCTTGTGGGCTACTACTACGGCGAGAGCCATGGGCTCCCCGCTGGGCTGGCGGGAAGTACGCTCATCGAACAAGTTGCGGAAGGGATGGGCCTCGCGGGGACCAATGAGGATCTGAACGCGCTGGATCTGGGGCTGGGTGTCAACACCCGGAACACCGCGACTTCGAGCTTTCTGCTGTTCCCTACTCGGAACCAGTACTACTTCACCGTGAGCAAGGCTTCGGTGCCGGGAATCAATGCCCATGCGAGTGTTGCCGGTCAGGAATTTGCGGTGAATCTCGGCGGCATGCAGGTTCCGGCGAACGCTGCGACGATCTACAGGGTTACCTGGAACGGCTCATCCTGGACAACGCCCCTCGAGTTTCGGACCCCGACGGACCTGGGTCTGGTGGCGGGAGTGCACGATCTGGATGCGCTCGAGGTTAGCGGCAACATTGTCGTGTACTCGATCGACAAAAATGTGCCCAGCGGCTACGCAGACCTCCCCAGCCAGCTGATGATTCGGCAGGGCGAAAGCGGAACAAATGTGCCGCGCTATCCCCTGATGAGCAACGATGGGACGAACGGCGCGACTGCGGAGGTCGTGGACAAGACCGGTGCGACAGACGACACTTCGAACGCGGACGGTGTCTGCATCATCGATCCCGAGGCCTTTACTTTCGATACCCACGTGGGCATCCCGGTTGCTCACTTCAACGGCGCCCCGGGTAACAAGGCCTCTATGGGGCTCAGCGTTGTTCGCTGGACCAAGGGCACCCCGAGTTCCTACAGCAGCTTGATGATCGCGCAGGTCTCGGGCTGGGGAAACGCGGCGGAAGCATTCAATACCACGGTCAAGTACTCCTACTCGTTGGACTATGACCCGCTGCTGCCGGGCGTGAACGGTACCTGGCACCTCCTGGGCGGCGTCTATCGCAGCAAAACTGACTTCACGGTCGATCTCCCTATCCGGATACCGAGCGACCTGGCGGGGAACACGGTGTTTTTAGCAGCCGAGACCATCAGCGGCGACATTGACTCCGGCGTGCCGCTGAAGAGCTGGATCTCGGCGGTCATCTTCTAGCTGGCTCGGGGAGCCGATCCGGCTACCAAGCCGGATCGGCGTCGCCCGCAGCGCTGACGCGCCAGGGGCGCCAGACGACTTTCAGCGGTTCGAAGACCAGATCGGTCTTGCGTGGATGGACCACGAGCTCAGCGAGTTCGTGGTCCATCTGCGCATATTCGTCGCGCAGGGCCTCGATCTCGGTCTCGAGTTCCTTCTCGAGATCGGCGTAGGCTTCGCGCACCGTCTCCAGGTCGTCCTCCGCCCGGCGTACGTCGGCTTTCTCCTTGGACGTGCGGCTGTGGGCCTTGGCGGAGCTGCGGCGAGACTTGCGGCCGAAGAGTGCGCCGAGCAGCGAGGCGCCAGAATCCAACCACGCGCTGCGGCGCATGTGCGTGTACTGGTCCTCCTCCTTCTCGACTTTCTGCTCCGCCTTGCGCACCTTCTCCTCCAAGCGCTCGAGCTTGGGCTCCATCTTCTGGCGTAGCTTCTCCAGGGCCATGTCCCTGGCCTCAAAGCTGGCCTGCCGCAGGCGCACCTGGAAGGCGCTCTCGGTCTCGCCGGGTTCGGAGATCAGCTTGGGTTTCGCGCACTTCCAAAGGGTGAGAGCCTGGTCCTTGTACACGCTGGACTTCACACGCTTGTTCCAGGACGTCCAGGTGGTCTTGCGACTGGCGACCGAGGTGAGCTCGCCGTGCACGCCGCCCTTTTCCGGCTTCTTGCGCAGGCGGGCCTTCGCGGGATCCAGGGCGTAGTGGGCCTGGTCCCAGTCGATGCTGGAACCGGAAGCCGGAAGCGCCACGGTGACCTCGATATCCTTCCAGATGTCGATCTTGGCACGGGCGTTGGCGTAGTGCAGCGTTCCGCGCGTGCGCAGGCTGGGGCGGTAGAGGAGCTGTTCGCCTTCGGCGGGCGCCAGGGTGGCGGGTTCGTAGACCTCATCGATGCCGTCGGGCAAGGAC
>CAYWNK010000078.1:0-22202 GCA_964459495.1 uncultured Planctomycetaceae bacterium
GTGGGCGTGCTCGACAAGCCGAATCGGGAGCCCAGCCAGCGCCCCCGCCAAGCATCCTATCGATCTCTGGATTGAGCGGGACCCCGGCAGCCAATCGTGGAACCGGAGATAGGCTCCCCGGCATGCAGCCCCCCATCGACCTCGACGCCCTTGCCAGAGCGTATTCGCAGGATGGTGTCCCCGCCCTTGACGAAGCCCGGGCCCGCCATGCGCCGTCCCCCGAGTTGCTGGACACGCTGGTCGAAGGGTGCTCACAGCCGGGACGTGCGGTTTGCTCGTCCTGGCTCCTGAGGGCCTACCTCCAAGGAAATGCCAAGCTCGATGCTGGCCAGACCGCCCGACTTCTCCGCCGCCTGGACCAAGTCCAGGACGGCGATGCCCGCCTGCACCTGTGCCAGGCCACGGCCCACCTGCTCATCCCGCGCCGCAACGCACCCCAGCTCGCTCGCTTTCTCGATCGCTGCGGGGCCGCTGGGACCAAGTTCCTGCGCGCCTGGGCCATGGACGCCTACCACCGACTCGCGCTCCAGCACCCGGACCACCGGTCGGAGGCTCGCCAACTCCTCGAGCGTGGGCTGAGCGATCCGGCCGCCTCGGTCCGGGCCCGAGCCCGGCGCATCCAGGCCGAGCGAAACTAGTCATCCGGCCTTTCGGCTCGAAGAAAATGCCCTCCTGGCCCCCCAGGCCCGGTTTCTGCTGAGCGGCCGAGATTTATCGAAGAATGCGCGCACCAAGCGGCTGCACTCGACGCCTTTGGTTGTGGAAGACAAGGGCGCAAGCGGCCCGGAGGAGAGAGGCCCCCCGCCCACGGGCGGGGGCAATCGCAAGGGAGCCCAACCCCAGCTCGCACCGGCGGCCAGCCGCCGGATGGGGATGGGCTCCCACACCTCCCGGAGAAGGCCGTGTTCTGGAGAGTCTTGTGCCCAGACCAGCCGGGGGGAGAAACCCTGAGGTTTCGTGTCCGCTGCGACGGGCTGAGGTCATGGACGGAGGTGAGCGATCCGCTCCCCCATCCACTCCCCGATTCCGTCATGCAACACGACCTTGTCTTCCGCCTCCCCCTCCTGATCCTCCTGGGCATGCCGGCGGCTGCTCAGACCCGCATCATGTTCTCTGTCGACTGGGTCAGCCCCAGCGTCGGCCTGCCCGCCTGCACGGGTACAGCGATGACCGAGGGGGACATTCTCTCCCCCTGCGGAGGGGACCTGGGCTTCGGCGCCCTAGCCCGCCCGGAAATCGCGATCCCCGGGGGCTTTGGCGGCCTCGGCCTGCCCGCCCATCCGGGCTGCGTCGGGCACCCCGCCGGTACGCCCTGCGGTGTGGAGGTCGATGCCTTCACCCAGGGCAGCGATGATCGCTTTCAGCCCAACTTCCCGATTTCACCTGGTGATCTGTGGTTCTCCGTCGACGAGTTCGCCGCTGGCATCCCCGGTTTGCCCGCCCCGCCGAGCCTCATGACCGAGGTCCCCGCGGGCGACGCCTCGGCGGACGCACTGATCAACTCGAACGCGCTCCCGCCCGCTCCGCTGCCCCCCATCGCGGGGATCGGTGGCCACGTGGGCACCATCGATGGCGACGGGTTCATCAGTGGCTCGGGCTATGTCTACCCCGGCTGGGGCCTGATCGAGCCCAATCCGCCCGTGGGGGGCGCTGGGGTGTTCGGTGACAACGTAGATGCGCTGAATCTGGAAGCGCCCCCCGGTTCGGGAACCCGCTACTACTTCTCCCTCGATGCGGGTTCGACCTACATGGACCCCTGCTCGGGCAACACGGGCACGAGCTCTGCTGCAGCGGCGGGCTTCTCGCCCTCCGACGTGCTCTTCAGCAGCGGCTTTGGCCCGACCCTCTTCGCGCCAGCCTTCGCCCTGGGCCTGGACTACGCCGGCTTCGGCTCCGACGACCTGGACGCTCTGATCCTGGCCGAGAACGGCAACGGCGTGTTCGAACCCTCGAACAATCCCTACGACTGGTTGGGCGGCTCGACCGACATGCTGATGTTCTCCGTCCGGCGCGGCTCCGCAGTGATCGGCAACCCCGACTCGGTGTTCGGCCTGCCCATCGAGGCCGGTGACATCCTGATCCCGCCCGTGGTCGGTGGCCTATCGGACTACCCGGGCATCTGGATCGCCGCCGAAGACCTTGGCCTGGGCACCGTGCGCTCTGGGTTCACTGGCCTGTGCGGAACCGCTGACGACCTGGTGGCGATGGACCATCACCGTCCCGCTGTTCGGGACTGCGACGGCAACGGCATCGAGGACACGATCGACATCCTCCTGGGGACCTACCCGGACACCAACCAAAACGGCGTTCCCGATCCCTGCGAGCCCCCGACCCTGATCGCCACCCCCTATTGCTTCTGCCCGCTTGGCCCCTGCGGCAACAATGACCCCACCGCTGGCTGCGAAAACTCGACCGGTGCTGGAGCACTGCTCAGCGCCAGCGGCAGCAGCAGCTGGATCCTCGACGACCTGGTGCTGACCGTCAGCAACATGCCCACCTTCCAGTTCGGGCTCATCTTCATGGGAACCCTGCCCAGCGGCCCAAGTCCACTGGTCGACGGGCTCCTATGCGTCGGCGGCAACATCTGCCGCTACCCGATCCAAAACAGCGGCCCAGGCGGAACGTTCTCCCAGGGCACAGGCATCGTCGCCACCTCAGCCACAATCCTCTGTCCGATCCTCGCGGGCGACGTCTGGAATTTCCAATCCTGGTACCGCGACCCCGGCAGCCCCTGCGGCTTCGGCAGCAACCTGTCGAACGCGATGCAGGTGAGCTTCTACTAGACGGAAACACAATCGCCTGTGATGCGGCGCCCATGAGTACGGCGCCTGTGATGGAAACCGGCCCCGCCTAGAGTCCAGACCATGGCTCCGGGCGGGGCTTTCTCAATTTTCCAAGGCGTCCTCCATGCGCCCCCGAAAGCGGCGGCTGACGGCCAGGACCTTGCCGTTCGCCAGGACGAGCTCCCCGTCGCCCCGCGATCCACTGCGCAGCTCGACGACGCGGTCGATCTGCACCGCGTGGGAACGGTGCACCCGCACGAAGCGTTCAGGGTCCAGGCGGTTGAGCAGGTGAGCCAGGGGCTCGCGCATCAGGACGATTCGCTCGGCCAGGTGCAGGCGCACGTAATTGTCCGCAGCCTCGATCCAGTCGATGGCCTCCACCGGCACGATCTGGGTCCGGCCCGCAAGGCGTGCGGTGATCCGTTCGGGATGCCGGCGCGCCGGGTGCAGGTCGTCGAGAAGTGCGCCAAGCCTGCCGCCCTCCCGCTCCCCCCGGCACGCGGCACGGGCGCGCTCCAGCGCCAGAGCCAAGCGCTCGGGGTCGACGGGCTTCAACACATAGTCCAGCGCAAACGCGTCGAAGGCCTGGCAGGCATAGTGGTCGAAGGCGGTCACGAAGATCACCACGGGCATGCGCTCGGGACCCAGCTGCTCCACGACCTCTAGACCGCTGAGCTCCGGCATCTCGATATCCAAAACCGCGATGTCCCAAGCGCCCGAGCTAAGGGCATCGAGTGCCTGGCGTCCGTCCGAGACTTCGCCGGCCACCTCCAGGCCCTCCATCGCCGCAAGCTGGCGCACCAGGCCGCGGCGTGCCACCGGCTCGTCTTCGGCGACCAAGACCCGCAGGGACTGGGGCTTCATTGTCCCTCCCGCGCCCAGGGAATACGAACCAGGACCGTGACCCCGCCGCCTTCCCGGGGCGACACGCACAGCTCCTGCTCCGCACCGTACAGCTCGGCCAGGCGGCGACGTGTATTGCCCAGGCCGATCCCTTCCCCTGCCGCCTTGTCGATGCCAACGCCGTCGTCGTCTACCGCCAGCTCGAGCCCGCCTTCCCCCTGCCTGGCCGCGATCGAGATCTTTCCCGGGCCAGAGCGGGGAGCGATGCCATGGATCAGCGCGTTCTCGACGAGGGGCTGCAGCAGCAGGCTCGGGACGAGTGCATCGTCCAGGTTTGCTCCGATATCCCATGCGACCCGAAGCCGCTCCCCGAGCCGCATCTGCTCGATGTCGAGGTAGCTGCGCAGGTGTTCGAGCTCTGCTCCAAGGGGGCGCTCCAGCCGACGATCGTCGAGACTCGACCGCAAGAGCCCGGCCAGCCTCAGCAGGATGCCCTTGGCTTGGGTGGGCTCTTCCTCGATCAGAACGTCGATTGCGTTCAGGGTGTTGAACAGGAAGTGGGGCTGCAGCTGGCTTTGGAGAGCTCCGAGCCGCGCCTCGGTGAGCTCGGTCTGCAGCCTTGCGGTGCGCAGCTCCTGGGCGCGCGCGCGCGAGATGGCCTCGAATCCGTGGCCGGCCGCCACCACCCCAGCGTAGGCCAGAACTTCGGCCTGGGCCTGCAGGCTCCACAAGGTACTCAGCAGCCAAGTCACCGGGTCCGTCGCCCCCCAGCGGAGCGGCAAGAACCGGGTGCGCACCACGCCGAGGATCAGGAGGTGAGCGAGCCCAAACGCGATGGCTCCCGCCGCGTGCACCGCTAGTGGCTTTTTCCATGCCCCGCGCCGCAGGGGATAGCGCTTCGCCAGCGCGAGGACGATCGGTGTGAACGCCGCCCAAGGTAGCCAACCCGGCAGAAAGTGCAGCACAATCAGACCCGCGGGAAACGGCTCGAAGCCCGCCCGCGCCTGCGCGTAGGTGATCTCTTGTACACACTGCATGAGACCTGGGACGAGCCAGATCCCGACCAGCAGGGCGCCTACGCCCAGTCGTTTTCGCCATTCCACGGAACCAGGGTAGCGACTCACTTCCTCGGCGACGGTCCCGTTCGCCCCAGCGAAGCGCCGCTCACCCCATCTGGCGCCAGGCCAGCTGAACGTCGCGCAAGCGGATCAGGGCTTCGCACGCGCGACCAGCTCCATGCGCTGGACTTCCACGTCTCCAACGTACTCCGACATCAAGACAGGGGGCCCGGGCGTGCGATCCGCAAACCACATCGTGCGGTGGCCGCTCCCACGGTGATCGGTGAACTCGCTGTGGTAGCGCCAGGCATCGAAGGTACCAGCCTCGACGGTGATCGTGTCCCGTTCGCGCACCGTGCCGGCGGGGAAGCTCGCGTGGCTTTGAAGCTCAGCCCACTCGGCGTGCTGGGTCTCCGGAGGCCCGGTGGGTTTGCCGTGGGCCTCCATCCAAGTCTCCAGCGTGGCGCGCGTGCCATCGTCACCGGTGAAGCGCATGACCTGGGTCAACGGCGCTCCCCTGGCGCCGCTGATGCGGAAGTGAAGCTCCGTTCCCGGCTGGCAAGCGATTCGGATCTGCTCAGCCGTGTAGGGCATCGGCGGCAACTCCTCGTCCGGCTGCTCGCCCGTGGACTGCTCTGGCGATTCCGCCCCCGCCGTGTCCGCTGCCCGGCACCCAGCCCCACCCGCCAATCCGGCGAGCAGCGCGATCCAAAGTACTTGTTGCTGCATGGCAACAGGGTATCCCTAGATCCCGCCTGCCGGAATGCCCTGCATCCACCGGCGGCTAGGGCCGGAAGGTGGCCTCAAGCGCGCTCGAAGTGTTGAAACCCGCTGCGCCGGCGGACGGGTCCCGGAACCATGCCTGGAAGATCCAAGGCTCGCCCAGGACCACCGCCGCGGGACCAGGCAGGGCCAGGTTCGGCGTGATTCCCGCCGCACCGCCCCCGTCGATTGGCGCAGCGCCCACGCGCGCCAACGGTGCCGCCACGCAGAGAGTTCCATCACCAAAGGGCAGGCTGGCTCCAAACGGAGAACCGAAGACGATCGTCGACTCGTTCGAGGGAGCCTCCTCGAGCAGGAGACGGAAGCCCCCCGCCGCGACCGATAGGGATCCCGTGTAGCCGAGCGTCGCCTCCTCGCCGCTGGAGTTGGGCGTGCTACTGCAGACCGTGCGCGGCGGAGCGGGCGACGTGGGCAACAGGAAGAGTCCGCCCTGCCCCGGCTGGAGTTCCCCCACGCCCACGAGGATGTCCTCTCTTCCGTCTCCATCGAGGTCGCCCAGACTCGCGCAGTCCGTCCCCATCCTCAGCCCGTTCGCAGAGCCGTTGTACTGTCCCATCAGCTCGCCACTCGCTCCCGAATGCAGGTACACGGCGCCGCCCTGGCTGGCTCCCGTTGAGTTCTGGCCCGAGCAGGTGAGCAGATCGTCGTGTCCGTCCCCGTCGAGATCGCCCACCTGGACGCGTCCGAACAGGAACTGGCTCCCCACAGGTCCCCGGATCGCGTGGATCAGCGAGCAGTCCGAGCCCGAGTAGACGTAGAGCCGTCCGCGCTGGTTCAGATGCCAGTAGTCGATTACATAGACGTCGGGAATTCCGTCCGCGTCCACGTCCCCTGCAAGGCCGCCGAAGTAGTTGCCGTACTGGTTGCCGGCCGGTGGGGATGCCAGCGTGCACACGAGCGACCCGTCCGCACCCGAGCGCACGTAGGCCTCGCCCGCGCTGCCCGCCTGAAAGGCGCAGACCAGGACCTCGCTCCGTCCGTCTTGGTCCCGATCCCCCGCCGACCCTACGCAGCTGCCAAGAAAGTCCCCGGCATCGCCGCCGCCCCACTCGTGCAGCAACGCCCCGTCGCTACCGGAATAGACGTAGGCCCGCCCGGCATCCTGAAAGCCCTGGTCGTTGCCTGGTGCCCCAACGATCACATCCGGGGCTCCGTCCCCGTTCACATCCCCGGCCGCGGCCACGACCCAGCCAAAGGCGTCCCCCGCGCTGGCCCCGCTCCTCGTCCATAGCGGCTGTCCGGTCGAGCCGGAATAGACGGTGGCATAGCCGCTGCGGGCTCCCGAGAGCACCGGAGCCCCTGCCACGAAGTCGCTGCAGCCATCGCCGTTCACATCGCCAAGGCCCGCCGCCGAGTGACCGAGGTTGTCCCCCGCCAGTCCCCCAACCACGGTCCATATCGTGCCGCTGCCCGAGCTCGAAACGACGTGCACGCTGCCGCGTCCCGCCTGCGCCTGGATGTCGGTCACCAACGCGTCCTCAAGCCCATCCCCGTCGACATCGCCGGCGGTCTCGACGACGAAGCCAGCGGATGGACTGAGCACCTCTGCGACGAGGGGCTCGACCTCCCAGACCTGGGCGGTGGCCGGGACAGCGAGTAGGGCGGTGAAAAACAAGAGGCGGCAGCTACGATCGATCATGGGTACTCCTGGATGGCCGCCTTCGGCGGCGAATGGGTCGAAGAGGATCAAAGCTAGGCCGATTCCGAATGCTCGCCACCGTCCAGCGGTCGAGCGCGTCCCGGTCGCCGCGAACGGGACCCAGGCAGGGGCGAGCGGGGCCCCCGCCATTTCTTGCCCGTATGCTGTCCGCAGACAAACGCCAGGCTCATGGCTTGGCAACAGAAGAGGCCGACCGCCGCGCCCCTCCCATCCGCGGACCAACATCCATCCCCATGCAGCACCGCATTTGGATCTCCCTCCGCCTGGCAACATCCTTCGTCCTCGCCCCTGCCCCCGTTCCGGGCCTCTCCGCCCAACAACTGCACTTCGACGGCCTGCCGAACACCCCCGCCGGAGGAGCCAACCTTGGGATCGACGCCGCCGGGAATCTGGTCGTCGACAATCTCGGTTCGAGCGGCCTGGACGGTGTCCGCGTCCAGCTTGGCGAAAGCCTGACTCCGATGCTCGACCTGCAGCCCGGCGAGTCCTGCCTCATCACCAGCCGGGCAGTCTGGTGAACGTCCCCCACCTGCTTTGCGTCGATCACGGCGGCGACGTCACGCCCCCCGGAGACCAGGCCGTGGTCGGCGACTTCGTCGAATTCGAATCGCCCCCTTCCCCCATCCTTGGCGTCGGCGCCCTGCAGCTCACGACCGCCGGCCCCGGCCAATTCTTGCTCGCCGACGAGGAGGCGCGCCTCTTCGGTCTACTCCTCCAGGGCCGCGGCGACCCGGAGTTGCGCCTGGCACACGGCACCGTCGAGGTCGACAAGCTCGGTTCGTCCGGATGTGACGGTGTTTCGATCGCAGCTCCCCCCGGCACCATCGAGCGCAGCGGGGAAGCGTTGGAGTTGTTCGCCCCCGACCAGCCTGGCGCTGGCATTTCCCTGGAGACCAAGCAAAGCGCGGTTCCCATCGACAGGATCGCGGCCGAATGGCTGGCGAATCAGTGGATGTTCCAGCCGGATTTTCCGAGCTGGATACGAACCTCTACACGCTCGAGCTGTACCCGGGTGGCCAGCAGGTCTTCGCCGAATCGGGCCGCAGCGGCCCCGCGCTAGCCATCGCCGCTTTCACGCTGTTCTACAAGAAGACAATCACCGACCCCGACGGCACCACCGAGAGCCAGTGGTGCATCGGGCGTCAAAATGCCGCCCCCCATGCTGTAGCCAGTGGACCCCCCCTGCAGGTCGACATGTTCGTGATGCGCTCCGAGGGGAGCACCCTAGACAACACGTTTCCGCCCCAGCCGGGCGGTCAGATCGTCGCCGACCAGCAGTGGTTCCTTCAGTGCTGGTTCCGCGACCCCGCAGCCGGCGGGTCGAAGTTCAACCTGTCGAACGGGCGCGCACTCACGTTCGCGAACTAAGGAAGGGCGATGTACCAAGCCCGGTACATCGCCCCCTGCCTTCACTCTCCGTAGTGCGGATTCGCCTCGGGCATCGCCGCCCCGACCTCGGCTCGCCACGCGCTCAACTGCGCCAACAACCGCTCCCGCACCTCCGGCTCCTTTGCGGCCAGGTCTCGCGTTTCGCCGGGATCCGAGCCCAGGTCGTAGAGCTCCACCGCGCCTCGCTCGCCGTAAAATTCGATCAGCTTCCAGTCGCCTACGCGCACCGCCCCGCCCGGCGAACCGCCCTGATTCCCGTAGTGCGGATAGTGCCAGAAACTCGCCTCCCGGCCCGATTCCGCCTCACCGCGCAGTAGCCCTGCAAAACTGTGTCCGTCTTGATGTGCATCGGGAAGCATCTCCAGGCCCGTAGCTGCGAGAACGCTCGGAAACACATCAGTCGAGGTGATCGGCACATCGCAGACCGCCCCGGGTTCGGTCTGCCCAGGCCAGCGCACCAGCCAAGGTTCGCGGATCCCCCCCTCGTAGAGCCACCCCTTGCCCGCCCGCAGCGGCAGGTTGCTGGTCGGATGCCCCTCGCTGGTTGAAAGACCCCCGTTGTCCGACGTGAAGATGACTAGCGTGCTGTCCGCCATCCCGAGCTCGTCCAGCGCACCGAGCACCGTCCCCACCGCCTCATCCATCGCCTCGACCATCGCCGCGTAGACGGCGTGTTCCTGGACTTCTCGCACCTTGCGCGCCCCCTCCTTCCCCCAGCTTGCCTCGAGGCCGAGCCTGCGCCGCTTTTCCTCGTACTTCTCGACCAGATCCGGACGTCCGACCAGGGGCGTGTGCACCGAGTAGAAGCTGAGCATTGCAAACTTCGGGCCTTCCGATTCCATGCCTAAGAAGCGCACGGTTTCTTCCGCCAGTCGCGCGGGCAGATGATCGCCCTCCTCCGACTCCAGGTTCGGCATGTCGAAAGGGTGGAAGTACTTGCCCCGTCCGTAGGGCCCGCCTCGGTGATGCCCGGCCACGTTGATGTCGAAGCCTTGAACCGTCGGATCGTAGCCATCGCCGCCCAGGTGCCACTTGCCCGCAAAGAAGGTCGCGTAGCCCTTGGCCTTCAAAGCCTCCGCGAGCGTCGTGGTCTCCAGGGGCAGCTGCGGAAGATAGGTCGCCGGCAACACGGGCAGGCGGCGTAGGCGCTCTAGCCCCTTCCCGCGCTCCGCCGCCGCGAGCATACCAGCAGGTTGTGGACCACCGAAAAAGTCCGTCGTGTGCAGCCGTGCTGGGTGGCAGCCCGACAGCAAGCTCGCGCGCGTCGGGCTACAAACCGGACAAGCCGCGTAGCCATTGGTGAAGCGCATGCCGCTAGCCGCCAGCGCATCCAGGTTGGGGGTCTCGTAGAACGTCTCCGGATGATTGAAGCCAACATCCATGTACCCGAGGTCGTCGGCCACAATGAGCAACACGTTGGTCGGGGTCTCCGTGTCCTGCGGTGCTGCAAACACAGTGATCGAAGCAGCCACGGCAAGCGTGGCCCACTGAAGGGGGCGAAGAAGTCGGGCGGGTCGAATACGCTTCATTCCCCCAGTCTAGGGCACAGGCCTTGGGCGGCCATCTACAACCCGCTGCCGAGCACCGGAATCCCCGCGTCCCCGATTGCCGTCGCCCCGAGGTATCCGACTCACCCAGGAGTCCATCCCGCGCCAGCGTCATCCCCGGAACGCCTCCCTACCAGTCGAGGTAGTTGCTGGCGTTCGACATGCCGTTGGCGCCCCACCAGGCGCCCCTAGGAACCAGTGAATGCTCCATGTCTCCGTCACCGTCGGAGTCGATTAGGACAATCGGAGGCGGAAAGCTCGAGGGCAGGTGCAAATCGTTGACCAGGACATACACGTCCCCGAGCAAGCAGTGGGAACCCGCCCACATGTCACCATAAAAGTACCGCAGCTCGGGCACCGCCCTGCTGCCGCCCGTTCCGTCAACCGTCGCCTGCATTCGCACCTCTCCCGTGAGGGTGCTCACTGTCGCAAGGGCTCCGCTGTCCGCAAACTTCACGAGGAGAAGGTCCCGTCGCCCACGGACCCCCTTGATAAATCGAATCATGTCGCGCCCAACGACAGCTCCGCGATAGAGGTCGTGGATCGCCTCGGCGGATCCCAGAGCTAGGGAACGATCGCCGGTCTGTGGATCCCGAAGAACCGTCGCCTGACGCAGGGCAATCAGCTCCAGCACCGTATCTCCATCCTCATATTTCCCTGCGAGACACAGCAGGTCGAGGCCGGTGCTCCCGGATTCCAAGCAAACGACCGAGGTCGGATAGTAGGGCAGATCCAGGACCTGCTCGGTGAACACGTAGTGGTGGCGCCAGGTGATCGAAACCAGCTTTCGGCTACAGTCGTAACTCATGCGCGCGCGCACGCCCCCAGGCGTCCGCCAAACGGATTGGCCCCGCCCTCCAGCCCAAAGCGTCCGAGGTGGCACCCCCCTGTGAATGCCCGCAGGCCCATCCTGCACGGCCGGACTTCCCCCTGCGGAAGGAGGCTCAGCAGGAAACGCGAGTGCTGGAAGGAGGAGGATCCACCTGGGAAAGGGCATCACTGGCACTAACGCTCCCCTCCCTGCGGGTTTCGCGTTGAGCCTTGGCTTCGCTAGATTCTTGCCGCTGGCACGATCTCTGGGGCAGTTCGAATTCAACGGCTCCTTCAATCCCCTGTCCGGCACTTCCGTCGCCGGCTTCGGCTTCGGCTCTACCGCCCGGCCCCCTGCATTCCCCTCCACAGATCCCAGCGGGGTCGGGGAATGGCGAGTCGCGACGCCGGGCGCCGCGGCCCTAGGTTTGCGTTCCTACGACGGCTTCAGGGCGGCACGCCCCGCCCGCGAACGGGCGTCGGGGCGCTCTCCAAAGAAGAACTGGAACGGGATGTGAACCCGATCGCCCCAGTCCGTCTCGCTGTGACGAGCGCGGGGAAAGGCGAAGTAGAGCAGGTCCACCCCCTCCTCGAAACCGCTGCGCAGCAGCCGGGCGCGCATGTCTCGGCTGACCTCGAAATTGTCCCGCGGCCAGCCGCTGTCGATGTAGATGCGCAGGTCCGGCTTGGGGCTGGCGAGCACCATGTCCTTGATGGAATCGTCGTATCCAAACGTCGCCGAAAGGCAACCCGCCATGCCGAAGACATCGGGCCGCGTCCACGCGGCGTGGAGAGCCGAGACGCCTCCCAGTGACGACCCCATGATGGCCCGGTGACGGGGGCCGGCCAGGGTTCGAAAGCGCCCATCCACCAGGGGTACGAGCCTCTCCCCTAAAAACTCCGCGTAGCGCTCGTTCCCCGAGCTGCCGTAGTCTCGCCCGCGGTCTTTGGTGTACACACCGACCACGATCACCTGCTCGATGCTGGTCATCTTGTCCAGATCGTCGAGCGTATCCTGGACGTCCCAGTCCTGCCCGGTCGCCGACTCCTGGGGCAAGAACAGGTTGTGCCCATCGTTCATGTACAGCACGGGATAGCGATGGCACTCATTCTCGTCGTAGCCCGGCGGAAGGCAGACCCGCATGCTCCACCCTTCGTCCTCGCCAGGAACCACCTCCAGCTCGGTTAGCCGTGCCCCTGAAGGTTCGAAGAACGGGAATGCATCGAAGGGCTTCTCTGCGCCGGTCGTCGCCAGCCGGTTCGGGCCGCAGGACCAGCGGCCCTCCACACCCTCCTCGCGAAGCATCGGCTTGTAGTAGAGGAACGGCTCCCCAGATTCGATCTCAAAAGAGTGCACGCTGCCGTCCCCATGCACCTCCACAGGCTCGATGTCCATGTCCCAATCCAATTCTGAGCGCAGGAGAACCGTTCCCCTCCCGGCGGGATAGTGAACGTGGATCCGAATGGTCTCGAGCTTGGTGTCGGTCATGGTGAATGCCAGGCGGCGGCCGGGAGCCCAGAAAGATATCAGCCGTCTTCCTTCGAGTCCCGACAGCATCCGCTCCCCGCCGCCTGATCTCAATACGGCTCCGCACCCCCTGTTGCCGACGCCCCCCCCAGGAAGTCTGACAATTTGTTGCCCGCAATCACGGCGCTTCGATCCGCCGCGTCCCCCTGCTTCGCGCCTCCCCATCCCCCAAACCTAGCGCAGGCTCCGAAATGCCCAACCAGCGGAGCAAGGGACCAATCCAGACACCCTCGCCCCACTCGCTGCACTTTGCGCCGCCCCGACCTCCGCGCCGGGTTCATCACCCCGCACGCCACTCACTCGCCCCACCTTCCCTGGACTCCCAGCCTGGAGTTCCGATTCCCACCGGCCTTCGAGGAACCCGGTTTGCAACTGGTCCTTCGGGCCGGAACCGGTGAACCGAGGGAAGCGCGAATCGCGACCTCCAGTCTGTTGCGGATGGGGACTGGGGCAACGGGCTCGGTCCTTGACGACCTGCCGCGTGGTGCGCGGGCCCGGCCGGGTAGCGGCCTTGACGCCCGGGCGTAAGACCTTGCGCTGTCTCGACGAGACCGCTGGCGCTCCTAGACGGATGTTCGATCTATCAGAGACGGTCGACCGGCTGCAGATCAGGCCTAGGCGCCGCAGGGCGCTGGGCCGCTTGCGCTTCAGACCTTGGCTGGCCCAATCGAGCTTGTGTGTCTTACAGCCTGCGCTGCTGGCTTTCGTTGCCAGGGCCTTGCCGACCATGTTGACTGGGACCCCAGAACCCCAGATTCACGATGAGTGGAGCTACCTGTTGTCAGCGGACACCTTTGCAGGAGGGCGCCTGACGAATCCCACCCATCCACAGTGCGTGCAGTTCGAGACGGTGCACCAGCTTCACGTTCCGAGCTACCAGTCCAAGTCCCCCCCCGGCCCAAGCCATGTTCTTGGCACTAGGACAGGTGCTGTGGTATCCGATCCTAGGGGTTTGGATCAGTGGCTGTTGCCTCATCGCATCCTTGGTTTGAATGCTCCTTGCGTGGGTACCCGCGCGCTGGGCGGTGGGTGGCGGGCTCTTCGCGATCGCTCAACAACTGTTGCAGGGCCAGCCCCTCAGTGGCAGCACTCGCGCGTATTGAAGTCAGCCCTATATGGGGTGGGGCAGTAGCCGCAACAGGCGGCGCCTTGCTCTTTGGTGCGGTGACCCGGATCGTGCGTAGGCCTCGGCTTCGCACAAGCCTCGCCATGGTGTGTGAACTGCTACTGATGGCCAACTCGCGCCCCCAGGAAGGTCTCCTGGTGTCCTTGCCGGCGGCGATCGATCTCCTGTGTTGGATGGTCTCGTCCCGCGCGCCTGCGCCTGGAGAGCAGCTCCCACGTCTCGTGCTGCCGGTGGTTCTGGGCCTGGCGGCCGGTAGCCTGGGAATGGCCCGCTACAACCAGGCGGTGACGGGAGATCCCTTGGAGATGCCGTGGCTTACGCACTACGAGCAGTACTGCGTGTTCCCCGTCTTTCTCTGGCAAGAGCAACCGCCGGATCGGAATTGGCGCCACCCCGAGCTGGCCGCATTCCACGGGGACCTCGAGTTGACGTTCTTTGAGCGACATGCAGGCCTACCGAACTTGATCCGGACCAGCCTGGTCAAGCTGGCTCGCTTCTGGATCTTCAACATCGGGCTCCCCCTGATCCCCTACTCCTGTCCTTGCCCCGAATCCTCCGCGATCCATGGATGCGCTTTCTGGCCTTGGTCGTGGCGCTGGTGAACCTTCTGGGCCTTGTTTCTTTCAGCGCACTGCCCCATTGCTCCGCCCCTGCAACCGGAGCCGTCCTCTCCCCTATGACCATCGGCCTTAATCTGGGATCCACGACCACGCAGGCCGCCGCCAGCGGATTCAAGGTGCTGATCCGGCTGGTCCGCCGGAAGTTTCTGCAAAATAGCTGAGCAGAGTCGCGGGGCGGCTCGGTCCACAGCTCGCACAGGGGCGACCCGACTCCCCCTTCAAGCCAATGCGTGCCAACCCCGACTACCAGGATGAGCAAAACCTCGATCCCTACATCCGTAGGGCGAGCCGCCGCCTGGTCTCTGGGCGAGAAGACGCCGAAGACCTGGCCCAAGAGGTCTGGGTCCGGCTTCTCCGCAAGCCGCCCCGGGACAAGCGATCCTCCCGGGCCTGGCTGCTCACCACAGCCCGCCGTCTGGCGATCAACACCTTCCATAGGGACTCGTCGAGAAAGAAGCGCGAGGCCACTGTCTACCAGGACGATTTGCCGGCTCTGGTAGAAGATGCCATCGTTCGAAGGGAGCTAGAAGAGTCCGTTCGCAGCGCCGTCATGGAGCTGTCGGCGGCCAATCGCGAGGTCATCCAGCTGCGTTTCTTCGAGGGCCTGCCCCCCCGGGAAATCGCCCTGAGCCTCAGCATTCCGGTGGAGACAGTGAATACCCGGCTCCAGCGTGGCCAAGCTGCGCTGCGACAAAAGCTCGGGGCCAAGGAGCGTGAACCGTGGGGGCTTGGCTTCCTCACCTTCCTTCGGTCCTGGGCTAGCGGGTTGGGGCTTGCGGCAGGTGTCGCCTGCGTTCTGGTGCTCATGAAGGTCACTTGGGATTCGGCCAGTACGACATTCCGGTCCCCAGACCCCTTGCCGGCTCCCGCTCACATGGACCTAGCCCTAGCCCTGGCATCCCGGGAGCCGGGAGAGATGGTCACCCGCGGGGACATCCAGGCGGAGGAGCCGGTCGGGCTCGCAGCCAGTTCCTTCGAGCTGCTCTGGGAGGACAGCGGCCTTCCAGCCCAGGGCACCTGGTATCAACTCAGTCGCCTGAATTCCTACGGCTCCTGGGAGCTCGTCTCGGAGCGCCAGGCGCCGGCGGATGGACGCATTGACCTGACCGGTCTGCGGCCGGGTCAGTGGATGCTCAGGCCACACCGTACTCGGCCATTGACCTTCCGCTTGCCGCTGGCGGTCCCCAAGCACAGAACCCTGGTGTTCCCCGCGGGTGCCGATGAAGAGGTTCGGGTGGTCCATACCGATGGCAGTCCCGCCGCCGGAGCGCGACTCTGGCTCTCGTATCCCAATCGGCCTGCGGAGCCCAGGCTCATGGGCCTGGCCGGCCACGATGGGCGCCTTTTCCTACCTGCGGTTAGCCGCAACGCCTGGCTAGGAGCGGACTATGACGGCCTCGGGAGCCTGGGCCTGATTCGAGGCAAGGAACTTCGCAGAACGGACCGCGAGCTCCGTGGCCAAGTCCGGCAACTCGTGCTGCCCAGCCCCAGTCAGGCCCTGACCGGACTCGTCCACGGTTCCGGCGGAGCGCCCCAGCCGGGGGCGCACGTACAGTGGACCCCTACCCCACCTCGCAATGCCTCGTTCGGCGGGCAGAACTACCCGATGACACCGGAAGCGGTGATCAGCGACAGCGAGGGCCGATTCTCCATTCCCGGCGCCACTCCCCCCGGACGCTTGGTCGTCCTTGGTCCCGGTGGGGAATCCGTAGCGATGGAGGTCAGCGAACCCAGGGAATCGCTCGCGTTGCGCCTCGAGCCCAGCCAGCCCTTCAGCGCTCGAGTCGAGGGACCCAATGGAGCCCCTGCATCCGGAGCCTTCGTGCTGATCTCCTGGCCCTGGGGGCTTGATCCAATCGAAGGCCATACCGACAAAGACGGCCGCCTTGAGCTGGAATCCCTCCCCTGGCCCGCAGAGGCGCAGTTGGAGGTTTGGCAGGGTCACGGCCTGCAAACAGCCTTTGCCCATGGGACCGCGCAGCTCTCTGGAGGAGGATGGACCTGGAGGGCCTCTCTCAAGCCAGGAGGCATCGTCCACGGTCAGGCTCTCCTCGCGAACGGCCTCCCGGCGAACGACTTCGTTGTGCAGCTGAAGGCACGGAGATCTCCGAGTCGCCTCCAGGTCACCGACGACCAGGGACGCTTCCTCTTCGATCGCTGCGGCCCCCAGCGGCAGTGCCTTTCCCTGACCAGGTCCATATCGGATTTGCCGCCGGGAGTGGACCGCCACAGGCTTCGCGTCCCCATCGATCGGGCACAGCATTTGGCATCGCTTTGTGAGGTCAGCCAAGGATCAGATGGGTTCCTCCTCCAGTGCGCTCCGCTTCCTTGCATCGTCCAAGGGGCCCTCCGCTTCGAGACCCCATCGGATAGAAACAGCAGCCGCATTGCGCTCGTTGCAGCGAACCATGGCCAAGCCCTAAAGGTCCGCCCCGACCCGGATTCCGGCCGCTTCGAGATCCAGACCGACGCCGAGGGAGAGCATCGCCTTTTGCTTTGGCGAGACAGCGCGCAGTCGCCGACCGAGCTGGCGAGCTTCTCGCTGACTCGCGACCAGCCGGTCAGCCTCGGACTGTTGCTGGTTCCAGGCTCGTAGCACGCGCCCTTGATCGCGTTGGATGCTGGTGGATCGGGTGAGCAGGGCCGCCCGATTCTGGTGACGGGTCCGGGTTAGGTCTTGCTCCGTGGCCTTCCAAGCTTTCCAGGAGATTGCTGAGCAGGGCTTCGATCGGGATCGGTCCTCTCTTTCATCACTCAAGGGGCCACATGTCCCTCGAAGCCTTCCACCTGGAAACCAATATGTTGAAGCAGAAACACAGCTATCCGTCCCTTTTTAGGCAACTCGCCAGAACCTGTGCCCTGGGAAGCCTCCTCTCCGGCGCCGCCGCGGGCATGCAAATTAGCATCGACCCCGCGCGGGAGCTGATGGTGACCGACGTCAGCGTTGTCGAAGCTCACGGCTTCACCGGTCCAGGCGAAGAGTGGCACTTCGGAACCATGATGCGCCGCATCGCCGGAGACGTTCCCGTCGACTCCTTCGTTCAGGATTGGTTGGACACCTGGTCGACGCCCCAGAGCGTCAACGGTCACCGGATCTTCGACCCGATCCAGAAGGATGCGATGGAGACCTTCGTCGATGTCTGGCGCACCGTCGGTGGGCTGGTCCAACCAGGTGATGTGAACGTCGACCTCGCGCCAATGCGCTTGTTGGCCATCGTGAACCGTCCCGACCTTCTGCGGATTCGCGATGGGCAGATCGAAACGGCAGGTGAGATGAGGTTCGTGTACGGGGCCCATGACCGAGTGGGCAAAGGAGGCAGATTGCCCTTCTTCGTGATCTTCGAGTTCGATGTCCCGGCGACAAGCTGCGAAGAAGTCACGGACTGGCACTCCCGCTGGCACGACCTGGCCAGCGTGCCGCTCGGGAGCAGCGAGTACCTGGCTCGCCTGGCAGATCTGAGTCGCTCAGTGACAACACCCTCAGGCGCTATCCTAAGACCCAATCGGAGCAACCTCGCTCAGCTCAGGACCAACAGTTTTCTCAAGCCAAGCGCACTCCCCATTAACCTGGCATTCTGGGAGCTGCGCGAGTTCGCCATCGACGGAGCCTCTTCCCCTGCACATAGCGGCGGCCTGATCCCAGCAACAACCAAGCAAACGCCGAGCTTCCTATTCACTCAAGGGGGGCAGCCCCCCCTCTATCAAGCGGTTCTCGAAGAGTGGCTTACGGTTGAACACGACAACATCTTGATGGGAGATTTCACCGTACCCGAAACGTTCAACTCTGCCATCGCGGGAGGCGCCTTCCCATTGCTCGGTGGCCAAGCTCAGAACGACCTCTTCTTGCAAGACAACTTCCCCGGTGGAACCATGCTCGACGCCGGTCCAACACGCTGGTGGGCTGGTGTATACGGGGGTCCAACCCTGGAGGCTTTTTCGGCAGGACCTCCCGAACGAATCGAGGTACGCCATCAGTTCGCTCTACAGACCTGCTCTGGCTGCCATGGCGACGAAACGGCAACCGGCTTTGTCATGGTGGAAAATCGGAATGCTGGGGAGGAGTCGAAACTAGCGGGCTTCCTTACCGGCATTTTGGCCATGGACAAGTTCGTCGTGCCCGTTGGTGGCACGGGTATCATCACGCGCCCCTTCAATGACCTCGAGAACCGGTCCAATCAACTGCTGAAGATCCTGCAGCTAGGGTGCCAGACACCGGTAGATCCCGGCTCGCAGTCCCCCCTTGAGGTTCTCCAAAGCGTGAGGGCCTCGATTGGCTCACGTGTCCACTGAGGCAAGATCGAGAGGCAAACTCGTACTAGGCGGGTGAGCCTGAACGGTCGACACCGCCGTCCATTGCTCCCCCCTCCAGATGAGAAGCGCGGGGTGATTGCCTTGCCCCGCTTGGCGTCGCGCAGAGCAGGTCTGAGCAGCGCCCCCGCCGCCCCTCCCCCATCCAAACATGAACATCCAAACCTACTTCCGCGCCCTATGGCTTTGCCTCGCCCTCGCCGGCACAGCCACCGCTCAGGCGACCTTCGAGGTGATCGAGGGCGACGTCTTCACGTGCAGTTCCGATGGCTCCATCCTCATCGGGGTCGACAACACCAACTTCTTCATTCTAGAGAACGGGGTCAAGACCTACATCTCAGGCTCAGCGGGCCTAGCCGACCTGTCCGACGATGGCAGTGTTGTGCTCGGCCAGGTGCCCCCCTTCTCACAAGTTTCGGCGGCAACCTACACGGCGAGTACCGGGTGGACCTCGCTCGGGGGCCTGCCCGGTCAGATGTCCCCCTTCGACATCGATAGTTTTGCCACCGAGATCTCGAAGGATGGTACGACGGTCGTTGGCTTGGGCATTCGCACGGATGGAAGAGGGCGTGGTTTCCGCTGGCGAGCAGCGACAGGGATGCAGGAAATGCCCCAGCTGGGCATCTACGACAGCCAGGCGACCACGGTGTCTGGTGATGGCAAGTGGATTGGTGGCTACGACGAGACGATGTTCAACGGTCGTCGTGCGGCGCTGTGGGATGAGAACTTCAACGAGACGCTGATCTTGTTGGGGGTGACGCCCAACGGGGCTGGTGAGGTGCACGACCTGAATTCGGACGGCAGCGTGGCTTGCGGCAGGGCCGGCGCCGAGGGGTTCGTTTGGACTCCTGATGGCGGGGCCGTGACGATGGGGCTGTTGCCGCCGTACACGCTCAGTCGAGCTCTCGCCTGCAGCGACGACGGGAAGGTGGCGGTGGGGAACGCGAGTTCGCCCCCCCTCGTGATTGGCCTGGCTACGATCTGGACCCCAAGTGATGGGCTGCAATTGCTTGAGGAAGTACTGGTTGCCAACGGGGCGACCGGCATTCCCAACGGATCCCTCAAATAAGCCAGGGCGATCACAGAAGACGGTCAGACGATCGTTGGCAGCGGGTTTCACCCATCACTGGGCGGCATTTTTGGATTCCGTGCCTTCCTGCCGCGTGCTGCAGACACTGAGTCCTTCTGCAGCTCGACCGTGAACTCCAGCGGCGGACCGGCGGTCATGGACTCCAACGGCATGAACTCGATCGGCTCCAACGCATTCTCGATCGAGGTGGATTCCGTACCCAACGAAACCGGTCTGTTCTTCTACAGCCTCGGCCAGGCCGCTGGCGGGAGCGGAACGCCCTTCGGCAATGGCCTGCTGTGCGTCGGGGGCGGCGACCCTGTCATTCGCCTCAGCCCGCAGATGGCCGTCGGCAACGCGGCGAGCGAGGATCTCGACTTCACCAACCTTCCCGCTGACTCGCCGCCGGTGATGGCGGGCGAGGTATGGAACTTCCAGTATTGGTTCCGCGATCCGAGCGTTGGCGCCGGCTTTGACACGTCCGACGGACTCTCCGTCACGTGGTGCGACTGAAGCAATGTCGCGGTAGGGGCTTCGGTCACCCGGAGCCCCCGCTCAGATCCCGGCGAGCAGGGCGGTACGAAGCCCGGGGTGAGTCGCCCCCGAAGCGATGAGATCGCTTCGCGAAAGCACCGTGCGATGAATTGGGCATGGTGGAGGTGATCTGGATTCCAGGTGTGAGGAGGGCCTCCTCTCTGTTCTCAGGAATACTGAAACCCGCGATCGCGAGACGAGGCGAACGACAGGACTGGCCAGGTACGCCACCTGTTGCGCCTGCGTCCAGCGACGGCGGAGACGGATCAGTCCTTGTCGCTGTCAAGCCCTAGGACCTCCACACCCAAGTGCACCCCACCCACATGCGGATCACCCTTGTGACGCCCCTCGTAGCTTGCGCCTTGCTTGCAATCGCACAGGCCTCACCAAGCCTCGCCCCCCCCGTGCCGCCAATCCCCGCGGGGTCTTAGATGCGGTGCTGCGAAGGCCGTTGCTGCGCACCGACCACAAGGTGCGCAGCACCCCTCCGATCTCAATCCCCCTCAAAGCCCATCGACCAGATGTCGGTGGCATCGTCCGGCGCCGGCTGGACGCGGGAGAACTCGCGGCCGTAGAGCTGGCGGCCGTAGTCGAGCCACTTGGGGTCCGACATGAAAAGGGGGCTGCGCTCGAGGTTCGCTTCCCAACGGTTGAAGCGCAGCAACAGATCCGCGAGGACATCGGGGTGCTCGGCGGACAGGTCGGTGGTTTCGCCCACGTCGGCCGCCAGGTCGTAGAGCTGAATGGATTGACTGTTCGGGCGCACGAGCTTCCAGTTGCCCGAGCGCATGGCTGCGCCGCGCAGGGCCATGCGCCAATAGAGCACCGGATGGGGCTCGCCCCCTTCCTCGCCGCGGAAGAAGGGCAGCAGGTCGACGCTGTCATAGATCGGCCGGTTCTTCGCGCCACGGCCCTTGCGCTCCTGGCGCACGCCGGGCTCGGGGAAGGTGCCGCCGGCGGCAGCGACGAAGGTGGCGGCCACATCGAGAGCGCTGACGGGCTTGGTGTAGACGGCCGGCTCTAGGCGGGCGGGCCAGTGGTAGATCGTCGGCACGCGGATGCCGCCTTCGAAGAACGTGCCCTTGGTGCCGCGCAGCGGCGCGTTGACCGCGTGGCTGACTTCGACCGAGCCACCGTTGTCGGACAGGAACACGATCAGCGTATTCTCCAGCTCGCCGTCCGCCCGCAGCTGGTCCACGATCCGCCCGATGTTCTCGTCCATGCGATGCTGCATCGCGCAGTAGGCGCGGCGCTTCTCGTCCCGGATGTGCGCGTAACGCTCCAGGTCATCCTCGCGGGCCTGCATCGGGCTGTGGGGCGTGTTGTAGGACAGGAACAGGAACCACGGACGCCCGTCGCCCTCTTCCAGCCCTTCGCCCGCCGTGAAATCGAGCGCCTCATCGGTGAACCAGTCCGTGAGGTAGGGCGTGCGAATCTCCTTCGCCGGCTCGTGCCCGTAGAACAGCTTGTGCTTGCCCGGCTTCGGCCAATAGTCGTGGTGGCCCTTCAACATCCCGAAGAAGCTCTCGAAGCCGCGCTCTAGCGGATGGTGCTCGGGCACCGACTTGCCCAGATGCCACTTCCCCACCAGGCCCGTGCGATAGCCCAGGTCCTGCAGCCGCTGGGACACGAGCGGCTCATCGAGGGGGATTCCGTAGTACTCCGGCATCACCTGCTCGGTCGTGTTGAGGTTGTGCTCGAAGCCAAAGCGCGCCCCGTTGCGGCCCGTCATCAGTCCCGCCCGCGACGGGGCGCACACCGAGTTCGACACGTAGCCGTCCGTGCAGCGCACACCCCCCGCCGCCAGCGCATCCAGCACCGGCGTGCGCACCTGCAGGGACCCGTAGCAGCCCAGGTCCCCGTAGCCCATGTCGTCGGCCACGATCAGCAGCAGGTTCGGCTTGTCCTGGGCGGAGCCGGGAAGCGCGAGGCCAAGGACAGAGATCAAGAGCAGCAGAAGGTGTCGTTGCATGGGTTCCAGGGTGAGGGGAGTACGAAGCCGGGGCAATGCTTGCCGCCTTGGTGCCTGCGATCCCCCGGCGCAAAGCGCCGGGGGATCGCAGGCACCAAGGCGGCAAACATTGCCCCGGCTTCGTACTCCCCTCACCCTGGAACCCATTCCGCTCCGATCCGGCCCCATACCC
>CAYWNK010000079.1:0-22126 GCA_964459495.1 uncultured Planctomycetaceae bacterium
TTCGAGTCGAATCGCCCCCACCTCGCCCGCGCGGTGTTTTCGGCCGGACCTCTAGGGAACGAACGCCGCACGCACCGCGTTCGTCTGGCTCGTTCCCGAAACCCCAAGCCGGTCCGGCACCGGTTCCCACTCGCGCGGGGAATCCGTTGATGGCCGCCGATCCCCCATCGGGATCCACTTCCCTGCGAACGGCACCACCACGGTCAATCGGTGCCAGCGCACCGATCCCTTGATCCAGAGTCCAACCGGCCGCGGCCACGAGCATCGCGCCCCCCTACCCATTCGAACGGAAGGCCGAGACTGCCCATCCCGATAGCCCTCCGCACCTTGTCTACAGATCGCCCGACTGGGCAACGGATCCCATTCTGCTCCTCTCCGCCCGGGCCCCTGAATCCGGCAAGGTGGGCAACTTGGGAGTGCTGCGTACCCGTCGATGTCCTGCTCTCGGGCTAGCGGCCTCTCATCGGTGCTACCGAAGCGAACTTGGCCAGACCTTGGGGGTTCGCAATTGAGGCGCAACGCCGTCTTTCCCCCCTGGCCAGTCTTGGATCGGGAAGGACCTGTTAGTTTGACTGCACCATGAAAATCCCCTCTCTTCTCCTGGTTTCGCAGATCGCAATGACGGCTCCCCTTCTTGGGCAGGGTCCAAGTGCCGCCGAACGGAATCTGGCATACGGGCTCGAGCGGAGCGAAGCCGTCGAGCTGGTGGTCACCGGCGATCTCGGAGAAGCCCGGATCGCAGAGTGGACCCTGGACGGTCAAACGGACTACCTGGTGCTTGAGCCACACTCGGTCCGAACCGCTGGGTTCAACCTATTCGCCCAAGTCGAGGGGGGACGGCTGGTGTCGGTGAACCCCGGTCCCGTGAGCACCATCCAGGGTTTCTTGGCCAGCCAGCCGGGGTCCACGGTGAGAGGCGGTTTTCAGGACTCGGGGCTCTACGCCAAGCTCGAGCTTGCGGATGGATCTGTGAAGTGGATCGAACCGCTTCAGCGGCAGTTCCCCATGGCCGCGAGCAACCTCCACATCCTCTACGACAGCGTAGATGTACGGATCCCAGCGCGATCCCACTGCGGAACTCTGGCGGCCGACCAGCCCGTATACACGGGCGGGTCCACGACCACGTCGTTTGCAGCCTCCATCCAGACCGCAGAACTCGCCGCGGACGCCGACTTCGACTACTACCAGGACTGGGGCTCTTCGGTGAACAACGTGTCCAACCGGATCCAAACCGTCATCGCCGCCATGAACGGTCAGTACGAGACCGAGCTGAGCCTGACCCACGCCATCACCACCATCATCGTTCGCACCAGCAGCAACGACAACCCCTATACGACCAACGGCCCCTCCGCCCTGCTCGGGGAATTCAAGTCTGAGTGGCAGGACAACCAGCAGGGTATCCAAAGGGATATCGCCCAGCTCTTTACGGGCCGCAATCTGACGGGTGGAACCATCGGCATCGCGGATCCGGCCGCGATCTGCAGCTCGACAGGCTCCAGTCTCGTGCAATCGGATTTCACAGGGAACTTCTCCTGTGTAACCGACCTCTCTGCCCATGAGCTCGGGCACAACTGGAACGCAGGCCATTGCAACTGCCCGAACAGGACGATGAACCCGTCGATCACCTGCGCCAACTCCTTCGGCCCCGTTTCCCTGGGCCAGATCAACACTTTCCTCGCTACGCGCACCTGCCTCAGCAACGGCCCCCCTTGCCAGCAGGATAGCCTGGAGAACAACGACAACTGCACCTTGGCCAGGTTGATCCCCCCGGGCCTCACCACCGGCATCGTGGCCTCCGAGGATGACCGTGACTTCTTCCTCTTTGAGATCGACGGCTTCGGCACGTTGAACGTCGACGTCCTTTTCCAGCATGGTCAAGGAGACCTGGACGCCGTCCTCTCTGACGACATCTGCTCCAACACGGTCGTGCTCGACAGCGGCACCAGCAGCACAGACAACGAAACCGTCACCTATTTCAACCCCAGCTCCCAGCCGATCGCGGTTCGACTCGAAGTCCAGTACATCTCGGGCACGGGCTGTGTGGACTACGATCTGGATGTGGTCTCTTTGCCAGGCGACCCCTGCCTGCAACCGGACGACCTCTTTGAGCCGAACGACAACTGCAGCATGGCAACACCGGTGGGTGACCTCAGCCTCCAGGACTACTTCCTCCGCAAAGCAAGCCCGGACTTCTTCGAGCTTTGCGTGGATCCCGGCGACACCCTCAGCGTGGACGCTTTTTTTGCTCACGCCAGCGGAGACCTCGACCTCTACCTGTACAGCTCCCTGGGATGTGGCGCTGCCCAGCTGGCCAGCAGCACCTCCAGCACGGACACGGAGACCATCACCTGGGTCAACACAACGGGCATCAGCCAGACCTACGTGCTTGAGGCCCGCATCGCGGCCTCGAGCGTTCCGGACTGCAGCCCCTACCTCCTGGAGATCAGCGGCGCGGGAGGCAACTGCGTTCCACCCACTGCCGTGGGCCAGAACTACTGCGGACCCGCGGTGCCCAATTCCACGGGATCCCCCGCGACGATCGCAGGTTTCGGTAGCGATCTCGCTGCAGCCAACGACCTGCTCCTGGTCTCGACAGGCCTTCCCCAGAACAAAGCCGGCTACTACCTGGCAAGCCTGACCCAAGACTTCCTTCAGGGCCCCGGTGGCAGCGATGGCAACCTCTGCCTTGGCAGCCCCTCCGCGCGCCTCGTCGCCCAGGTGATGAACTCGGGGCCGGCGGGCTCGATCAGCGTCCAGGTCGACACGACCAACATTCCCTCCAGCCCTCCCCAGCCAATCCTGGCGGGCGAGACCTGGAATTTCCAGCTGTGGTACCGGGACACCAACCCCACCTCCACATCCAATTTCACGGACGCTCTTTCCATTCCGTTCCAGTGATATGGATGGACCTGTCAAGTGCTCCGCGACTCGGCTTCTTTCAGTTCTAGCTGTTCGCGCGCTTGGCGCCTGATGCGTGCCCCTGTCGCGGCCGATCGGCTCGATGGGGGCACACTGCATTCATGGGAGTGGTTCCGGGTAGGCGGAGGGGGCGGCCGCGAGCGTCGTGTCGACGATGGAGTTAGACTGACATTCGCGGGTCGGGGCCGCAGTGCAGGAGGTTCGATCTTCCTCGGGAGTCGGGACGCGGATCGCGGTCAGGTGACCACTTCGAAGAAAGACCGCCAGCTTGCGCGCGTCGCGTTTGTCGGTCTTGACCCGATCCGACGCCATCTTCGGTGTCTTGGCCGGCGCGACCACATCACAGGCGAAACCGTCCTGAATCAGCGCTCGGTAAAGACCGTAGCCGGTCGGACCAGCTTCGTAGCAGATCTTGATTTCCTTGGGGACTCCCAGCTTGAGTAGCTTGGCCTTCAGGCGGGTGTAGTCGCTGGAGATCGAGCCCAGGTGCTGAGGCTCATGGTCGAGACCAGCACCGGTGTAGGCGAGAACGATGGACTTCTTGTGGGCGTCGAGGCCGACGTAGGTGGAGAATCGGGGCATGGACTGGCTTCCTTTGCGGCTCTGCGCCGGCTGGTTGGTAGTGCAGCCGATGGTGTAACCCGCGGATCAAGGATATCCGGTCCATACATCCTCTCTAGGCCCACCCAAGCGGCGCTGGGTCGTTCATCTGCGCGGGAGCGCGCCGATACCTCAGCAAGGGAGGTGGCAGCTGGGTCCGGAGCCAGCGCGATAAAGGCCATCGGGATTTCTGAACCATTGGAGAGCCTCGAGACGCGAAGGGAACCTGCTCCGTTCCCCTATCCCACTCGATTCCCATGCGCTCGCTCGTCCTTTCCCTACTCGCACTGTCGCCCTTTGCCTCCGCCCAAACCGCCACCTACCTGCAGGGGGGCGACCCCTTCGGCGTCTACTTCGAAAACGAGGACCTCGGTTGGGTGACCCACGACGGCGGCCTGATCCGCAGGTGGGAGAACGGCAGCTGGACTCAAGCGGTCACCCCCGACGTGCGGGTCCAGCTTCGTGGGATCGATATGGTCACCCCCAACGTCGGCTACGCCGTGGGTGCCCAGGGCACGGTCCTACGCACGACCGATGGCGGACTCAACTGGACCCAGCAAAGCGTGGTGATGTCCCCGGTGATCCAGAACTTCCCGGACTCCACCCAGGACTGGCCTTCCGCTCCGGCAAACCTGCACCAGTGCCACTTCTTCGACGAGGTCTATGGCTTCGTCTTGGGCGATGACCTGACGGTGCAATACACCCTCGACGGAGGCATGAACTGGATCCCCGCCGACCTCATCTCCATCGAGAACTTCCTGGACGGCGATGAGCATGAAAGCCCATTCGACTGCTACGACGTCCACTTCTTTGACGATGACAACGGCATCATGGTCTTGGACGAGGGCTGGATCGCACGCACCACGGATGCGGGTCGCACCTGGGTCTCGAGGAACGGCCTCGACGAGCTGAACGAGCTGCCGGAGGTCCTTCCGTCCTGCAACAACGAGGTTACCAACCTTGAGATGTGGTCCATCGACTTCTACCAAGATGGTGATCCCAACACTTCCGATGAGTACGGCGTGATCGCCGGTGGCTTCGGAAACAACGACGGCTACACCTTCTGGACGGACGACGGGGGAGCGACTTGGACCCCCGAGAAGTGCATCAACAACGACTTCGGCAATACGACCGGGATCGGTGCCCCAGGGGGCAACCCCCAGTGTGGTGTCACGATGCCGACGATCTACGGGGCGGCCATGCTGACGGCCGATACCTCGGCCGCAGTGGGCTACGGGCGGACAAGCTGGATCCGTCAACCCACGCCGGCTCCTTCGACCGCGACCTGGTTCGAGGGCTTTCTGACCACGGTATGGCCGGATACCGACGTTCGTTCCTGCGCGGGCGAGACCCCCTGGTGGAACCTCGATAGCGGCCCCGCCCCTTCCAACCCGACCCTGGGCCAGCAGCTGGGGGCGACTCCGATGCGCTGGGTCGAGGGCTACGACAACGACACGGCCTACTACACCGGGACCTTCGGGGTCGTCGAGCGCGTTGACTACTCGCTCGTCGGCGGCGAGATCGTTGGGACTCGTACCCAGCTGAACTCCACCCAGCACGGACGCATGTTTGGCGCCGCGTTCACGGCTTCCGGTCTTGGATTCCAAGTTGGGCAGAGCGCCCAGATCCTGCGTACGTCGAACTTCGGCGAAGACACCGAACGAGTGTTCTCATCACCCGCCAACAACAACCCCTACCTCCTCGGCGTCGACGTGGCGGACAACGGCACCTGGGTGCTCGCCGCAGGCAACGAGGATCCGCTCTACAACACACAAGGGGGTGACCCCGGACACTGGAACTATGCCCCCCTTGGCCTGAGCGTCCAGATGGAGACCGCTGAGATCATCGGCAGCACCTCGGTCGGCTATATCGCTGGTGCCGGCGGCCAGGTCTACCGCACGAGCGACCAGGGTGCGAACTGGCTGAATCGCTCCCTACCCTTGACAGGAATCAAGGTCCTGGACACCGAGTTCCTCACGGCCGAGATCGGCATGGTTGTAGGCACCAAAGGAACCGCTGCGTTCACAACCAATGGCGGGCAAAACTGGACTTCAGTCGCCGTCCCAACCCTACCGGGTGAGGCCCTGACCGGGATTTCGCTCGCCTTCCCCCACATCGTCACCGTGAGCGACACCGGCAAGATCTACTACGCGAACGCCGCAAACCTGACCTTCATCGACATCACGCCTTCCATCCCTGAGCTAGCCAACGCAAGCCTGATGTCCGTGGACATCAACCCCGACACCCTAGAAGTCTGGGCATCCGGAAAAAACGGCGCGCTCGTGAAGCTCAGCCAAGGCACATGGACCGCGCCGCGGCCGATGACGATCTTCGACCTGAATACGGTCATGAGCATCGACGCGTCGACGACCATGATCAGCTCGCGTCGCTCGGGCCTGGCCCGATTCTAGTTCCCCGACGGAGGCCATGGCCATGCGACGCATGAACATCACTCAACGGGCCGGACTGGCGCTGCTCGCCTGGTCTTGGCTCTCCCCCGCTACGCTCGGACAAGACGGAACTCCGCTGCCCCGGCTTGGTGGCGACCTGCAGGGTCAGGCTCCCCAGAATGGGAACCAAAATTGGCCTGACATCCAAGCCCCCGCAAACAACCCCTTCGTTCCCTCGACCAACAACCCCTTCTTCCCCAGACCGGGCACCAACACCGACGCTCGTCGGGTCCTCGGAAAGGCGCTGTTCTGGGAGGAACAGGTTTCGTCCGACAACACGATGGCCTGCGGGACATGCCATGCCCCGGCCTTCGGAGGCATCGACATGCGCCTGACCTTTCCATCGCCGATCGGCACGGAGGGATCCCTCGGCATGGTGCCCCAGGATTCGGGCAATCGGTTCATGCCCGAGGCCCAGCTGGTCCAGGACCGGCGCGTCACGCCGCTTGCCCCTGCCAGCACGGTGACCGGCGCTGCGTTCAAGACCTCCAGCTTCTGGGATGGCCGCATGGGCCCCAGCTTCCTGGCGAGCGACGGCTCTGTCCTGCTCGACAACTGGGCCGCGTTGGAGGCCCAGGCCGTTCTGCCGCCGGTCAACTCCATAGAAATGTGCCGCGACGGTTTCACCTGGAACGCAGGGACCTCGACGGACTCCGTCGCGGGCAAGCTTGGTCCGGCTCGGCCCCTGGCACTCGCCACGGATTTGCCGCAGGACCTGCTGGACCTGCAGGCCGACTACGCCACCTACGCCGAGGCCTTCGATGCCACCTTTGCGGGCACTCCCTACGCCGGTCCGGATGGCGTCACCCGTGAGCGCTTTGCCATGGCGATCGCCACTTACGAACGCACGCTGGTGCCCAACCAGGCCCCCATTGACCTGCTCGACATCGATGCCTTGGACATGGCCGCTGTCGACGCTTCGCCCAAACGCGGCTTCGAGCTCTTCGTCAGCAGCGACTGCGACCAATGCCATTCCGACGCAAATACAGGGCGAAGCCCCATGCCCTTCGGCCTCAAACCGGGCGGCGGGTTCACCAATCCCTTCGACAGCCTGCTCTCCGACGGCCTGCGTCGCAACGATGTTGGCGTGCCTGGAACAACGGCGTTCGAGAGTTCTGTGGGAACTGAAGAAGCCACCGGTGTCGTCACTCCGAGCCTTCGCAACGTGGCTCTCAAGCGGCGCTTCTTCCACAACGGAAGCCTCGACAGCCTGGAAGACGTCATTCGCTTCTACAACGGCGAGATTCCTGGCAGCGCGCCGAACTATCGCTTCTTCCCGGCCCTCCAAACCGAGCAGGACCACAAGGACGTGAGGGCCTTCTTCGAGACCTTGACCGACCCCCGCGTAGCCAACGGGGACCCGCCCTTCGACCGCCCTACGCTGTATTCCGAGCGTGTCCCCCATGGATCCAATGAGTACGGGAATCCGACACCGGTGACGGGCCCCGAGCTAATCGCCAACTCGCCGCTCCTGGATGGAGACATGCACTTCAAGATTGGGCTCAAAGATGCCCCCATCTCCTCCGCCGGATTCCTTGGGGTCTCCACAACACCGGCCAGCGGCCCCCTGGTCTGGATCGGCAGCGCCGGGCTCAGCTTGATCCCCATCACGACCGACGCGAACGGCCTTGCAACCTACGCGGTAGGCCCGCTCCCGGCCGGACTTACCGGCCTCACGGTCTACGCACAAGCCTGGGTGGCCGGCCAGTTCTCCGGCGCGGCGGAGTGGACCTTCCATTAGCGCGCGCGGACCGCTAGCGGAAGCGCGACACCCGGAAGGGCTCGGGGTCCAGATGGGTGTCGCCGCCACCGATAAGCTCGGCCACAAGCCGGCCCGTTCCGGTCGCCAGGCTTAGGCCTAGCATGCTATGCCCCGCCGCAATCCAAACGTTGGAGTGCGCCGGACTGCGGTCGATGATCGGACGTCCGTCCCATGTCATCGGCCGCCAGCCGTACCATTCCTCGGTCACCTCGGCGCCGAGCGGATCGACGAGGTGCTTCTCCGCCGCTGCTTTCAGGAGCCCGAGGCGCTTCTTGTTGATGCTGGTGTCGTAGCCGACGAACTCCATCGTTGAACCGATCCGATAGCCCGTGTCCATGGGCGTCACCGCCACATGGCTATCCTCAAAAATCAGGGGATGCCGCGGCATACGGCCCGGCTTCGTCATCGTGATCGAGTAGCCCTTCCCCGGCTCGATTGGGATCTGCACCCCGAGCTGCTCGTTCATGAACGGCGTCATCGCCCCCATCGCCACGACGAAGTGGTCGGCGTCCAAGGTCAAGGGCTGGCTATCCCTGCCCTTGGCCATGACACGGGCCGCCCCCCCAGTGGCCCCACCCTTTTCAAAACCCTCCACCGCCGTCGACTCCAGGAAGGTGACCCCCATGCCCTCAAGACGCTGGCGCACCTCTTGAAGCAGCTTGTCCGGACGTAGGTGGCAGTCGCCCTCATAGTGCCATGCGCCGGCGATACCAGGCTTGAGCGCGGGCTCGAGCTGCAAGACCGCCGCACCGTCGTAGGCCGTGGCCCCAACGCCGAATTCATTCCGTAGGAGTTGATCCGTGTCCGCATAGGCCTCGAAGTCGCGAGCTTCGTCGTGCACGTAGAGCAGCCCGCGTTCCTGCCATTCGCACTCGATGCCCTCATCGTTCACGAGCCCGCGGTACAGGGCAAGCGACGACTGCAATAGGCCGTGCAGGGCCCGCCCAGTCTTCATCATGTCGCGCTCATTGCAGCTGCGCGCAAAGTTCCAGAACCAGGACATCCAGCGCTTCGAGAGTCGAGGCTTTACCGCGAATGGCGAGTTCGACTTGAACATCGCACGCATCGTCTTGGATACCGCCCCGGGCTGGCATAGGGGCAAGATGTGGCTGGGGCAGACATACCCGCAATTGCCGTGGCTGCACGCCGCCCCGAACTCATCGCGATCGATCACCGTCACCCGGTAGCCAGCGTGGGCGAGGTACCACGCGCTCATGCCTCCGATGACTCCGCCCCCGACTACGGCCACGTGGTCGCCGGGCGAAGCTGCAGCCCGCGCCTCCCCTGAATTCGAATGGTGGATCATGTGGGAATCCCGTCTGGGAAGGGATCGCGTGGATCGAAGTGCAAGGTGGACACGGCGCTGATACTGGCATGGCCCCGTATCTCAGGCAGGATGCAGTTCGCCTCGTCCGCAGGCTCATAGCTGGCCTGGAACACGCTCCCGATGAGGCTCTCCTGTCGCCAGACCTCCCCGGGGGCGAGCTTGCCGTCGGCCGCGAGGCAGCTCAGCTTGGCGCTCGTCCCCGTCCCGCAGGGGGAACGATCATAGGCACCGCCAGGACAAAGCACGTAGTTGCGGCTGTGGTTGGCGGGATCGCCCGCGGCCCCAAAAAACTCAACATGGTCGATGTAGCCGCCTTCCTTGCCCGTGATGCCCTGGTCTGCCAGCGCGCCGCGGATCGCGATCGCAGCCGCCTTCAGCCCGGGTTCCTCTCCGATCTCGAGCGGGCACGGGGGCGCGCTTGTCACCAGAAAAAACCAGTTGCCGCCCCACGCGATGTCGCCCGTCACGGGCCCAAGTCCGGGCACCTGCACTTCTACGCCGGCCGCGTGGCGATAGCTAGGCACGTTGAAAACGCTGACCGAGCGGTCCCCGTGCAACACCGCGGTCACCGGCCCCACGCAGGAATCGATGCGGTGAGCACCGGGGCCGATCCTGCCCTGATGCAGGAGCGTCTCGACCAGGCCCATGGTCCCGTGACCGCACATGCCGAGGTAGTCGACGTTGTTGAAGAAGATCACACCGAAGTCGCAGCTCGGATCGTGGGGTTCGCAGAGCAGGGCCCCCACCCAGGCCTCCGAACCGCGGGGTTCGTTCATGACGCGCGTGCGCACGTGGTCGAACTCGGCACGGAAGCGCTCGACCCGCCCGGCCAGAGGCCCCGAGCCAAGGTCGGGGCCGCCGGCAACGATGACCCGCGTGGGCTCCCCGCCGGTGTGGGAATCGATGACTTCGATGGTCGATGCATTCACGGCCCTATTGTCACCGGATTTTCACGGGCACGGCCAGCAGCAACTTTGTACTTTGTCGACAAAGACAAGTTCGATCCCCCCCTAGCTCCCCCCCGCGCACCAATTTCATGTCCCAGTCCCACGTCCTGATCGCCGGAAGCTGGCGTCCCGCCGATGCCAGCGGAACCTTCAGTGCCCAAGATCCCCGTACGGGCGACCCCCTTCCGGGCGAGTACCCGACGAGCCGCTGGTCGGACTGTGATGCCGCGCTCGATGCGGCCCAAGCCGCTGCCGCGGAGCTACGCTCAGTTGAGCCATCGAAGATCGCCGCTTTCCTGGAGGGCTACGCCGCCAGAATCGAAACGCGCGCCGAGGAGATCACCGAACTCGCCGCCAAGGAAACCGCCCTCCCCACGGCTCCGCGCCTGGCAGCCATCGAGCTCCCGCGCACCACAGGCCAGCTGCGACACGCCGCTGCCGCTGCCCGCAGCGAGGACTGGACCCGCCCGATCATCGACACGGCCGCCAACATCCGAACGCGCTTCGGTCCGATCGGTCCCGTGGCGGTCTTCGGGCCGAACAACTTCCCCCTCGCCTTCGGCAGCATCTCTGGCGGCGACTTCGCCGCAGCGATCGCCGCGGGCAACCCCGTGATTGCCAAAGGACACCCGCTGCACCCGGGAACCACCCGCATTCTCGCCGAGGAAGCCCAGAAGGCAGTCGACGAGGCGGGCCTGCCGGCCTCCACCGTACAGCTGCTCTACAACTTGGATTTCGCCGACGGCGAACGCCTAGCCAAAGACCCACGCCTTGCAGCAATCGCGTTCACGGGCTCCCGCCGCGGCGGTCTCGCCCTGAAGGCCCACGCTGACGCTGCCGGCAAGCCCATCTACCTCGAGCTGGGCTCCGTGAACCCCGTGGTGATCCTGCCCAACGCGCTGAAGGAGCGCGGCGGCGCGATCGCGGAAGAGTTCTCGGGAAGCTGCCTGATGGGCACTGGCCAATTCTGCACGAATCCCGGTCTGGTTCTCATCGAGGAATCCCCCGAAGCCGACACCTTCGTGGCCGACGTCACGCTCCATTTTGCCGCGGCCCAGCCGGGCGTGCTCTTCTCCTCTGCTGGACTCGACGGCCTCGGTCAGTCGGTCGAGAGGCTGAAGTCGGCGGGAGCCAAGGTGCTGGCCGGGGGAAAACCTGCCGCAGAAACCAGCGGATTCAGCTACGAGAACACCGTCCTGGAGGCGACGGGAGCCCAGTTCCTGGAGTCGCCGGCGAAGCTTCAGTCCGAGGCATTCGGCAACGCGACGCTCATCGTGCGCACCTCCTCGAGCGACGAAACCCGCAGCGTCATCCAGACCCTGGAGGGCAACCTCACCGGCTGCGTCTATTCAGCCACCGACGGATCCGACGACGCCAGCTACGACGCCATCGCGCCTGAACTGCGAGCGCGCGTCGGGCGCTTGATCAACGACAAGATGCCCACCGGCGTGGCGGTTTCCCCCGCGATGAACCACGGCGGCCCCTTCCCCGCAACCTCCCACCCGGGCTTCACGGCGGTCGGACTGCCGGGGTCGATCTCGCGCTTCGCGATGCTGCAATGCTACGACAACGTGCGGCCCCATCGCCTGCCGGCATCGCTCCAGGACAACAACCCCGGTTCCGTTTGGCGCCAGGTCGATGGCACTTGGAGCAATAGCGCCATCTAGCTGCTCCTTCGTCCGCTCCCCCGGCTGTGAACATCTCCGAGTACATCGAACAGGACCTGGAGTCCCGAATTCGTTCTGGCTCCGACCTGCCCGACCGGCTGACGCTGGCGAGTATTGCGGGGATGTACGAGGTCAGCCTGACGCCGGTGAGAGCGGCGCTCGATGGACTGCTGGAGCGCAAGTTGCTCCTGAAGAGGGACAACGGGCGGCTTCAGCTCGGCGTGGCGAAGCGAGCCCGGCGTTCCGGCTCGAAGGTCGCACCGCGCCCCCAGCCGCCCGTGGACCACGACGCGGCGATCGCACGGGAGATCATCCTGCTAAGCCTGCGGGATGGCGTCGACCCCTTCGTGCGGGAGGAGGCGATGGCGGAGCAACACGGAATCGGGCGGTCTCTCCTTCGCAGCACATTCCAACGCCTTGCCGGCGGCGGCCTGCTGGAGCACGTGCCCCGTCGAGGCTGGCGCGTGCCGCGTTTCGACCAGGACGAGATGGACGCCTACCTCGACGTGCGTGAGACCCTGGAGGTCAAGGCCCTCGACCTGGCGCGCAAGGACCTCGAACCCGCGGACCTCGAGCGAATGATCGCCGGCAATGGCGCACCCGCCGTGCGGCGTGGATCCATCGACAACACGCTCCACGCCTACTTCGTCCAACGCTCCGGCAACCGCTACATCGAGGCCTTCTTTGCCTCGAACGGCCGCTACTACAACGCGCTCTTCGACTACGCGGCCCTCGGCGCGCAGGTGGTGGCCGAGATGGCCGCCCAGCATGTCGAGATTCTCGACCACGCTCGCGCTAGGCGTTGGGCCAAGGCCCGCGTCGCGCTCGGCCACCACATCCAATCTCAGCGCCCAGTCATGGAGGCCATGATCGCCTCCGTACTGCAGGGCGACTGATCCCCCAGTCCCTCCGCATTCCGCTTCCATGCCCCCCACCCAATCCACGTCCAACGTCTTCGAAGGCTGCATCCCTGCTCTCATGACCCCATGCCAAGTCGATGGCACGCCGAACTTTGATGCGCTCGTCGGCAAGGGCCAGGAGCTCATGGCCGCCGGGATGTCAGGCATGGTGTACTGCGGCTCCATGGGGGACTGGCCGCTCTTGACCGATGCCCAGCGCCAAGAGGGCGTAGCGCGGCTGGCAAAGGCCGGTGTGCCCGTCGTCGTCGGCACCGGCGCCATCAACACCGCCTCAGCCGTCGACCACGCTAAGCACGCCGCCTCCGTGGGAGCCGCCGGCCTGATGGTGATCCCGCGCGTGCTCTCCCGCGGGACCTCCCCCGCAGCCCAGCGTGCGCACTTCGCTGCGATTCTGGAGGCGGCACCAGAGACACCAGCCGTGATCTACAACAGCCCCTACTACGGCTTTGAGACCCGCGCCGAGCTCTTCTTCGACCTCCGCTCCCAGTACTCCAACCTGATCGGTTTCAAAGAGTTCGGCGGCTCCGCGTCTCTGAGCTATGCAGCGGAACACATCACCGGCGCCGACGACGCGCTGACCCTGATGGTCGGCGTCGACACCCAGGTCTTCCACGGCTATCTCAACTGCGGCGCAACGGGCGCCATCACCGGCATCGGCAATGCGCTCCCCGAGCAGGTTCTGCGCATGGTCGAGCTCTGCACCCGCGCCCAAGCCGGCGACGCCCGGGCACGGCGCCTAGCCAAGGAGCTCGAAGCCGCCCTGCTCGTGCTCTCCACCTTCGACGAGGGCCCCGACCTCGTGCTGTTCTACAAGTACCTACTCGTCCTCAACGGTGAGGAGCAGTACCGCCTGCACTTCAACGCGACCGACCAGCTGTCGGCGAGCCAAAAGGCCTTCGTCGAACAGCAGTACAGCCTCTTCCAATCCTGGTGGAAGGACTGGAGCGCCCAGTCGAACTGAGCATCAGCTGCGCCAGTCGAGCTCCGCGGCATCCCTATGCCCCCACCATTCTAATTTCCAGCCCAGACCAGCCAGGGCACCAGCTGCCCCCGGAGGCAGCTCGGGCAGCCGCACGCGGCGCGTTTCCCCCGGCGCGGGCAGCGCGATGAGCTGGGCCGGATCGGGCCCCTGAATCGGCAGACCCCTTCGATCCGCTGGCCGCGCCCAAAGGGGGGCGGCCTCGCCCGGATCCAGGCCGCTGAGGACGAGGGACGTCCCGTTCGCGCTGCTGCGCACCACCAGGCGGCCGGCAAAGATCGGATCAGGAGCGCCAAGCGGCCCCAGCCAAACCAGCTGCATGCCGCACATGCGAGCCCCCGCAGAGCCATCGCCGGTCTCGAGCAGGACATTGAGATCCCCGCCCTGCACCCTCGCGCGGTGCAGCGCGAAGCTCTGGCCCACTATGTGATGCCCAGACCAGCCGCTGACGCCGTAGTCCCCGCAGCAGCTCGCGGAATCGGGGGACTCCAGCACCAGGACCTTGCCGGGCTCGGCCAGACAGCCGGGCCAGGCATAGGTGTAGACCAGGTAGTCCCCGTCACGCAGACCGTGGAAGGACCAGCGCTGGGTGCCCTTCAGCGACAGGGCTGCGTCCTCGAGCAGGCCCTTCGCGTCCCCCATCAGACCGGCCGGGCACTGGGTCCAGGCGCTCACGCCCCACTGGGCGACACGCACTGCCGAGCGCTCAGCCCCCAGATCGAGCAGGGCCTGCGAGCCCTCTTCGCCCTCGGATGCCGGCAGTACAACGTTCCAAAGGCCAGGCTGCCCCGCAGCGCCGCCGTAGGTCCGCGAGGGCACGGCCGCATCGCCCAGGTCGACGTTGAAGCTCTGGGCTGCCGCTCTGCCGCTGAGAAGAGCGAAGAAGAACGCAAGCTGCCCGGCGGCTCGCAGGAAGGCGATCATCGGAGTAGGACGGATCAAGGCGCCCACAACCTAGGCTGTGGGCGCCGGTGATCCAGGGCCTAGGCCTGCTGCGCCCCGGAACGGGTCACGCGCCAGAAGGCCAGGACCGCGAACACACAGGCGGCGATCGTCGCCCAGACCCAGGGACCGGCCCACTCGACGCTGCCCGGGATCAGGCTCGTGACTCCGACTGCGGCAAGGCCCGCCACACCGACGGCCATCAGAGACTCGCCAGCGATCACGCCGGAGGCAAAGAGCACGCCCCGCTGCAGCTTGCGTTCGACCTCGTCCTCGTCCTTCGCCCTGCGGGTGGCGAAGTGGGCGATCAGACCTCCGAGCAGGATCGGAGTAGCCAGGCCAAAGGGCAGGTACATCCCGACTGCGATCGGCATCAGGTAGGCACGGAACGCCGAGCCCCGCTTCACCAGGTAGGCGTCGATCACCAGGATCAGGGCCCCGATGCCGGCTCCGTAGCCGATCAGATCCCAGGGCAGTGTGCCGACCCCCGTGAAGCCCTCAGCCAGGCTCTTGATCAGGCCCGCCTGGGGCGCGGAAAGCTCCCGCCCACCGATGCCGCCCGGGGTGTTCTCGTGCAGCAGCGTCAGCACCGGCTGCATCACCATGGCCGCGACGACCACGCCAATGACCTGCATGATCTGCTGCCGATAGGGCGTCGCGCCGACCAAGCTGCCGGTCTTAAGGTCGTTGCAAACGTCGCCGGAGGTACAAGCCACGCAGCAAACGACCGCAGCGACCCCAATGATGGCCACCATGGCATCCATGCCCTCGTTGTAACCAGCGAGGGCCAGCAGGCCGCCCGTGGCCAACACCGTGGTGATCGCCATGCCCGAGACCGGGCTGTTGGAGTTGCCCACCAGGCCAACGATGTAGCTGGCCACCGCCGTGAAGAAAAACGCCATGACGACCGCCACGACCGTCGCAATGGCGGTGATGGTGCCGTTGTCGGTGAAGCCAAAGTAAAGCCAGGCGACCAGGGCCACGGCGACGCTAACCAGGCCCAGGATGACCGGGGTCGGCAGGTCGCGCTCGTGGGCTGCGACTTCCCCCTTCGACGAGAAACGTTCGATCAACTCGGTCACGGCGCGCACCAGGCCGTGGCGCACCGCGACGATCGACGACACGCCACCCATCACCATCGCTCCGACGCCCACGTAGCGAATCTGGCCGCTCCAAAGCTGCCAGGCAGCGTCGACGGCACTGCCCTCATTCGCCGCAAGGGCCGGACCAGCGTCGAAGAGCGGCATGCCGATCAGCCAGGCGAGCCCGCCCCCGATGAAGATCAGGAGCGACACGTTGAGCCGCACGATCAGGCCCACTGCCACCAGCATCGGGGATGCGTCCCCGCCGAAGTAGTGGATGCGAGAGCCCTGGGCGGACGCCCATTCAAGCGACGCCGAGATGATCGCAAAGAGCTTCTCGGAGACCTTGAAGAAGGCGCCGAGGGCGGCGCCCATGATCAGCGCACGCGCCGCGCCCTTGTCCGCAGCGCCCTCATCGCCGGACTCCAGCACCGCCGCGCAGGCGATGCCCTCGGGGTAGGGCAGCTCCGCGTTGTCGACCACAAACACGCGGCGCATCGGGATCATGAACAGGATCCCGAGCAAGCCGCCCGCGAGGGCGATGCCGGTTACCGTCAGCCAATCGAACTCGGTCCAGAACCCGACCATCACCAGGGCGGGCATGGTGAAAATGATGCCTGCGGCCAGGGACTCGCCCGCCGAGGCGCAGGTTTGTACCTGGTTGGCCTCGAGCACCGTGCCGCCCCTCAAGACCATCTTGAAGAACAGCATCGCCATCACCGCGGCAGGGATGGAGGCCGAAACGGTCATGCCGGCCTTGAGGCCCACGTAGACATTCGCCGCCCCCATCACGACCGACAGCAGGAGACCGAGGATGATCACTCGCGGGGTCAGCTCGGCCAATCCGGACCGCCGCGCGTGGATGGCGGCCGGGGACTTGTCTTCGATGGCGGGGGGAACGGTCATGTCCAAAGACTACAAATGAGCCGGCGCCGGCGCCCGCAGGAAGCGGGGCGCCGGCGCCGGCCGGGCTGAATGGGTGTCTGGAGGGCGGTGGGTCCCCGCTCGCTTCCCCCTAGCGCCGTCGCTTCTGCTGCTCGGAGCCAGCTGGGGGCCGTTCGCCCAGGGTCACCTGCAGCTTGACGATCTCCCCGGCCCGCAGCACCTCGATCGGCACCGTCGCACCAGGCTCCAGTCGGGCTACGTCGGCCAGCAGGCGCTGCATCTCGGTCACATCCTTGCCGTTCAGGGAGTGGATCAGATCACCGGAGCGCAGACTCGCCTGAGCCCCGGGACTGCCGGGCCACACCTCGAGGATGGTGACGGTGCTCTCGCCGGTGTAGCCAGCAAACAGGGCCTTAGGACTGCGAGTTTCCCTCAGGTTCACACCCAGGAAGCCGCGGCGCACGCTGCCCAGCTCGAGGATGTCGTCGAGAACCTCCTCCGCCTGGGCCGAGGGAATCGCAAAGCCCACGCCCTGCCCGTTCAGGCGGGCGTCGAGCACGGCGGTATTGATGCCGATCACGCGGCCATCGCGGTCGACGAGCGGTCCGCCGGAGTTGCCCGGGTTGATCGCGGCGTCGGTTTGGATGAAGTCTTCGTAGAAGGTCAGGCCGAGCTCGCGGCCCAGACCGCTGACGATGCCGGCCGTGACCGTGTGGCCCAGACCCAGGGGGTTGCCCACTGCAATCGCCCACTCGCCCACGTTCGGCTTGTCCTCACGCAGCGGGAGGGGGCGCAGGTCCGCGTCTTTCACGCGCAGCACCGCCAGGTCGGACTCGGGGTCGGTGCCCACGATCTCGGCGGACATCCTGCGCTCGCCGTCTAGGACCACGCGCACACTGTCCGCGACCGCGACCACGTGGTTATTGGTCAGCACGATGCCGCCCTCGCGCGCCACGAAACCCGAACCCTGACCGAGCAGCTTGCCCTCGCTTGAAATCGACTCGACCCGCAGGACCGAGGACCCGACCTGATTGGCGAGATCTTGGAAGTCGTCGGCGAGGCTGAGCCGGCTGGGGACCGCCGACTGGGGGGCGAAAGGGACGGCCTGCACCGGGAAGATCCGGGCCATGCCCGCGCCAAGCAGGATCAGGGAGAGGCTACCGATGGGCTTTAGATTCATGGTTCTGTGCGGATGAGCTGTGCGGCGGAAAAAGCGCCGTGCTTTCTTTTCGGCCATCGGCCGCCCTTCTTGGGGCGCCCTACATAAGGCTTGCGCACGGCGGATAGGTCCTTGCGCACGGGGCGGGGCCCCATTCATGTACGGATTGTTCAGGCATCGCCGCCCTGGCCAACCGGCGTCTCACGCATCCGGCGCCAGGCGGGCGAGGACATCTCCCCCATCCACCTGGGCCTCTTCCCAGAGCACGCGCCCCTCCATGCCCCCGGCCACGGTGAGCACCTGGCCGCTGACGTGGCGCGCGCTCACCGGCGAGGACAGCATCACGAGGCTGCGCGCGATGTCGATCGCCCGCGCGAGCTGCCGCACCGGCATCGTGCGCACCACTCGCTGGACGACGCCGGGATCGGAGATGTTGCGCTTGGTCATATCGGTCACCGTCCAACCAGGCTCGACCACGTTCACGCGGCCATAGGGGTCCAGCGACACGATCTCGTTCTTCAGCGTCAGCATCAAACCCACCAGGCCTGCCTTGCTAGCCGCGTAGTCGGAATGCCCCTTCTCTCCGAAGCGGCCCGCGGTCGAGCCCGTGAAGAGCAGGCAGGCGCCGTCCCCGTCGTCCCGGGGCCCCACCGCCGCGAGCTGCTTCAGGAATGCGCGTGCGGTCCATACCGAGCCCAATAGGTTCACTTCGACGACCGCGCGGATGCGCTCCTCGTCCAACTCCGCCAGGGTGAGGTCCCCCGGCGGCCAGATCCCCGCGTTCGCGACGCAGACGTCCACACGCCCGAACGCGTCCGTCGCCTGGGCGAAGGCCGCCTCGAGCTGGGCGGGGTCGGTGATGTCGGCCTTGACGGCCATCGCCCGCTCACGCCAGGACTGCTCGTCCAGCCAGGACGAAAGCTCGTCCCATTGGCGCTGGCCGTGGAGCACGAGCCGCGCGCCCTCCGCGGCGAAAGCCTCCGCCGCCGCCCGCCCGATGCCACCGGACGCACCGGTGAGAAAAACCACCTTGTTGTCGAGCCGAAGATCCATAGGTTCCCGAAGCTAACCGATGTCGACCCGCACGCTGTAGAGCACGTTGCCGCCGCCCAGGTCCGAGATCTCCGGGCTCGCCAGGACGTTGATCCCGGCCCCCTCGGAAATGGCGGCTTCATCGGGGAAGCCGTCCACGCGCACCAGCCCGCGCGGCATGTGCTCGCATAGCGCCACCGGCAGGGTGAGCGCTCCGTAGACGTTGTGCAGGCGCGCCGCCGCCCCGGGCTCCAGCCCCAGGTCCGCCGCGTCGTCCGGATGCAGGTGCGCCACCGGCTCGCCGGCGCGCGCCATGTGCCGTGTCGAGTGCGCGTAGGTCGAGTTGTGGGTCGCGATCGAGGGCGCGGACACCAGACCAAAACGCCCGTTCATTCCCGCCCCGTCGTCGGGGACCCAGTCCGCCATCGCGGAGGTCCCGAGCTTCACCAGCGCCGGATCGACCAGCTGCACCAAGCCGCTTGGCGTGCCGTGCCCCGCGCGCCGCAGGGGCTGCAGATCGTCCAGCTGCACGGGCTCGCCGGCGCGCAGCCGCTCGAGCTCCTCCCCGACGAAGCGCTCCCGGTTGCTGTTCAGCACCAGCTCCACCAGGTCCGCTTCATTGTGATCCCATACTTCGGGGTCGAGCCCAAGTCGCTCGCCCAGCGAGCGGAACGTCGCCACGTTGCTGCGCGCCTCGCCCCGCGGCCGGCACGCCGCACGGCCGACCTGCATGACGCGATGCCCGTAGCTCTTGTAGACGTCGGTCTGCTCGACGAAGGCCGCCGCCGGCAGCACCACGTCAGCCAGCTTGGCCGTCTCCGTCATGAACAGCTCGTGCACGACCAGAAACATGTCGTCCCGTGCCAGGCCCGCGCGCACCCGCCCCGAGTCCGGCACGGTGACGGCCGGGTTGTGGCCGTACACGACCGCCGCGTGGAATCGCCCATCCACAAGCGTGCGCCCGAGGCCGACGTGGCTCACCTTCGGCGGACGTTCCTCGCCCTCGGGTCGGAAGCGCTCGCCCTCGAGCTCATCGGTGGAGATATCGAAGTGATCGCCGCTCTCCCAGTGCACGCCGTCCGCCGCGCCGAGCACCGCGGCCAAACTGCAGACCGCGCGTACCGACATGCCACCGTTCCGCCGCCTGCCAAAGCCGACGCCCAGCTTGAAGAGCGGGGCGCGCGCGCCGTGCAGATCGGCCGCGAGCGAGCGCAGACTGTCCGCCTTCACCCCGCTGCCTGCCTCGACCTCGTCCGCCCCAAAACGCCCCGCCACGTGGGCGCGGAACTCGGCGGCCCCGAAGCAGCGTTCCTTCAGGTAGTCCAGGTCCGCCGCGCGCTCCTCGAACGCCAGCGCCGTCAGCCCCAGCGCCAAAAGCGCATCGCTGCCCGGCTCCACGATCAGAGACTTGCCGCCCCACTGCTCGATCAGCCGCACGGTCTCTGTGCGCCAGATGTCGATCACCCAGAGCTTGGCTCCACGCTGGGCCGCGCGCTTGAGTCGGGGCAGGAGGTGCTGGTTGGTGCGCCGTGCGTCGCATCCCCAGACCAGCACCACGTCGGCGTCTTCCATGGCTACGACCATGTCCGGCCCGATGCACGCGCCGAGCACGGCCACATAGCCGGCCTCAGCGGTCGAATCGCAGATCGTCCCGTCGGTCTCCGTGCAGCCCAGCGCGTGCAGTACCCTCATCGGGAACTTGCGCGCCACCAGCCCCATGCTGCCGCCGTAGGACAGGGCGAGGAGATCGGGCCCGCTCACCTCGCCGAGACGCTCGGCGGTCACGCCGAGCGCGCGGTCCCAGCTCACCTCGTCGAAGCCCCCGCGCGCGTTGCGCAGGAGCGGCTTGCTCAGCCGGTTCTCCGCCGTCACGACATCGCCGAAGTTCGAGGTCTTGCCGCACAGCGCCCCTTTGGACCAGGGATGCTCGGGATTGCCGCGCACCCGCACGAAGTCCCCGGCGCCATCGGTTTCCACCAGAACCCCGCAGGCGTCCGGGCAGTCCAGCGGACAAGCCGTCGGATGCAGGCCTGAAGCGTCCCCAGCCCCCATCAGGCTCCCCCCCGTGGATCGAGCAGGTCCACGTCCTGGGGCCGCGCGGGCCCGTCTTCGGCTTCGATGGGCAGCAGCTCTTCGAGCCAGCCCTCCTTGAATTCGACAAGCTTCCAGTCCGCGTCGAAGAAGCACACGATGCCGCGCAGTGCGACACGCTCACTGGTGTAGCGCAGGTTGGCGTTGAAGCCTTTCCCCACGGGCACCGAAGCGGAGATGTTCCAGCCGTGGTCGCGCCGCGCGCCCCACGCCATGGCTGCCCCCTTGCCGAGTTCCCGCACGAAGAGCGGCGCCCCCAGACCCGCGAGGCAGTGCTCCAGGTCGCTCTCTCCGACGACCAGGGAATCGATGACCTCACGCCGCGGCGGCGTCTCGATGTCGAAGCGCTCGTAGTCCCCCGATACACAACCCGCGGCTGCAAGGGCCAGGGGCAACATGGCAAGCGCCCGAATCACTCGTCGTCCTCACCCAACAGGGGCAGCTCGTACTGCGCGTTCTTCGCCTCGAAGGTCGAGCCCACGTGGGTCAGCATCTCGTCCTCGTCGAAGAACACCCAGATCCGGTCCGAACGGGCGTCCACGCCGCGCAGCCCGAAGAGAATCAGCCAAAGGCCGGTCTGCTTCTCGGTGCGCCGATCGTACTTGTAGGCAGAACGCCGCCCGAGCTGCACGACCTCGGTCGGCCCCCCAAGCACCCCGACGACATCCGCGGCCGTGTGAACGCCGGGCTGCAGCTGGGCCACAGCCTCAGGCAGAATCACCTCGTTGGTGTCGGACCGCGAGAGCAAGCACGACGAACAAAGGGGCACGAGTAATAGCGAGAGCTGCAGGGAGGCGCGCATGGATGGCGAGGGGGTGGACAAACCTTGGATTCAGCGAAGCCCTAGTCTGGGGCCCGGCCGCCCGCCGGGCGAGCACGGAAGGACAGTCCTTACGAGGAGTGTGCCTCCCGGCACACCAAAGCCACCGAATCAAGCCATGGGCCGAGCCCACGGCTCAGCACCGCCTCCCGCGGCCCTCCGGGGTCGAGGGAAGGTCCGGCCAGGGGAATCCACTCGGCGAGGGCTCTTGTCCAATCGGCGCGGGCGATCGGGCTGTCCAAGACCCGGCCCGCACGGGGATCGACGATCGCCTCCGCGGCGCCGGCCTGGGCGGTGGTCAGGACCGGGGTTCCGGCGGCCAAGGCTTCGAGGATCGCGAGGCCCGAGGTGTCGCGCCAGGTAGGGATTGCGCAGAGATCGGCGCCGGCCGCAAGATCGAGGGAAGGCAGGTCCGAACGCACGAGCACCCGGCCGCTCAGGCCGCGCAGCTCGGCGAGCCGCCCCCAACGGCGGGGTCGGCGGGGTCCAGCAAGGACTAGCTGCCACGGTAGGTGCTGCAGCGGCGCGAGCGCTGCCAGCAGGG
>CAYWNK010000080.1:0-22030 GCA_964459495.1 uncultured Planctomycetaceae bacterium
GTCCATCGGCGCCCAGGCCACCCAGCAGGGGGGAAGCCAAAAGCCCGCACGCCGGCCGATCCCCGAGGTCCCCGACAAGGACCCGATCCCCGACGGCCAGCGCATCCGCGTCGGTATCATCGGCACTGGAGGCATGGGGCGCGCCCACCTGCGCGCCCTCCTGCGCCAGCGCACAGCCGAGCAAGAAGCCTTCGACGTCGTCGCCCTGTGCGACGTCAACAAGAAGTGGCTCGACGAAGCCCTCGCGACCGCCAGCGCCCAAGAGGGAGTCGAGGTCCAGGCCTACCGCAACTACGAGGAGCTCCTCGCCCGCGATGACATCGACTGTGTGATGATCGCGACGCCCGAGCACTGGCACGCCACCATGGCCGTGGAAGCCATCGCGGCCGGCAAGGACGTGTACTGCGAAAAGCCGATGACGCTATCGATCGGTGAAGCGCTCTGGATCCGGGACACGATGCGCGCCAATCCGGGTATGCGCCTGCAGGTGGGCACCCAGTTCATGATGTATGAGCGCTATGGACACGCCAAGCAGCTCATCGCCGACGGCGTGATCGGCCAGCCCACCCTCAGCCAGACGAGCTACTGCCGAAACTCCGAGAGCGGCGAGTGGCTGTATCCCATCCACCCCGAGGTGGTCCCCGGCGAAATGCTCGACTGGGAAAAGTGGTGCGGTCCCTCCGGCCCTGCCGAGTTCGATACCGAGATCTACCACCGCTGGCGCCGCTACCGGAAGTACTCCACCGGCATCATCGGCGACCTGCTGGTGCATCGCATGACGCCGATGATGTACGCCCTGGATCGCGGTTGGCCCACGCGCGTCAGCGCCTCCGGCGGCCACTACGTCGACAAGGCCATGGAGAATCACGACCAGGTCTTCCTCACAGTCGAATTTGAGCGTGAGCACACCATGATCGTCGCTGGTTCCACCGCCAACGAGGTCGGACTGGAGACGATGATCCGCGGCCACAAGGCCAACATCCGGCTTGGCGGCGATGACTGCGTGTTGACGCCGGAGCGCTTCTGGGTCGACGACATCGACGCTCAAACCATCAAGTGCGATGGCATCGATGCCCAGGCCGCCCTGCGCCTGGACTGGCTCAAGTGCGTGCGCAGCCGCAGGGAAAACGTCAGCAAGGTCGACCTAGCCGCCCAGGTCATGGTCGCCGTCGACCTCGCCACGCGCTCGATGTGGTCCGGCAGCGCCTGGAAGTTCGACCCCGAGACGTTGCAAGCATCCCCCGCCTAGCAAGTCGCCATGGAACGGCTTGGCACGCAAGCCATGGGGACCCGCTTTGAGCTGGTCCTCGTGGACGAGATCCCTAGCGACTATCTGCGGAGCGCGGGGGAAGAGGCTTTGGCCGAGATCGAAGACGCCCACAGACGCCTCTCGGCCTTCATGCGTGACAGCGTCGTTTCCCACCTCAATCGGGCGGCACAGCTCGGTCCCGACGCCGGTCCAATCCCCCTGGACGGCGAGATGTGGCGCCTGCTGCTGCGCTGCGACGAGCTGGTGGCCAGCACCGCTGGCGCCTTCGATCCGGGGCTAGGCCTGCGCATGGAACAGCTGGGCCTGCGCGGGCCGGATGCCAGGGTCGAGCCCTACCGGGGCGGCTGGAGCGGCGCAGTCGAGGTCGATCCGGAGCGCCCCCGAGTGCGCTTTTCCCACCCGAGCCTCGCCCTCGACCTGGGCGGGGTCGCCAAGGGCTACGCCCTCGACCTGGCGGCGGACGTGCTCATCGACGCGGGTATCGAGCGCGCAATCCTCCACGGCGGGACGAGCACCGTCCTGGCCCTGGGCCCGCCCCCCGGCAGCAACGCCTGGCAGGTCGCCATCGGACCGGGCGCCCGCGCGCCCGTCGCGCACCTGTGCCACGCCGCACTGTCGGTGTCCGACGCTTCCGGCCGCGCCGCCGTGGCCCCCGGAGCCCTAGCGACTCACGTGCTCGATCCCAGCACCGGCGGCAGCGCATGCGGCGCCGAGCGCGCCGTCGTCGCCGTCCCCCTCCAAAGCGGCGACGCCCTGATGGCTGACGCCCTGTCCACCGCGACCCTGGTGCGCGGCCCCGACTTACCCACCCCCGCGGGCGTCGAGCTTTGGTCGAAATCCAAGGTTGGCTCCGTCGCCCACCGTCACCCCTCCAGCAGCCGCCCCATCATCCGCAAGCGCCCTACCGCGGCCCCTTCGTCCGCTCACCTCGAGTCCAACTGATGACCAGCAGCCTACCCAGCCCTGACCGGCGTTCCCTGATCCAAGCCAGCGCCGGCGGAGCCCTGGCCTTTGCCCTCAGTCCCCGGCTGCTCGCCGCGCGGCCGCGCCTCAAGGCCCCGGTCAAGATCGCCTTGGTCGGTGCAGGCCGCCAAGGCCGTGGGATCCTCGCCGAACTCGCCAAGTTCGAGGACGTCACGCTCGCCGGGGTGTGCGACGTCGACGAGCGACGCCTCAAATCCGCTTCGCGGCGCGCCAAGGGCGCCCCCACCTACAGCAGCATGGACGCGCTGCTCGAGGGGCAGCCCGATCTGGACGCGATCGTCATCGCCACCCCGAGCCACCTGCACCGCGCCCCTGCGGAACGGGCCCTGGCCGCCGGCAAGCACGTGTATTGCGAGGCGCCCCTGGCCACGACCATCGCCGACGCCAGGGCCATTGTTGCGGCTGCTCGAAAGGCCGAGCGCGTATTCCAAACCGGCCTCCTCGGCAGGGCCAACCCGGTCTACGCGCTGGCCCGTTCGTTCGTGCGCACGGGGGCCATTCGCGAGGTGTTCAGCATGCGTGCCCAGACGCACATCAAGAATTCATGGCGGACGCCCGCATCGGATCCAGCGCGGGAGCGCGCCCTGAACTGGCGCCTGGACCCGGAGGTGAGCCTCGGCCTCGCAGGAGAGTTCGGGGTGCACCAGTTCGACGTCGTGCACTGGTACACCGGTCAGTATCCGAGCTCGGTGCGCGCCACGGGTGGCGTCATGGCGTGGAAAGACGGCCGCGAAGTCCCTGACACCGTCCACGTCCAGCACCGCTACCCAAGCGAAGCCCAGCTCGACTGGTCCGGCACGCTGGGCAACACCTATGGGGAAACCCAAGAAGAGCTCTTCGGCACCATGGGCGCCGTGCGCCTCGCCTGGTCCCACGGCTGGATGTTCAAGGAAGCCGACGCCGAGACGCTGGGCTGGGAGGTCTACGCCAACCGCCAGCAGTTCCACAACGACGAGGGCATCACGCTGATCGCCGACGCGACGCAGCTCGCGGCCCAGGGCAAGCTGACCGACGGCGTGGGACTCCCCCACCCCGCGCTCTACTACGGCCTCGAGACCTTCCTCAAGAGCGTCACCGAGGGTGCTCCGGTGGCCTGCAGCGCTGAGGAAGGCCTGCGCGCAACGGTCGTTGCGGTGCAGACCGACCAGGCTCTGCGCAGCGGGGAAGAGGTCGCGATCACGCCCGAAATGCTCGAGGCCGAATGAGCTCCCCCCAACGCTGGCGCCTCGCCGCCCTGCCCTTCGGGAGCCGCCTCTCGGTGGCGGTGCTCTGCGCCGTTCTCGCCGGAGGAGAGCTGGCCTCGGTGCTGCATATGGTTTCCCACCACGGCAAGCGCGACGGCCAGGAGGGACTCACCCTGACCGACATCGAGGGCACGTACACCGGCGTACGCACCGAAGCTCCCCTGCGCTCGGCGCTGGAGTCCGGACACCCCGGCGACCTCGATGGCATCGACCCGATCCCCGAGCCCGAGCGCGAGGCGCTGCTCAAGTGGCTGGAAATGGACAGCACAGCGCTCGTCCAGGCTTGGGACAATCTCGACCTTGGGGACCTCATGCCCGCAGACCTGCTCGACCTGCACTGTGCGGACTGCCACGCCCGCACCGCCCCCGAACAGACCCGCACCGAGCCCTACCTCGAGTACGTCGACGACGTGACGACCGTCGCGCTGTCCCGCGAGATCTTGCCCAACGACAGGGAGATCCTGCTGGCTTCGACCCACACGCACGCCCTGTCGATGGGCCTGATCGCGCTCGTCGCGGTCCTGCTGGCTGCCTGCACCGGCTGGTGGAGCGCGCTGGTCGGACTCCTGTCCTTCCTATGTGCGACCAGCCTGGGTCTCGACCTGGCCGGCTGGTGGCTGGCCCGGGGCTCGGCGGCCTGGATCCCGGTCCTCGTGGGAGCGGGCGCTGTCCACGTGGCGACGCTCTGCCTGCTCCTGCTGCTGGTGACCGGCGAAGTGCTGCTGCGGCCTGGCTGGCGGACCGGGGGCCACTAGGGCCCAGGGGGTGCATCCCTGTTCCCCCGTGGTGACATCGGCGCTGGCCCCCCCCCGTGGAGGGCCTAGCAAGGCCCTTCCCCGCTGCTGGCACGGTGCTTGCACTCCCCAGGACCTCCGGAGACCAGCCCCCTGCTGGCGCCGATCCTAGTGAGGCCTCCCATGCGCGCATCGACCCTATTTCTCGTCCCCTTTGCTGCCCTGTCTCTCGCCGCCTGCGGCATCTACGGGACGAGCAGCCAGAGCAGCATCAAGGCTGCGCCGCCGGCGCTGCTGGAGAATGCCTACGACACTGCAGGCGAGGTCGCGCTTCCGGGGCAGAAGGCGCTGGATATCGACGGGCTCCACAACGTGGTGTTCCTGGGCTCCGAGATCATCTCAGGCGCGGAGCCGCGGAACGAGGCATCCTTTGAGCGCCTCCGCCGCTGGGGCGTGCGCACGATCCTGTCGGTGGACGGCAAGGTGCCCGACGCCGAAGCGGCAGAGCGCCACGGCATGCGCTACGTGCACGTGCCCATCGACTACAAGGGGCTGGGCGCTGAGCACTTGACGAACATCGCCAAGACCTTCCGCGAGCTCGAGGGTCCGTTCTACGTCCACTGCTACCACGGCAAGCACCGCGGCCCCGCCGCCGCGGCCATCGGCCGGCTCGTGCTCGACGGCATCCCGCGTGAGCAGGCCATCGCGGAGATGCGCCAATACTGCCAGACTTCGCCCAAGTATGCGGGCCTGTACCGCGACGTGGCCTCGGCCCTGATTCCCACGGAGCAGGCAACCCGAGCGGCCACATTCGACTTTTCGCCCGCCCATCGCTTCGAGGGACTGCGCGCCACCATGATCGAGATGGCGCGCCTGAGCGATCGCCTCGAACTCGCCATGGATCGCGGTTGGGCCCCTGATCCCGAACACCCCGATGTGGACGTGCTCCAGGACGCCACCCAGCTGCACCAGCTGTTGGTCGCGTCGACCCGGCAATCGGGCGGCCGCCCCGTGGACTACGGGGGCTGGATGCAAACTTCCCTCGACAGCTCGGCCGAGCTTCTGCGCGCGCTCAGCGACTGCCAAGAGGAGGATGTGGCCGCCGGCGCCCCGACCTGGCAGCAGCGGGCAGAGAGTGCCTTCCTCACCATGGACGCAAGCTGCAGCGCCTGCCACGTGGGCTATCGCAACTGAGCCAGGCCGCCGCCTGTTGAGCAAGGCAGGGCAGCTCAGATTGGGACGGAGTCCGGCGTGGCTGCCATAGCGCCCACGCTTTCGGGCTGGGCGGCAAAGACTGGGGACAACCCCCTTTCCCCAACGCCTGACTCTCCCATGCGCCACTTCGCCTCCGCCCTTCTTTGCTGTGCAGCCACAGCGATCACAAGCGCCAACGCCGCTGCCCAAGCCCCCCGCGTCGTCTTTGTGCGCGGCGCCTCCGGAACCGGCGGGTTTCTGGAGGGAGGCGCGGACGAACAGCTGTCGGACATCTCTGACTTCAGCACCTCGGGCGGCAACCATGGCTACGGTGAGCTAGCCACTCTCCTGACCGCAGAAGGCTACGCCGTCGAACAGGTCATCGAGTCCACCGTGGGCGCCCCCGTCGATTTCGCGGCCCTAGACCTGTCCACGGTCAGCGTTCTGGTCATGGGATCCAACAACCAGACCTACTCGGCTGCCGACGTGGCCCTCGTGACCGACTTCGTCTCCGCGGGCGGCGGCCTCCTGGTGATCAGCGACGCGAACTGGGGGTTCGATTGGGGCGCGGCCCCATCCTCCGACCAACCCTTCCTCGACCCCTATGGCCTGGTCATGAACCAGGACACGGGGACCTACCTTTCCAGCGATAGCCAGGGCGATCACCCTGTTCCGATCGACCCGATCCTCTCGGGCCCTGACCTCGCCTTCAGCGCCGCCGACGATGTGCTGTCCTTCGATGGGGAGGGCGTCTCCCCCCTCACCGTCGCCGCCACCCCCGCGGATGTGACGGTGCAAATCCTGGCGCGCGCCGAGGGCAACATTCACGTGAACGACTCGACTGGCTCGGGCTCCTTCCGTTCCTCGAACGACCAGGACGCCGCCCTCGTGGTCGCCTACCGTGGCGCCGGGGTGGTCGTAGGCCACTTCGACCGCAACACCTTCTTCAACGAGAATGGAGCGGGCACGGACATCAACCGCTTTGACAACGCCCAGTACGCACGCAATCTCTTCGCCGCCCTCTCCGGCCCGAAGTCCCGCCCCTACGGCGAAGCCAAGGTCAACAGCCAGGGCGGCGAAGCCCGCACCGTCGCCGCGGGCACCGAGACCCTTGTCACCCTCTCGACCTACGGTGCCCTGCCCGGCGTCGCGTCCTACTTTGCGGTCGGCTCGGAAACCGCGAGCACGCCGTTCGCTGGCGGCACGCTTCTGATCGGCGGCAACCTATTCCGCCTGACCCTGGGCCTCACCGGCCCCGACGGCGTGCGCTCAGACACCTTGAGCCTGATGCCCAGCACGGTCGCGTTCACCCAGACCTTCCAGTTCCTCTACCGCGACACCGCCGATCCGACCGGCTTCGGCCTCGCGAGCGCGGTCGAAACCCAGTTCGTTCCGTAGGGCTAGGGAACCAGCCGAACGGTGGCGCAATCGGCCGGCAGGGCCGCGCGCAGGCGCGTCTGCGCCGGCTCGAGGGCGAGTCCGATCCAGGCCGGCCCCACCGGCGCACCGGCCGCGTCCAGGCAGCGCAGGTGCACGCGGCCCCGCAGCACGTCCTCCACGGCCAGCGCGCGGGGCGTGCCCGGCTCTTCGCCGGCCAACGCAGTCCGCAGCTGTTCATCGTCGAGCACCCGCAGAAGCACCGCGCCGGACTCGCTCTCCTCGAAACTGACAAGCCCCTCGAAGGGCCCCAGCTCTACGGCGACGTCTCCCCAGGCCGGGGCAGCGGGTGTGCGCAGAAGGAACCAGGCGAGCACCGCGGCCAGCAACACCAGCGCCCCCTCGATCCAGCGTCGCCAACGGGACAAGCGCGCCACCGCCGGCGGCGCGAGCGTGGCGACGTCGACCTGACGGCTCATGGCCTGGAGCCCTCCGGGAGAGGTGACGACCAGGGTCTGCTCCTCAGTCCCTGGACCCCAAACGCGGAGCCTGACGGTGCTGTCGCAGGCCGCGGGCTCTAGGCCTGCCGCGCCCAGGCAGCGCGCGAGCTGATCGGTGATCGTCTGGGCCAATCCAGCGCTTGAACCGGCGGGCACCTCGAAGGGCGCATCCCCCATCAGCAGATGAAAGCGCCCGCCGTCCTCGCTCAGTACAGCGGGCGGCCAGGGGCTCGCTTGGGACACTAGGCTTGCTCGCAGGGCTGCTGCTGCGGCGGGGTCCGGCAGGGGCCCCGATAGAAGTCCGTCGAGCTGGGCCCAGCCCTCCCAGTGGCTGCCCCGCGGATTGGTGCTGGCCATCAGCCGAGGCTGCTGCCCACCTGGCCGAGGTAGCGGGGATCGACCGGCGGCGGCGGGTCGAGGGGCCGCGTCTCGATGCCGAGCGCCTGGTCGTGAAGGTCGATGCGCTCGCGGGCCACGGCGACCTCACGCTCGAGCTCTTGGCGGCGCTGGCGCTCCTGGCGCAGCTGTTCCTCCATCTGGCGGGCGCGAGAGCGCTGCTCGGACTGGGCCTGTTGGCCGTCCCGCAGGTCCTCTACGACGACGGCCAGGATCAGGCCCAGGACGTTCAGGAAGAGGCCGATGAAGAACCAGCCGACCACGTTGCGGTCTTTCCCAGAGGCGATGAAGGCACAGATGAGGGCGCAGACGATCGGGGCTAATTCCATGACAATGGGGTTACGGAGAACCCCGGGGTCTATTCGATGGAATCCTGGGGACCGGCTAGGAGGGTCCACTGGGCAGCTCCCACCGCACTGAAAGGGGCTTAGCTGGCCAGGGGGCCCGCAGCACGCTCCACCGCGGCGACCAGCTCCCCGCTGGCGACGAGCTGTGCCCCGGCGGCCAGGTCGGGGGCCAGATAGCGGTCCCGGTCGAGGGGGGCAACATACTTCCGCAGGGCCGCGTATGCCGCCTCGGCGCCGACGCCCGCCCGCAGGTCGGAGTGAAACTCCCGGGCCTGCCCGGCACAGACCAGCTCGATCCCTAGACCCTGCTCGACCTGGGTCAGGATCTGCCGCGTCTTGCGCGCAGCCGTCACGCCCATGGACACGTGGTCCTCTTGGCCGGCGCTGGTGGGCACGGTGTCCACCGAAGCCGGGTGCGCCAGGGACTTGTTCTCCGAGGCGAGCGCGGCCGCGGTGTACTGGGCGATCATCAGGCCGGAGTTCAGCCCCGGCTCGGCCACCAGAAACGCGGGCAGTCCGCCCGAGAGGTCCGGGTTCACCATCTGCTCGACACGGCGCTCGGAAACGTTGGCCAGGGTACAGGCCGCCATCCCCAGATAGTCCTGGGTCGTCGACAGCGGCTGACCATGGAACAGGCCGGCGGAGTACACCTCGTCGCGCACCGCATCGACCACGGGGTTGTCGGTCACCGCGTTCAGCTCCGACACCAGCACCTCGGTCACGTGGGCGAGCGCCGATTTGAACGCGCCGTGGATCTGCGGCACGCAGCGCAGGCTGTAGGGATCCTGCACGCGGTCGCAGTCCGCATGGCTCTTCAGCACCTCGGACCCGGCCAGACAGGCGCGCATGTTCGCGGCCGCGCGTGCGCCCCCGGCGTGGGGACGCAGCTCCGACAGCCGCTCCTGGAACGGGCGGCTCGAGCCAAACAGGGCCTCCACGCTGAGTGCGGCGATGGCCTCCGCGGCCTTCGATAGGTTGGTCGCGCGCAGCACGTTGCAGACCCCGATGGCCTTCATGATCTCCGTGCCGTTGATCAGGCCAAGGCCTTCCTTCGCCTTGAGCACGAGGGGCGCTTCTCCGCAGCGCTCGAGCGCCTTGCCCGCGTCGAGACGTTCGCCCCCGACCGTGGCGTGCCCGAAACCCATGTAGGCGGCCACCATGTGCGAGAGGGGCGCGAGGTCCCCGCTCGCCCCCACCGAACCCTGCTGGGGAACCTCCGGCACGAAATCCGCGTTGAACAGGCGGGCTAACGCCTGCACCAGCTCGACGCGCACCCCGGACACACCGACCAGAAGACTGTTCAGGCGCAGGACCTGGGCAAGCCGCACCTCGTGCAGGGGCATGGGATCCCCAACTCCGACGCTGTGGGACAGCACGAGGTTGCGCTGCAGGTCCTCGAGCTGGCCCGCCGCGACGGCGGTGTTCTTCAGCTTGCCAAAGCCCGTCGTCAAGCCGTAGACCACGTCGCCCGCCGCCACGTGGCGATCCACCTTGTCGCGCGAGGCCTGAACGCGCGGCAGCGCCTTTTCGGCGACCTCAAGCCGCAAGCGCTCGCCGCGGGCCAGAGGCGCGAGGTCATCGAGCGTGAGGGACGAGCCATCGAGTTGTAGGGTCTTCAAGATCCGCGAAGTGTACCGATCGGCACTGGCACAGGAGAGGGCATGGGCGGCACGAATGGGGGTCCCCGCGCCCGTTCCTGGGAAGCGCTCAGCCGCCCGCGGTCAGCGCCGCAGGCAGATCGATCTCGAGCTGCGCCCGGTCCCCGGGCTCGACCTGCAGCCGCTGGCCGCGGGAGACGGTCTGGCCGCTCCATGTCACCTCGATCCGCCACAGTCCGGGGGGCAGGTCGTCGATCTCAAACGCGTCCCCTCCGGCCCATGTACGCAGCTCCCGGGCCACACCGTTGACCCGCAGGCTGACCGGCAAGCTCGGCCCCAGCCCGTCAAAGGTCAAATCCAGGCCGCCGGGATCGTCAGGGACCGGCTGGAGCTCGAGCTCCAGGCCCGTGTCCCCCGGCCCCACGACGCGGCTCGCGCGCAGCTTGCCGTCGGTGGACTCGGCGCTGAGGTAGTAGCGCTCCTCGAATTCATCCCAGGTTGTGAAGTGGAACGCCCCATCGCGACCGGTTGTGATCGTCTGGGCTCCAGCGGGCAGCTGGGGCAGGACGAGCTCCTCGCCAAAGGTTGGCCGCAGGCCCAGCATGCGCATCGTCGCACTCGCCGCGTTTGGAGCCTCCAGCCGCAGACGCACTCCCGATACTGGCTTGCCCTCGAAGACGACCTTGCCCCGCAGGCCATCCGTGGGCTCCAGGTGCAGTTCTTTCGCGGTCACACGGCCAGGATAGAGACGCACGCTGGTGCGCCGCGGCTTGGCCTTCGCGCCCGCCTTGAAGAGCATCGCGGTCAGGGTCCCTGGCGCAAGCCCTTCGATCCGCGCGGTCACCCCGGGGTGAATGACAACGGGGTTGACCAGGTGCCAGGGGTAGTCCCCCTGGCCCCGTGTGCGCCTGCCGCCCGAGGGCATGAGGAATAGATGGGCTGGGCCACGATGACCTAGGGACTCGACGACCGAAACCTCGAGGGTCGCCTCCGGCTGCAGCCGAAAGACAAGCTGATCGGGGGGCACCGTGGTCGCCCGGGCCACCCCGACGAATTCCTGGTAGCGCGCGTACCCCTTTGCCTCGACGACGGCCATGACCTTTCCCGGCGAAACCCGCGGGAACCGGAAGATGCCCTCGGGATCGGTGCGCCCGATGCTGCCGTCGACACGCACCAGGGCATCCGCCAGCGGCTCCCCCTCCGGGTCGAGCACCGTGCCGTTCACGCGTGCCATGGCGCCCGAGGCGAAGCCGACGTTGAGCTGGGTGGTGGAGAGCGAGCGCAGCAGAATCTCGCGCTCCGAGGACCAGCCGCGATTGGTATCGACGCGCACGATCGCCACGCCGGGGTAGAGGTCCGCCGCGCCGAAGGTACCGTTGGAATCGGTCGTTAGAACGCGGTCCTGATTGGGACCGTGGAGGAAGGTCACAGAGCCGGTGAGCACCGTGCCGCCCGCCTGCAGCGCGCCCTTGAGCCGAGCGTTCGCGCCGCTACCCGGCGGCGGGACTCCCGTGGCCAGGGCCGGAGCCCCCGCCTGCAGCAGCGCGAGCTCGATCTCGAGCGGAACCAGCACGCGGGCTGCGCCGCTGGCAACCGGCTTGGGGCCTGCGCTGGGCTCGACCAGAATCGTCGGCCCCTGGCCCTGCCCGGCCCCTGCCTTCACCAGCGGCTCGCGCGCCTCTGCCTCGAGCGCTAGTTCGCTCGCGTTGGGCTGCGAAGCCCCGGGCTCCAACCTGGTCAGGAGGGCTGCCCCCACCAACAAGATGGCCAGAACACCCAAGAGGGCGGGGGTCTTGGAGCGTGTTGCCATAGGAGCGAATAGGTCGGAGGGACCGCGGCTGCAAGCCGGTCCGCAGCAGCATAGCTAGCGGGATGTCCGTGGTGACGCTCCCCGTGGGTTCCACGAAGTCAGGGATCCAGCCCTTCGCCATGGCCGGGAACCGGCGCAGCGTGCACCATGACCCCCATGGGGCGAGATTTGCGATGCGTTGGGGCCTGGCTGTTGGCGCTTGGAGCCTCTCTGGGTACGCAGGAGGCGGGTGCTGCGCCGCTCCAGGACGCCCAGAGCGGAACCGCACCCTGGCTGAGCGAAATCGACGCGCGGCTCGAACTGCCGATTCCCGGCGAACCCAGCGGTGTCGCGTTTGAGGACCTCGATGGCGACGGCGCCGAGGAGTTGCTCGCCACCAGCCGTGGCGCGACTGGCCAGTCCGGCTGGCTGCTCGTCTGGGCCAGCCTCTCCGCTGCGCCAGAGCGGATCCCGCTCCCCAACTATCCCATCGGGCCGGAGCCCGCCGCGGAAGGCCGTGTGTGGATCGCCTCCCAGGCATCCGATGAGCTGCTGCTGGTCGCTCCACTCGCCGGCACGGGCGCGGCGATCGAAATGCGCGCCCAGCTCCCCGGTCGCCCGCGCGCCCTCGCCGGCGGCAACCTCCCCGGACGGGGTCCGATCGCCGCGGTCGCCACGGCCCAGGGGCAGCTTGTGCTCTGCTCGCTCGAGGGCGAACTCGACGTGCATTCCACCGGCCTGCAGGCACCCACTTTCGTCTACCTCGCGGGAGACCAGATCTTCGTGGGCTGCCAAGGCACGGGCGCCGTGCATCACTTTCTTTGGCAAGACGGTGCGCTGGCGGAGAATGAACCGATCGAGCTAGATGCCATCCCGCGTGCCATGTGGGGCGGCGAACTGGGGGGTGAGTCCGTTGCGCTGATCGCGGGCGGCGACCGCAGCGTTTGGCAGCGCACGGATGACGGCTGGAAGGCCGGCAAGCCCGTGGGCGCGATCCCCCTGCGCCTGGTGCAGGGCTCCCCCGGCGAAGTGTTCGGCCTCTCGTTCTACGACTTGACCTGGCGGCGCCTAGGCGCGGGGCTGAGCGTGCTCGAAAGCGGCTACGCAGGCCAGGACCCTTGGGATCTTGCGAGCGGGGACTGGGACGGCGACGGCCTGCCCGACCTCGCGATCGCGAACCGCGGCGCGCACCGAATCTCGGTGCTGCGGGGCAAACCCGGCGGCAGCCTGCGCAATGCCCTCAGCCTGCCTTCGGGTGGCGGCCCCCACAGCCTAGCGTCTGGGGATATCGACGGAGATGGCGACGTGGACCTCGTCAGCATCGATGCACTCGACGACAGCCTGTCTTTTCACCTCGCCCAACCGGACGGATCGTTCGTTCGCTCGCCGTACCGGCCGAGAACCCAGCGCGCGGGCGACCGCGCCTTGCTGACCGACATCGACGGGGACGGTGACTTGGACCTGGTCCACCGAGCTGAACTCGGCGGTCAGGCGGGGGTGCGCATTTGGCTGGGACGTGCGTCCGAGGAACCCGGACTGCTCCCTGAGCAGAGCTTCGAGGTGCCCACCGGCGGCGGCATCGGCGACCTGGTGGTGCTGCCCGCTCCCCGTGACCTTCGTGACCCGGGCGAGCCCGACAGGGCGGGCCTGCCCGAGCTGCTCGCCGCGGACCCCGTGGGCGCCGCGCTCTACCGACTCGGCTGGGATCCAGAGAGTCAGCGGCCCCAGGTCACTGCGACGTACCCGCTCGGCGGCTCCCCCAGGGCCCTGGCGGTCGAGGGCAGCGGCGCCGGGGCTTTGCTCTGGGTGTGCCTCGGTGGCACCGGAGGACGCCAGGGCATCGCGCTGCTCGCGCTGCCCTCGACCGCTGCGACCGGTGAGGAGGGTCTGCCCGTCGAGCGCAGCTTTGTCGCCACCCCCCACGAACCGATGGATCTGGTGCTGGCCCGCGGATCGCAGGGTCTAGAGCCCGTGGTCCTCGCCCGGCCCGCGGGCCAGGACGGCCCCGGTCGGCTGCTGCGCCTCATCCCGACCGATGGTGGCGGCTGGCGCTGCGGACCGGGAATGGTCACGGGCACGCGGCCCTTCGCCGTCGCCGCCGGAGACCTCGACGGCGACGGGCTCGACGAGGTCCTGGTGGGCGCCCAGAACAGCCACCACGTCAACCTGTGGACACGCACCGCGGCCGGAGCGTTGGTGCGCCTTCCCGACCTGGGCGCAGGGCGCGGCGTTCTCGACGTGCTCGTCGTCGACCTCAGCCAGGGCCGGCCCGCCGTCGTGGCCGCGAACGCCTTTTCGAGCGACCTCTCGGTCATGCGCTAGCGCGCGCCCTCGACCGCGGATCAGTCGCCCATGTCGCGCAGCATCTTGCGCAGCTCGAGCACGTGCTCCTCTTCGGTGGCCACCATCCCACGGGCGAACTCCTCCAGGAAGACGCTCTTGCCCTCTGCGAGGCGCAGCAGCTCGTAGTACTTGGTGATCGCGACCTTCTCGTGCTCGTAGCCTTCCTCAAGGATGGCCATGGTCGAGTGCTGCCCGGTCTCCTTGATCGCGGGCACGCCCATTTTGGGATGCCCGCCCAGGCCGGTCAGGATCTCCCCAGCACGCTGAGCGTGGGCCAGGGACTCGGTGGCCTGCCCCTGCATGAACTGCACAATCGGCAGCCGATGGGGACCGGTGACCATCAGGGAGTAGTGGGTAAAACGGATCACCCCGGCGAGTTCGAGGGCCACGATGTCCTCGAGCACGGCGAGGATTTCGGGAGTGGGTTCGATCATGGGGCGCATTCTGGGATCCCCCGCCCCAGCCGGTCGAAAATTCCCCGGTCTCTACTTGCGACTGCGTCTCAGTAGCCTACTCTTCGACCCACAGCCCAGCGCTCACCCGCGGGCCTTTCTCCCCATGGGCAAGAAAAAGAAGAAGACCAGCGACCGCGGCCCCAAGGCCAAGTGCTGCGAAAAGCCCCCGAGGAAGATGTGCAAGCGGTGTCCTCACCGCTGCACCAAGGGATAACGACCCCCCAAGCGGTGTCCTCACCGCTGCACCAAGGGATAGCGCCCCCCCAAACGGTGTCCTCACCGCCGGAACAGAGCCAGGGCCGCCTTCCTGCCCTGGCTCCGTGCCCCCTGAACGTGGTGCTGGGGGCTCTCGTCTTACTTGTCGGAACCCGAGTCCGTTTGTGGGCCGGTAGCTGAGAACCTCAGCACGATGGAGCCTGCAAAGTTGGAGTTCTCGAGACTGGTGGCGGCCACGTCCAGGTTCGTGAACGAGCATCCGGGCAGACGGAGGCCGTTGCCGTGCGCCTCCTCGTCGTGCGTGCGGCCGGCGAAGTACCCATCGTTGTCCGTGGTCAGGCAGATGTCGATGGCGTTCTTGCAGGTGTTCGAGCGGAAGGTCGACCAGGTCTGACCGTCGTAGGTGAGGGCGAGGCCCTTGTCGTTGGCCGTCTCGAGATCATCGTCGTACTGCGCGCCGACCAGCACGCGATTGCCCGTAGGGGAGATGGAGATCGCGCTGTAGTCGACTGCGAGTAGCTGAGTAGTGATGGCAGCCGTCGTCGGGTCCAGGTCAAAGACACCCGGGACGCCCACGAAGTTCGTGCCATTCCATTGCAGCAGCATTCCCTCGTTGCCGACCGCGTATACCGTCAGGTTCCCGTTCGAGTCACGGAAGGAGTCCACGGCTAACAGCTTGCGCTTCGACAGGCTTGTCGACGGAAGCTGAGGCGGCGACACTTCCGTCCAAACGGCGGTTCCAGCCGTCGAAGTGTCGACGGTCCAGGCCATGGCGTGCGACTCTCCGGTGTCAACCATCCGATAGCCGACGACGAAACCTTCGGTCTGGTTGGGGAAGGTAACCTCCCTGAGCCGGTCGGTGGGTTCAGGGGCTTGTCCCGTCGAGCTGAGTAGATCCCAATTCTGGCCGCCGTTGCCGGTCACGTACATGACGCCTCCTGACATTGTCCCGACCGCATATCCGGTACCGTTCGCGGACAGGTCAAGGTCGACGAGAGTGACGGAGTTCTGGAACTGGACGATGGCTGGCATCCATGTGGTTCCGCCATTGACCGTGTACATCGCTGCTCCCGGATCTCCGACGGCCGCGCCAATCATGGAGTTCCCAAAGTCGATCCCGAGCAGACTTGCGGTGCTCCATGTGCCCCCGGCGGTGCTCCAGGTGGCCCCGAAATCCGATGAGGCCCACATGCTGCCGACGTTCGATTGAAACTGACCGACCTTGAATACCATGTTGGGAACACCGATTGGCGATGCGATTCCACGCATGCGAAAGGGCTCCATGTAGTTGTTCGGGTAGGGATCGATGGGCATCCAGTTGAGTGGGTTAGAGATGCTCCCAAACATGGCTCCCAGCGTGCCGGCGCAATACATGGAGGTCGCGCTAGTGCTCGTGATCGTCAACATTGGAACGGTGTCGACCCCAGGAGTCGTCAGAGTGCCTGCGGAAGGAATTCTGGTCTCGGTCCAAGTACCGTTCGACTCTAGGACAGAATAGGTGCCTGAGTAGCCGACAGCGACGACGGACCCCGGCTCAGCGACGACCCCGTACATGGTATTTTTCATCTCGTCGAGATAGTCCCAGGTTTCCCCCCCATCGGTGGTCATGTAGCTCTGTCCGTCCTCGGCAGGCATTGCCCCACCGCCGACGACGTAGCCAATCATCTGGCTGCCACGTTCAAAGGCGACCTCCCAGGGCTCCTCCATGATCCCGTAGGTGGGCGGAGGCGTGCCTTGGGGTACTCCGGCAGGGGGCGGGCCGAAGTCGTTCATGACCATGCGGTAGACGCTGCCCCCGTTGCTGTTGGGGTCCAGTCGATCCGTGCTAAACATCACCCCGGATTGACTCGTCTGGACGTCCGGGTCCGGCTCCCATACCGCAGCGATGGTTCCAAGGCGCCCGCTCGCGAGACCACCGGGCATCTTGATCGCGTAGACATGGAGATCGGAGAGGGGGATAGGGGGACCGTCGTACTTGTTCGGAAAGGCGGGGTTGGGAAAGCCCCGAAACTCGATGTTCGACTGCGAGTTGGGGGTGACCACCTTGCTCGACCACAGACCGCCGACAGCGACGGCCGAGCTGGTGAGGGGGAGCACCGTCCAAAGAGTTGCGGGGTCGCCGCACTCATCGAGAACCACATTTCCGAAGTCGTTCCAGGTTTCGCCAGAGTCCATCGATTGCAAGATGCGACCGCCTCGCCCGCATGCGAAGGCGACCTTGGTACTGCCTTCCAGGAACTGAATATCCAGTACGGTGTGCGTGTACCCAGCCGGGACAGGGGCGGAGTACCACCCGCCACGGGGACCGCCTGAAGGCTGGCCGGATCCATCGAGGTCGGTGTAGAGGATCTCCCCGCCTCCCGTGCCCACAAGGACTCGATCGCCCACTCCGACAGGGCTTGGTATGGAGTTCGAGGAAACGAACTGGCCAGCCCAAATGGGCGTGAGTGATTCGTTTTGGGGGGAAGCCGGCGAGGCAATGGAAAGCGGGGCGAGCACGGCGAAGCCGGCTCCCCATCTGGCGCATGTTTGAGCAAGCGCGGTGATTGAGTTCTGCATGAGCTCCTCTGTCGAGAGGTTGGTTCCCCAGGCTGTGCGCTCACTCCAACACCAGTCGCAATGCGAGCGGGTCATATCCTTGCGAGGAACGCCGATCGAGTCCTGAGGAGGAAACGGGGACGGGCCCATTGCCCGTGGCCACGCCGCCTAGGACTGGACAAACCCTGCACGGACACAGGAATCGGTCAGAAACCGTTCACTCCACAACGGCAAGGTCCGCCCCCACCGGCGCCACACCATCCCCCCGCGCCCAGGTCCTGCGCCCGAGCGTATACGTCCACACCTTCCGTTCCCCTCCAGCGCAGCGACTCGCAATCTCCCGCGCGCTCACGTCCGCCTCCTCCGAGCGGCGAAAGCCCTGCCGCTCCAGCAGCCGCCGGGACGGCTCGTTCCCCTCGAAGATCTCCGCGATCAGCAGCTGCCCCGCCAGGTGCTCAAAGGTCAGCCAAGCCGCCAGCCGAACCGCCTCGGCGCCGATTCCCTGGCCGTGGAACTCCGGCAGCAGCCAGTAGCCCAGATCCCCGCAGAACAGATGCCCGCGGAAGCGCAGGTTCAAGCCGCCGATGGGCCGTTCATCGCCCGGCCGCTGCAGACAAAATACGTAGTCCACCCCCTGGCCAAGATCCTCACGCGTGCGCCAGTCGCTCCAGCGCGCAGCCATGTCCTCCGCGCACAGCGGCCCATCCCAATGCAGCCACTCGAAGATCTCGCCCGACCGTGCCAGATCCGGATAGACGGCCAAGCCCGCCTCCGCGGAAGCGGGCGCGAGCACCACCCGCTCCCCGGTGATGCGCGCGTTCTGTAGGACAGGTTGCTGCATCACTTGGGCGCGAGCCCGGGGTGGGCACGGTCCATCGCGATCAAGATCTCAACCAGCCCCGCAGCGAGTCCAAGCTCGCCCCCACAGGGGTTATCGCCGGCCACCTCCGTGCGCGTAGACAGGTACCCAAAGGGTCTGCGGTAGTGCTCGCGCGTGCTGTCCAGCACCGCGTCGATGCGCGCGCGCTGCTCGGCGAGCCCCATGCCCTCGGCTGCTTCGGCGAAGCGCCGATCGTAGAGCACTGACATGCCGGTGAGCATGTTCTGCGGTAGGCCCTTGATGTCGCCCACCTGCAGGTTGCCCTTGGGGTCAAAGCGCTTGACCGTCACATCGCCCCAGGCCCCTCCGTCGTACTGCTGCCCCTTCCAATGCATGATGAGCGCATCGCGCAACAGCATGGCCAGGGGCTCAGTGATCTTGCCATCCAGGCGTGAGGCCTCAGAGAAGATGCGCCAGCAGCGCACCTGATCAGCCGCGACGTTGCCACCAAAGCGCAGCGTGTCGCGCCACCTGTGGGCGTAGTAGTCCCAGCCCCCCATGGCGAGCTCACGGAACATGGCGACATTGGGGTACGCGTTCCACAGCACGACCCCGCGCCCGCCGTAGTGGCCGAAGTTGTCGTCGAAACCCGGGTCGATTTCGTCCCAGTCCCCCACCCAGATGTGCGTGTACAGCAGGTGCGCAACGGCGTCGATGACCGCGATGGGCGGCTCCGGGTGCCCGTCGAAGCGCGCGATCGACGCGATCTGAGCCGGCATGTCCAGCCGCCTGAGGGCCGGGTAGGAGACCGAGGGCTGTCCCGTGCCGGGCACGTACTTGGCCGCGAGCTGACCGTCCGGCAGAGTGCCATTCGCCAGGCAGGTCGCGGCAAGCCGGCGTGCGGCGCCGTGGGCCTGGATGCGCTGCTCTTCGCTGAGTCCGGGAGCGCCGTGCTCGGCTAGGTCGACGAGGAACTCGAGCGTCTTGTGGGGTTCCAGGGGCGTGTTGGCGCGCGGCTTGTCCGTGTCGCAGTCGAGCATCCAGGGCAATCCGGTGTCCGGACTGAAGCCCAGGCGCAGCAGGTCGCCCACCATGGCCAAGTTCGCTTCCGCGGCGCCCGGCACCCCGCAGCGCGCGGCGTCCAGGTAGAGGTCGGCGACCGAGGAATGTCGCCCCGGCAGCGGATACAGCCGAAGGCCGGTCAACACATCGAAGTAGTTGGCGACGAAGGCCGTGCGCTCAGGCCCGCGCTCGTCGGCTCCTTGCTCGCGGTAGAGGCCGATCACCCACTCCACCTCCTTCACAAGCTCTTGGCGAAGCTCGCGCGGGCTCGGCGCCGGAATGGGCAGCGCGCAGCTCACCTTGCGCCATAGCGCTCCCTGCTCGCCGCGCCCCTCCAGCCGCACGACCAATCGCGGCACCGGATCGCCGCCGAGCAGCTCAGCCAAGTCCCCGTGGTCCAGGACCAGACTGGTCTCTTCCCCAGCTGTCCCGAATTCCCTCGTCCCCTCGCGCCCGCGGCCATCGCGCAGCCTCAGCCGCGCCTCGCCGATCACGACCAGGGACAGTTCGAGCCCGCTCGCGTGCTCGACCGGAAACGCGACGGGCTGTTCGGCCCAGTCCTTTTCTGCCGTGCGAATCCCGCCCCCGGGCTCGCTCAAGCCGTGGCCCGCGGAACTTCGCCACCAGGCCAAGGGAGTCCCAGGGTTCGCGCCTCGCACGGCCTGGAAGTCAGGGGAGCGCAGGAGTTCGAGCCGCACGACCGAACGCTCGTCCAGATCGGCGCCCCCCCCATCGCCCGCAAATGCAGCCGAGCCAACAGCTGCCGCTTGGGAATCCGTGGGAGCATCCAAGCCTACGGCTGCGCCCCCCTGGGGTGCACCCGGGCCGACCTTTGACCCGCGATCCCCGCCTGGTTTGCAGGACATGTAACCCGCTCCCAGGACCAGCGGCCAGAGGAGTCCCAGGGCCATGGCGGACCGGCTTCGGGCGAGGGGTCTTGGAAAGGGTGCGTGCATAGGTGCCGGCCGCTATGCTCTTTGCCTTCGAAAGCCGGGCCAGAGCTTATTCTAGCCCTTTCATCGCCTGGCCTGACGGCCCGAAACAACAGGACAGCTCTACCGTGACCACCTATCCCGTCGTTGAATTGCTCGGAGACGGCATCTCCGTCGAGCTGTCGAACAGCGTTCATGACATCGCGGACGCGCTGCCCTTCGATCTGGACTTCCAGCCGGTCGACCTTTCCGACGAAAACCGTCGCGCGGGCGGCAAGGCTGTCTTTGACAAGGCCGTGGCCGCCTGCCTGGACGTGGGCACGGCCCTGAAGTACCCGACGGCGACCACCGAGGAGAGCCCGAACCGGGTGCTGCGCTCACGGTTGGAGTTCTCGGTGATCCATCGCCCGGTCTGCACCCTGCCAGGGATCAAAACGAACTTCACAAAGACGATCGATATCGATGTCATCCGCATCGCGACCGGCGGCACCTATGAGGACCCCGGCCGCCGCATCGGACCCGACACTGCGGTCTCCCTCCGGGTGATTGAACGCCACCCGTCCATGCACGCCGGACGCTTCGCTTTCAAGCTAGCCCAGCTGCGCGGCACCAGCGTGTGCTCGACCAGCAAGTACACCATCCAGAAGGCCACCGACGGTCTCTTCGAAGAGGCCGTCGGACAGATCGCCAGCGACTACCCGGCGACGCCGTACCGGCGTGAACTCTTCGACGCACTGCTGGCGGGGATTATCATGAACCCCGAACGCTACGGCGTGATCGTGTGCCCCAACGAGTACGGCGACTTCCTCTCGGACTCCGCCTGTGGACTGATCGGATCGGTGGGCCTCGGGGACAGCGCGTCCTATTCCTTCGACACCCAGGGCCGAGTGAAGACCGCGATGTTCGACCCCTCCGGCGGCACCGCGCCCGACATCGCCGGCCAAAACCTGGCCAACCCGACGGCGGCCCTGCTGGCGCTGGCGAACATGCTGCGCCACCTTGGCGAGCCTGCCGCGTGCGAGTCCCTACGCTCGAGCCTCCTGGGCGCGATCGCCGACGGAGCGAAAACCCGCGATATCGGCGGCGACCTATCGACCACCGAGTTCACCGCCGAGGTCGCGCGGCGGACCACAGCAGCGCTCGCGTAGGGCGGCACCGAGGCGGCGAGAAATCCACCGCTTCCCCAACGCAAGCAGGGGCTGGCCGCGACGCGGCCAGCCCCTGCTTGCGTTCTGAATGTGGTGGATTCTTCCCGCCTCTGTAGCGCCTTACGCGCTCCAGCGCAGACTCTCATCCAGGTAGTCGTTCACGAAGCTGGTGACCTGGGAGGCAGCGCCCACCTGATCCGAGCCGCCGCGGACCAGGAACTGGAGCCCGACGAAGTTGACGCGCCCCTGGGGCACGAGCCGGGCGACGAAGGCCTTGCCCTCGATCGACGGCTCGTAGCCGGGAAGGGAGAGCGTGAAGCTGACCTCACTGCCCTGGGTCAAACCAGCCGCCAGAACGGTGTCGACCCAGCAGCCCACACCAACCACGGACACGTCGAAGACCTGGGCGGCGATGCGCGTTCCTTTCACCTTGATGCGCAGCTCCGGCTGTTCGCCCTGGGGCCTTACCCGGAGGGCCGTGCGGCGGTTGAAGTAGCGCCCCAGCTCGTCCTGCAGCTGGCTGTAGAGCTGGCCAGGATTGACGAATTCCAGGCCCACGCGGGCCGCGTTGCTCTCGCTGCGCGCGATCAGTCGCACCATGGCGGGCGTCACCACTTCCCAGCCCTCGGTGGGGTGCTTGATGCGCAGCCCGATGGTGTGGTTTTCTTCGAGGCCTGAAATCTCGCGGCGCGTGACCCGCACAGACGCACCCTGGATACAGAGATCCACGAGGCGCCCCCGCACCGCGTGATCCAGGGGAGGCTCGAGCTGGAGCACCAGGCACTCGTCCACCTCGCCGGCGTGGCCCTCTGAGATCCAGGGCTCTAGGCTCACCTCGAGTTCGGAGCGATCAGCAGGCTCCTTTCGAATGGCCTCACGCCGATCATCGGCGGACACCGCTCTAGGCTCGACGGGCTTCTTGTTTCGGCGGAAGAACATTGGGCGGGTTAGAGTGCTACCCGGACTAACCTTCGGATGGAGACGGGGGCCAGCATTACGGCCTCCTTAGGATTCGGGACGAAATCGCCCTGTCACCCGTCTTCCCCACTAGGAAAAAAGTGCCGACCCCGCCCTCCCCCGAAG
>CAYWNK010000081.1:0-21960 GCA_964459495.1 uncultured Planctomycetaceae bacterium
GTCTAGGGCACATTGTTCCAGAGCGCTGGAACCTTGAGCACATGCGCGTCTACCGTGGACACCACGTTCCCTACGTGGCGGGCGCGATGTTGCGCGACGCGTTCGATCGCCCCGACTTGGTCAAGCAGCGGGTCGAGCAGCTGCCCGCCGAAACGCACGAGGAAGCGTACTTTGGGGTCGGCCACCATCTTGGGCTCATCAAATTGTCCGGCACCCCGCCTGGGGAGATGGTGGCGACGCTCAGCCAGATCCTGAGCCCCTATGGGGAAGCGGAACGTCCCGCCATCGCACGGGGAATCGGGGCAAGCCTGCGCGAGTGGGTCCCTCTGGGGGGGGCGCCTACGGCCAAGTTCAAGGCCGCGATGGAGGAACTCAGCGCCCATCCCGGGGGGCTGCGCGACCAGGTCGTTCGGGGTCTGGCGATGGAGTTCGAGTTCCCGACGGTGCGCCGTGCCGGCGCAAACCTGAGGCGCACGCAACGCATTGCGGCCGCCCTTCCCGAGGTGCTGAAGCCCAGCCTGTGGAGTGGCTATGGCCGCAGCTGCAGGCAGATTATGGAGCGCGGGTTGCCTTCCGACTATGCGATCCTAAAAATCGAAGTCAAGCGCGTACCGGAGCGCTACGAGCTCGCCTTTCGAGCAGGAGTCCAGGAAGGGCAGCGCCCTTGAATCGTCGCGTTCGACGTTGGGTAACGATCGGTTCGTTGCCGGCAGGGCTGCTGCTGGTTGAGCTGGGAATCCGTGTCGCAGGCTTGCGGCCTGCACCCTTCCCGCAGCAAGTCGGTTCGGTGACCCGGCGCGTCCCCAAGCGTCCAGAGCTCGTCTACGAGAACAAACCGGGAGGCCGGGCGGTCATCGAGTACCGCGACGCCGTGGGTGCAGAGCCCCGTCGGGTCGTGATGCGAACCAACAAGCAGGCCATGCGCGGTCCCGTGCTACCGGCCAAGTCGGACACTCTGCGCATCGCATGTGTAGGCGACAGCCACACCTTCGGCTACGGGGTCGCGGATGGGGAGACCTGGCCTGCTCATTTGCGTGATCTCTGGCGAGATAGCGGGGAAGCAGTCGAAGTCATCAACGCTGGCGTCAACGCCTACAACACGCTGCAGGAAGTGATCTGGTACGAGCGGCGGGTCGCTGCACTCAAGCCGGACGTCGTCGTGCTGCAGTACTTCATGAATGACACCGTGGTACGCGGAGCGGGGGGCGGCGACTCCCATCAGGACCTTCTCGTGGAGTGGTCACACCCGCGCCGCGGAGGCGGGATCGGATGGCTGCGGCGTCGCTGGCAGACCCTCGATCTCGTGCTGGACGGCATCTTTCGCCGGCGCTCGCTGCGGCACTACGCGGACGTGCGGACCGTCCTGCATTCGCCGGATTCCCCCGGCTGGCAGGAGGTGCGGGCGGCCCTGCGTCGCCTGCGGGACCGCTGCCGCAGGGACGGGATCGCATTCTACGTGGCCCTCTACCCCTACCTCGTGGAAGAGGGAGACGGACTGCGCAGCGATAAGGCCTTCACCACGGTGGCGGCGTTTTGCGAGTCGGAGGGGATCGAGTGCCTGGACACGACGGCGGCCCTGATCGCGGCGGGCGGCGCTAGCTTGCGGATCAGCGCGCAGGACTACCACGGCAACGGGGAGGCCCACCGCGCATTCGCGAAGGCCGTGTTCGACTGGTTCCGGCCGTTGCTGGGGCGCTAAAAGACGGTGTAGACGAAGGGGGCGACGAGCGGAACGGCGTTGAGGAAGATGAGCAGGAGGGCGGCAGGCAGGAGGAGCAGCACCACCGGCACCAGCCACCAGTGGGGGCCATGCCAAATCGAGACGAGCAGCTCTCGGGTGGTCTGGAAGCCCAGGCGGGCCTTGCGTACGAGTCTCATGGGGTCTCCTTGGGGAGGGGGCCAGCGTCCCGTTCCTGGCGCCGGCGCACGACGAGAATGACGAGCCCAGCATCCGGGTCCGTGAGGCCTCCCACCATCCAGCCCAAGCGGCGCCGCAGGAGGGCGAGCGAGCTGGGGCGAGGGGTGGAGTCCAAGAGTCCGGCCTGGGGGCTGGGCGGAACGGTGCGCACGTAGTCAAAGCCCTGTCGTTCGAGGAAATCCAGCACGCGCGGCAGGGGCAAGATGTGTTCGAGGGGATGCCGGTACTGATCCTCGATCCAGATGCGCTTCTTCTCCGCGCCTAGGTCGCGTCGGCGCAAGATCGGATCCAGGGCTGCGATGGGGACCTGGCCGCGGAGGTTTGCGAGACGCCTTCGGGTCCGGTGCCAGCCGCGGGCCAACGTTTCGTAGAAGCCGAGGATCAAAGTGCCGCCGGGCGCGACGCAGCGGGCCACACGATCGATCGCGCCATAGGGGTCAGGCGTGTGGTGCACGACGCCCCGGCAGCTCACCAAGTCGAAACTGGCGGCTTCGACCGGCAGATCGAATAGGTCTCCGCGCACCAGGCACAGGTTCTCAAGCGCGATGCTCGCGGCGAAACGATCGGCGACCTGGAGCGATGCAGAGCATCCGTCGATGCCGACGACCCGACGCTTGGGGCCGGACAAAGCCAGGAATGCGGGGACCTGGGCGGTGCCGCAGCCCACGGAGAGAAAGCGGCCGTCCGTGGGGACCGCTTCGTCGAGGGAGCACAGGAACGACGAGCGACGGGAACGCTCCAAGAGCGACACGGCGTCGTCGCTCGGCGCGTAGCCCGGGAAGGGGGCAGCGGTGTAGAAGCTCTCGACCTCGGCGGCCTTGGATTCCCTGGGCTGCGCCCCGAGGACGTCGAGAACTCCTCCGACGCGGCGGAAGGCCAGGCCGCAGGCGGGGCAGTCGACGCTGTCCCTAGGCATGTCGCGGAAGCAGCGCGGGCACCAGTCGGTAGCGGCTGCGATCATGAGGCCTGCGCCCCTTGGCTCGGAAGCAGCCTGTCTTCGAGAAGCAGTGCGCCCAGACCGCTGCGCGCAAACAGATCCATGTTTTCGGCAGCTCCGCGCGGGAGCACGCCGCCCTGGAGATGCAGGTCGCAGGCGAGCAGCCCTGGGACGCTCGGGGCTGCGCCCCGGGCGGCGACCGCCAGGAGCAGCTGATGCAGCGCGGGGTCGCCGGCCTGCTCGACGGCTTGTACCCAGAGCATGCCGTCGGGGGGAAGCAGTTCGGGGTGAGCGTCCTTCAGGGCGTCAGTGGCCTGGAGTCGCAACTGGCCCTGGCGGGCGAGGGGCAGTCCGTGTTGCGGCAGTTGCACGTAGCGTTCCAGCGACTCGGAGGGCAAGACGAGCCGGCAGAGTTCCGTAGTCGCGCTGCGCTGCAGGGCGCGCATGAGGATGGTGGGTGCGTCGCTGACCCTTGGGTCGATCAGAGCCAGTCGGCTGCGCAAGCAGGTGCTCGCGAACTCGAGCGGACCCCGGGCCCATCCCACCGGCTGGCCTTCCAACAAGCTCGGGACGAGCTCTAGCCCGGAAGGCGGGTGTTCCGGCGGATGGCCTGCGCCCCCGGGGACGAGCGGAGCGCCGAGGAAGCGTCGCGGGGAGCCAGCGGGGGGGCGACGGTCGTCGAGTCGCTGGTGGACCTTCCAGGCTGCGCCCAGGGCCGCCCCGGCGTCTCCCGGTTCGGGCGGGACGAAAAGGCGGCCGGGGCCGCTTGCCAGCAGCGCGCGACAGACGCCGCGGTTGCCCGCCAGCATTCCCCCAAAGCACAGGTCGGGCTCTCCGGCGGCCTCGCAGGCGCCGCGTGCCAGGTCGCTGAGCCGTAGCTCCAGGACAGCTTGCAGGCTGGCGGAGAGGTCAGCGTGGCGCGTATCGCCGCCCGTGATGCAGAGCGGGTCGCCAGGCGCCCTGGCAGGGCCGATGAGCTCCTCCAACGCTGGCTTCCAGGGCTCTTGCTGTTTGGTGCCGAGCTGGAAGAAGCTCGGGTCGATCCAGGGGCTACCGTCGGCCGCTGTCCCGATGACCTCCATCAGCTGGTCCCGATAGCGCGGGGTTCCGCGGGTGGCCAGGGCCTCTAGAAACCCGTCGTCCCGGCCGGGCTCGAAGCCGAGGAACTTGGTCATGGCCGACGAGACTAGGCCGAGGGAGTGGGGTAGGTGCAGCTCCTGGAGACGCTCGATCCCGGAGCCAGAGGCGCGGTAGATCCCGGCGGTGGCCCACTCGCCGGCGTCGTCCACCACAAGTACGGCCGCTTGCTCGAAGGGAGATTGATAAAACGCGCAGGCGGCGTGGGAGTCGAGATGATCGACGAAGTGCACACGCCCCGGGTCCACGTCGAACTCGTCGACGAGGCGGCCCTTGGTCCAGAGGCGTTCGCCCAGCCACTGGGACACCTCGTGTGCGAAGGCGCGACCGCCGGAGGGAAACTGTCGCAGGGAATAGGCCAGGGTGCGTTCGAAGCGGCGTAGGGGCCGCTCGTAGAAGACAATGGCATCGAGGTCGCAGGCGGGCACCCGCGCGCGACCCAGGCATTCCTGCGCCGCGCGCAAGGGCAGCGCGGGGTCCAGGGGGATCTTGGTGTGAAGGCCTTCCTGCACGGCGGCCACCGGGATCCCATCGACCAGCAGGGCCGCACTGGAGTCCTGGTGGTAGGCAGAGATACCGAGGATCTTCATGGGCCCGCGGGCTAGTACTGGCCTGCGCGTTCGGGGCCCTGGGTTTGGACCCAGCCCGAAGCTGGGCGAACCCGGCGCGAGGCGATCCACCCGAAGGGGGCGAGCAGGGTCCAGTAGAGAAGCATCAACAACATGCGCGTGAAGCCCGCGGCGGAGCGCAGGCCCAGCCTGCGCCAAGAGCCGATCATGCGCCCGCGTCCAGCCTGCGCTAGGCCGCGAGACACCTCCGCGCCGCGGCCTTCTCCGCGCCACCGTTCGAGCACCTTGCCGGTCCAGGCGACGTGGTACTTTTCGTCCCGCAGGATCGACTCGAAAATCTGCGCGGTTTGCGGGTCCCCGGCTTTGGTCGCGGCCCGGTGATGGCGCGCAAAGAGGTGCGCAGCCCGCTTCTCAGCCACATGCAGCATCGTGAGAAAGCCGACCTCGCCCATCTCATCGAACAGGCTGGCGGGGAAAAAACCGTGGGCGTTGACACCGTCGCTGCCGGGCTTGGCGCTCGGTGGGTTGCTTGCCTTGCTGGAGCGCGAGGGGGCTGCGCAGCCAGCGGGCAAGCCCGCGCCCTGCAGCTCTACCCAGCGTTGGTGGAAAAGATCCGCGTGACGTGCCTCGTCGTTCGCATGGCGGATGAGGTGCCCGAGGGCTTCGGGGTCCTGCATTTTTTCCGCGGCCGCCTCGAGGTCCCGGCCTCCGTCCCTTTCGGTGCGGGAGAAGCTGAGGAGGGTTGCGCGGCTTCGTTCAGAATCTCTCCAAACGGCGGCGTAGCGTCGTTCTTCGAGCCAGTGGCGAAGATTCATGGGGGCAGGCCGGTCGACAGGCCGGAGAATCGGAAGCAGATCGTCAGGCAGGTCTGCGATCGGGAATATCGCAGCTACTCCTAAGGAGCTCCCGAGCGGCAATTCGCTACAGACTATCTGCCATTTCTTAGCTGGTCCGAGCCACCCTAGGGGCGCAGTTCGTGGGCTGCCTGGGCACCTTGGGCCCACTCTGTCAGCATTTCCACAAGACACAGGGCGTGGTTCAGCCGCTCGGCAGGGCGATTGTGGCTCGCCTTGCCCTCCGCGAGCGCGGCGGGGGTCATCAGATCTTCGGCCCCAAGGATCTCTTCGAGCGATCCGCGCTGCCGTCTCAGGTTGAGGTAGACGCCCTTGAGCAGCAGGCGGCCGTGGGGCAGCCCGTCGAGCTCGGGCAGCAGGTCGAGGGAGTTCTTGCTCCAGGCGGCGACCACGTCGCCGGGGCGCAGGAAGGCGCGCCATTGGGCAAGGAAGTCATCCGGCGCCAGGGCTTGCCGCAGGTCCTCGGGGCTCAACCGCAGGTAGTCGAGGTGCCTGTGGTTGGCGGCGCGGGGCTCCAGGACGGCGGTGGTGCGCTCACCGGTCGAGGGGCGTTCCGCGGCGAGGGCGAGTAGCTGCCGCGGCCGCCGCTCGGGGCCAACCGTGGTGGACTCGGCATAGGCGACGACGAGGGATGGCGAACCAGGCAGCAGGGCGGCGGGGAAGCGCCGATCGGGCCGCATGGAGATCTTTGACTTGCTGCGTGGTGTACGCGTGCCCATGGCGGCCAACTGGCGGGACTGCATCGCCTCAAAGGGGCGCAGCATGCTGTCGAGGCCAGGTGCGTCTGGTTCTATCCAGCGCAGTGCGTGATGGATGGCCTCGAGGGTGGAGAGGCAGAAGTCCTCGGGCTGCTTGCGGATCTGAAAGCCGCTCTTCAGACCGGCGGGTAGGGTGAAGCGGGGAAGCGCCTGCAGCGCCGGGCTCTCGCGCAACAGGCTGCGGGCGTGGCGCCAGGTGCCGTCAAGGACGACCAACTTGTCCGGCATCTGATCTGCGCTGGCGGTCGCGAGGTCGAGGGCGTCGGGGCCGGGGTAGAGCAGTCCGGCCCCCGCAAGCGACCGAGCGAGATCCGCCTCGACAGCGCGACCTGGGGCCTGAACCAGCACTTCCACGCGTTCGAGGCAGCGACCCGCGAGCCGAGCGGTGTTGAAGGGATGCGTCCGCTCGCGGGGATGCTGCACGATCCACACAGGGGTGCGGTTCGAGACCTTGGCCACGGCCTCGCAGAGGCAGTGGTCCTGGGGGCGCCGGCAGGCGTAGCAGGTGGGGCGGTTGGGCACAGGAGCGCTAGCCTAGGCCACTGGGGAGCTGGACTCACGCTGTACCTCGAGACTGGCATCGGGGCGCTGTCCAACAGGCGGGGAGCACAGCCGCTGTCCTCGGGCCATCGCGGCATGCAAGCTCCGGTGGCCGAAGCCCTTCGGTAGCCTGTCAGGCATGCACATCCTCCTGAGCGCCCTGCGGATCACTCTTCTAGCCCATCTGCTGGCCCTGGGCTGGGCAGCAGCCGCGGCGGGATCCCCGCAGCAGGATCCAGAGGAGGTCACCCGGGTCTTTCTGGTTGCCGGCCAGTCCAATGCGGAGGGGGCGGATACGCGCAAGGGCGAGATCGATGGCGTGCCGGGTTTCGAGGGAGCTGGAGAGCCCGATTCCGAGGTCCGCTACTGGTACGAGATTGGGGGACCGAATGGCTCCAACTCGGGCGGCTGGATCGACATGCAGCCGGCGCTCGAGCGGCCCATCTTCGGGCCGGAGCTCACCTTTGCTCGGCGGGTCAAGCGCGAGGCTGGCGGGCCCATCGCCGTCATCAAATCCACGAGCGGGGGCACGGACCTGGCGGTGGACTGGGACCCGGGCAACGCCGAGGGGCAGGGCATGTACGCGCGAACGCTGGATCTGGTGCAGCGCGCCCTGGCGGAACTCGATGGGCGTGGCGTCGCTTGGAAGCTGGAGGCGGTCGTCTGGCAGCAGGGGGAGAACGACATGTTGAACTCTGAGTCGGTCGCCCGGTATGGGGAGCGGCTAGGGGCGTTGATCGCGCGCCTGCGCGAGGACCTGGATGCGCCCCGGCTGCCTTGGTTCGTGGGGGAGACCAGCTTCAAGTGCATTTGGGGCCTGGACTATGCGCCGAACATGGGGGAGCTGCGCCGGCAGCAGCTGGCCGTGATCCGTGCCGATCCCAGCGTGACCTTCGTGCCCAGCAGTCATCTGTCCTTTCGCGCGACGCCGAGCGGGCCCCACTACCACTTTGGGACCGAGGGCACGCTGCAGCTGGGCGAGGCGCACGCCAGGGCCTACCTGCGGTCGACCGGGGCGGAAGGGGTGAGCACTTCCGCGCCGCTGAAGTCTTGGTACCGCGCCAAGCGCGGCACACGGGTCCGGGTCTTTCTCATGACCGGGCAGCGGAGCGTCCAGGGCGAGGGGGCCTACGTGAACCGCATCAACGATCACGAGGCGTTCTGGGGACTCGCGGGACCCCAGCCGAACGTGCTCTATTCCTATCACCTCGGCGGTGGCGCGCAGGTGTCGGCGGACTGGACATCGCTCGGCCCGGTGGACGAACTGGGAATCTTCGGGCCCGAGCTTTCCTTCGGGCATGCTCTGGCGCAGGACTCAGACGAGTTGGTCGCGATCCTGAAGATTGCCGACGGCGCAGCCTTCCTCGTCGATTGGGTAGAGGGGCATCCGGCCTCCAATCGGCCCCAGTACCAGCGGGCCCTGGGCTTGCTGCGCGCCGGGCTCGCAAGCCTCGAGGAGGTCGGGCTCCAGCCCTCGCTGGAGGGGGTGCTGTGGCTGCCCGCCGAGCACGACGCTTGGTGGGGACCCCACCGCCGGGGCTACGGAGAGCGGCTTGCCCGGGTCGTCGCTGCTTTGCGCAAGGACCTCGGCGCCCCGCAGCTTCGATGGTTCGTCGGCGAGCTGCGCGGCAATCTGCTTTGGGGGGCGGAGAACCTCAGCGAATTGCACGCACAGATCCGGGAGCTGGCGGAATCGGACATGCGCCTTTGGCTGGTGCCTGCAGATGGGCTGACACCCACGAAGCCGGCCGCTACCCTGGGCACCCTGGGAGCGCTCGAGATGGGGCGCGCTTTCGCAGAGGCCTACTTGGGGAGCGTTCCCTAAGGCGCGGGCGCGAGGTCGCCCACGTGTTCGGCGATCTCTTCGGCGCGGGCGGCGCGACGTCGTGCGGCCTTCTCGCTGTCCGGGATCGTGCCCGGGGGCGGGTCGTGTTGGCGCCAGGCCGCGAGTGCTGTGCTGAAGCCCGCTCGACCCTGGTCCTTGCCGCGCACGAGCCAAGTCTCCAGGGCGGTGGCGGCGGCGGCGGACGGCGGGCCTCCGGCGGACAGCACCCCGTGGAGGTAGGGGGCCGCGCGGTCGCCGTCGTCCAGGAGCACGAGGGCGGTGGACGTGGCGAGGCGCAGGTCCTGCAGCGCGGGGTCCGCGGTGGCGGCAAAGAGCTCGGCGAGGGCGGGCCCGGAGGCCGGCAGGCCCAGGCGCCCGAGGGCGCGGGCGGAGGCGACGCGGAGCTCGTAGTCGAAGGCCGGACCGAGGCGTTCGCGGAGCAGGGGCTCGGCGCCAGGAACGCCGACGCGTCCGAGCGCTTCCGCGGCCGCTGGGGCGAGCTGGGGCTCGGCCAGCGCGCGCTGGAGATCGGGCCCGGCGAGGATCGCCCGTGGGCCCATGCGTTCGAGCACCTGGGCGGTGTGCAGGCGCACGTACACGTCCTCGTCGCCGAGGGCGGGAGCGAGTTCGGCGGCGGCCCAGGCTCCAAGGCCGGTGAGCGCGAAGCGGGCGTCGTCGACACCGCGCAGCTGGAAATGCTCGCCGGTCAACTTCGATACCGTTTGCCAAATGCGTGCACGCAGCTTGTCGGAGGGCTGCCGCTGGGGGAGCTCGGTGGCGCGGTGGGAGTGCCAGAGCTGAACGATCTCATCCGGCGTCTTGCCGAGCCGTTCCTCCAGGGCGAGGAGCGCTTTCTCGGCTTCGGCCTGGTTGGGATCGCCGACTCTGGAGGCGAGATCGATCAGCCCGGGTACGCCGGTAAAGTTGTCGAGTCGCGCCAGCGCGATCGCAATCCAGCAGTAGGCGGTCGGGTCCTTCTCGTACTTGAAGCGCAGCACGAGATCGGGCAGGTGGTGATCTGGCGTGTTCTGGGCCAGGTAGTACGCCGACCAGCTGCGCATCCAGGGTTCCAGGCCATGCATGGCCCCTGCGAGCAGGCGCTCGCGGGCGGCGGGGTGATCGAGGCGGGCGAGCAGCTCGGCCGCAACGGTGCGCTCGCCGCCAGAGGCGCTCGCGTCGAGCATCAGCGCGCCCAGGGGGGCGATGGCCTTGGCGCCGAGCTGCTTCACATCCTCAAGGGGGAAGTCGCGGTAGGCGCCGCTTCCGGTCGCGCGCGTCGTGGCGAGGCCGCGAACGTCTGATGCCTTGGCGGGCTCCGGTAGTGGGTCCAGCTCCAGGGCCGGTTCCAGGGCGGCCAGGTTGCTCTGCAGCACGGGACCGAGCTCGAAGGGAGCGAGGGTGGCGGGCTCCGGGGCCTTGGCGCAGCTGGCTAGGGCCAGCAGGGCGGGCAGGAGCATCCGCCGGGCAGGCTTGGCCATAGCTATTCGACGCTGACCTGGTGGACCAGGTTCGCATCCATGTCGGGGGTATCGACGGTCTCGGTGGCGAGCGCCTCGCCGGTTTCAGGGTCCCGGTAGTAAGGCGCGAGCTTGTAGTAGAGCGCGACCTGGACCGGGCCTGCAGCGTCGGGGTTGTCGATGGTCAAGATGCGCGTTTCGTCCCTCAGCAGCAGCGTGTCGGGAATGTCGGTCTCGTTGCGATAGGGGGAGCGCATGCGGTCGAGGTGCCGCCAACCGTTGCCGCCCTTGGCATCCAGCAGCGGCCCGTCGGCCCCAGTGGGGGCGGGACGCCAGAACACATCGGCGGCGCGGCTGCGCTCGTCGGTGGGGAAGGAGTGCCCACCGAAGACGTTCTCGACCTCCACGCGCACGGTGTTGTTCCCGCTGCGCTCGGCGCGCAGGGCGACGGCGGTCTTGACCAGGTCGAGGGAGTGCCCGCCATGCATGCTGTGGATGCGGCCCAGGTTGGGGTCGCCCTGGCGGAAGGGCATATGGCAGGACAGGCAGTCCTCGCCCCGCTCGTCCGCGGGGGAACCCACGAACTGGTCGACGGTCTTGTGCTGGTTGTGGCAAACGCCGCAGTACTCGACGCGCTGGAGCTCGAGGCGCGGCTGCGGGTTGCAGGCGGCGCTCTTGTTCGAAAGCGTGCCGGCCATGCCGCCGCCCTGGTCGGCGGGAATCTGGTGGCAGGCCAGACAGTCGACGCCCTCCGAGCGGCGCGACGAGCGGGGCAGCACGCGCTTGCCGAGCCCTGTTCCGAAGATCGGCCGCGGCGAGTGGCAGGCGACGCAGTCCTTGTTGGCGAAGTCGCCGCTGGGCAGCTCCCCCGCCTGGGCGCGCACGTCCTCGTTGATCCAGGCCTGGGCGTGCTGGCTCTCCGACCACTCCGCGTAAACCTGGGGGTGGCATTCCTGGCACTGGGTGGAGCTGGTGAAGGTGCCCGCCTGGGCCGCGGGCAGCGGGTTCTCGCTCAATAGAGCTGCCCCCAGCCACAGGGCCAGACCCACCAACACGATGCCGAGGAGTTTTCTCATAGCGCAGATGTAGGCAGCAACCCGCCCGCGGTCACGCCCCAGAGCGGGACTTGCGGCGCAGGGGGCGCTCAGAGGCCGAATTGTAGAGGATACGGAGCCGCGTCGGCGTCTGCTGGCGGGGAACAGCCCTGTGCCTGGTGAAACTCGCAGTCGCCCGGGGAGGGAGGCCCCAGGCGACTGCGGGTTTTACCAGGCACGGGGCTGTTGCCCGCCAGCAAACGCCGACGCGGCTCCGTATCCCACTACTCGAATTCGACCACCAGGCCGTTGGTGAAGTTGGAGGTCGGCCCGGGGTTCTGGTCGCGGTGCCACACCTGGAAGTGCCACTGCTCGCCGATCAAGATCGAAGCGAAGCCGCTTGGGCTAGGGATCTGGGTGAGGTCGACCGGGATGCTGAGCACGCCGCTAGGTCCGGAGCTCTGGAGTTGTCCCGGGCCCTGGAAGCGCCCGATCGGGCCGGACAGGCACAGGGTTCCCTGGCCGCCCCCGGCGCCGGCGACCAGGCCCGCATCGGGGCTCGCGAGGAAGAGGCCAAATTCGTTGGGCGGCAGGTGACTCGCGGTCAGGGCCAGCGCGTTACTCGCGACTAAGGGGCTACCGGTGCCCGTCAATGTCCCGGGCTGTCCCGTGCTGTTGAGCACGGCGGGGTCGCAGTCCGCGACTCCGATGCTGGGATCCACCAGGTTCTCATACCAGTGCACGGTGTTGCCTTCGCCGCCGGCGAAGAGGACGTCGAGATCGCCGTCGCCGTCCACGTCAGCAAGGCGGGCCGAGCGGGGATCCTCGAGGTCTTCCTCGATGAGCTTGGGGAGCGACCAGCCGCCGAAGCCTGTCCGGCGGTGCCAGTTGAGCTCGGAGTTCTTGGCAACCAGCACATCGGAGGCGCCGTCGCCGTCCACGTCGGCCGCATCGATGCCGCGGGTGGGCCCTGAACCGATCACCGAACCATTCGCATAGGTGTTGCTCCCTGTGTTCTCGTACCAGCGGGTTCCACTGCCGCACGCGATCACATCCATCAATCCATCTCCATCCACGTCTACCGCTTCCACATCGCGAACAATGCCAAGGAAAGCCGAAGTGGGGATGGGGATCGTCGCTCCAAAGGAGCCTCCACCCAGATTCTCACGCCATAGGACGCGCTCATTGGAGGAACTCTGCGACGTGTAGAGCACATCCAGGTCGCCGTCCCCGTCCATGTCGAACGCCTTGGCCGTTGTCGTCACCATGGCGTCGCTTGCGATGATCTGGGGCGATCCGAAGCCGGTCCCCGGAGCACCCGGAATCCAGAAGACAGTGTTGCTTGCCTGCGAGGCGACGAGGATGTCGAGCTGACCGTCCGCGTTGATGTCGTTGAGCTGGACCGATACGGCGTCCGGGAACGAAACGAGAATCGGATTGGGGGTGCCTACCAGGCCGTTTCCGAGGTTGGGGTACCAGGCGAGGACTGCTGGGCTCAAGCCGCCAACGACAAAGTCGGGATCGCCATCGCCGTCCAGGTCCCCGGCATCCATGCAAACCTGGCCGGGCGGAACCGTGAACAGTGCCCGCTGGGTATCGAAGGAACCGTCGCCGAGGGAAGGGTAGACGGCCAGCTTCCGGTCGTTCGTCGAGAGTGAGACCACGTCCTGCCTTCCGTCTCCGTCAAAGTCGACGGTCAGAGCTTCGACGGCGCCCGCGGCCTGCGAGCTGATTTCGATCTTGGGGTTAAAGCCCCCAAAGCCAGTATTGGAGTACCAGGTCAGGTTGTCCTGGGAAGCCGAGGCTGCGACGACGTCCAGGGTGCCATTCCCGTCGACGTCGGCGATGGGGAAGCCTCCGAGGCCAGTGGCCTGCTCCGAGATTGTGATCGGGTTGCTAAAGCCCCCGGAGGTGCCGACGATCGAGTTCTTCAGCCATGCTAGTGGCGCAATGCCCCCGGAGCCGAGGACCAGGTCGGGCTTGTCGTCGCTGTCGATGTCTGCGATCTCCGCCTCGGACACTCCCGGGAACGGTTGGAAAATAGGGTTCTCCGAACCGAACCCACCCGTCCCGTTGCCCAGGTACCAGCTGCCGGATGCCCCGAACGCGGCGCTGCGCAGAACCAATGCATCGAGGTTCCCGTCTCCGTTGAGGTCGGCGAGCCGGACGAAATCCTGGCCGCCCGATGGACTCGCCACCTCCTGCTTGGGTCCGAAGGTGCCTGAACCTAGGTTCTCCCAGAGGGCAAGGACCTGATCACCGAATAGGGAAGCGAGCAGGTCGATGTCCCCATCGCCGTCGACGTCTCCGGCATCGACCCAGGCGGGGATCCCGTCGGAGTCTGGCAAAATACTCCGCGGACCAAAGCCGAGTGCGCCCAAGTTCTCGACCCAGAAGACCTCATCGTTCGTGGAGGAGGCTGCGTAGACGTCGAGATCGCCGTCGCCATCCAGGTCCGCCGAACCCAGGCCAGTGGCGTTGAACACGGAGGGTTCGATTGTCCTCTCTTGCCCGAAGACACCGCCGCCCAGGTTTTCAGACCAGATGATGCGGTCGAAATCACTGGTGCTGTAGAGCAGGTCCGAGTCACCGTCACCGTCGAGGTCTGCGTGGGTCACAGTCTCGATCGTCCAGATGGACTCCCGCAGGGTCTGCTTGGGCAAGAAATCGCCAGCGGGCCCCCCTGGGAAGAGGAAGATCGCGGTGGTGCTTGCGAGCAGGATGTCGAGGTTGCCGTCGCCGTCCAGGTCGACGACCGCCGCATCCTGGACCTCGCCGATGGCGTCGGTCAGTTCCTGGCGTGGGCCGAAATCCTGGCCGAGAAGCGGGGCGGCGAGCGAGGCTGCGAGCGAGGTGCCGAGCAAGAGGGTTCCAGCGCGCACGGGAAGTTGCGTGGCTTTCATCATGTCTCCGATCCTAGCGCAGGCTGCAAATTGTGAATCGGGGGGGAGCGGGTAGGGGCGAAGATGGCTTCTGGTGGACTGCTGCCCCTCCAGGAAGCTCGCGTTGTGACGGTTCGTTCAGGCTGGGCGTCCAGGGCCGAAATCAGCCAGATCGATGGTCTCGACCTCCAGTTGGGCGGAGCGGGGGATCGAAGAGGCTGCCAGGCAATGGGCAATCCTAGTTGCGTCGTGATGACGACCGGACGGCTCGCTTGGCCTTTGACCCCCCGAACCCCCCGAATTGAGTTGGAAAGCCATGAGCAAAATCCTGATCGTCGAAGATGACACCAAGATCCTGCGTGCCCTCGCCATGCGTCTGCGCGCAGGCGGCTACGAGACCCTGACCGCCAGCGATGGAATCTCAGGTGTGAGCATGGCGGTGCGGAATCGGCCGGACCTGATGATCCTGGACATCAACATGCCGGCGGGCAGCGGCTTCGACGTGCTCGACAAGCTGCGGGGCAACCCGGACATGCCGTTGATCCCGACCATCTTCCTGACCGCCAGCAAGGATCCGGAATATCGACGCCTCGCCCGGGAGGTGGGAGCCCACGACTTTGTTGAAAAGCCCTTCGTGCCGATGGACCTGCTGGATTCGGTGGAAACCGCGCTGAACGGATGGTCCTGAGCGGTCGCGACCCGTTTGCGGATAGGACGCCTCCTGGGCAGCGGTAGTGGAACCGTTCGGACCGCTTCCAGGAAGGCCGCCTAACAATGCGGTTAGTCGGGTGGCCGGCCGAGCAGCGGTCTCAAGGGCATGCTGCGGCAGGTCGATCAGGGACTGTCATGCCCCAAAACCGAGATTGTCCGTCCGGCGCCAAGTCCAAGACCTCTTCCGCGGATGCACCCCGCGAAGACCGCCTGCACCAGGTGCGTGCAATTCTGTTTGGTGACAAGGCCGATGAGATCGACTCTCGGCTCGAGGAAATCGAGCGCAGCGTCGCTGCCAAGAACGAAGCGCTGCAGGCTGCCTGCACGGAACGATTGCGGGAGCTCGAGGTGCACTTCACCGCCGAGCTCAATCGAGTCGTCGGACTCGTTGAACAGGAGAGCCAGGAGCGCCTGAACGACGTCGCGCAGACGAGCCGCGAGGTTCTTGCGTCCGCTAAGGCCATGGAGAAGCGTCTGGACAAGCTGGACGGCCACCGTGAGAGCGGTGAGCGTGAACTGCGGCAGCAGCTCAGCGATCAGTCCAAGTCCCTGGCTGGAGAGATCCAGGACAGCTCCAGGCGTCTGACCAGGTTGATCGAGGGGCACGTGGCGACCTTCACCGAGGCCAAACTCGATCGGGATGCCTTCTCCAAGATCCTCGTGGAGGCTGCCGAGCGGGTCTCGCACCGCGAAGGCGAGGTCCAAACAGCCTAAGCAGTCACGCGGCATCGCTCGCCAAGACCACCCTGCCCGAAGGCGACGGGTCTAGCGCCATCCAGCCGTGAACGTGTTTGGTGCGCAGCTCGGAGTTCCACCGTTCCCCCCCAAACGAGGCCTTTGAGGCTTTGAAGCAAGTTTGGGCCAAGCCTCCACCTGCAGCCCCATGGGCCTCCGGCTGGAATCCCCATTCCCCATCCCCGCTTGAGATTCCCCGTCGAGCGATACGACCATGATCAAGAAGAAGATCTGCCTGTTGGGAGCGTTTGCTGTCGGCAAGACAAGCCTGATGAAGCGCTTCGTGAATTCGACCTTCTCCGAGGACTACCATTCGACGATTGGGGCCAAGGTCGATAGCCGCGAACAGGAGATCCACGGTCAACAGGTGCGCATGCTCATCTGGGATTTGGCGGGCGAAGATATCCTGACCGTTGTCCCGAAGACGTTTCTGCGCGGTGCGGCAGCCGTCATCGTGGTCATCGACGCCACGCGGGAACGCTCCTTGGACGTGGCCCAGAGCCTCGCCCACACCGTGCGCGAGAGCCTAGGCGACATTCGAATCATCTACGCCATCAACAAGCAGGACTTGGTCGACGACGAGGTCATCGAAGGGCTCAAATCGCAGCTCAACACTCAGGAGTCCGTGGTGGTGACTAGCGCCAAAACAGGGGACCACGTGGAAGACCTGTTCCTGGACCTAGCCACTTCCTTTCTCGCCCCGAGCGCTGGGGTCCAGTAGTGGCGGAACCGAGCACCCTCGTCTTGCGTCGCCTAAGCGCGAAGGCATTCGTGTGTGACAGTCTGCCCCCCCAGTGGATCAGCCAGATCGCGAAGCTTCGCGGCGGGCAGGTCATCTTCGAAAAAGATGCGATCGAGGATCCGCTGGTCGACTTCTTGGAATGCTCCCTCGGTGTCTGGGACGGTGCGGGGGAACCCGTGCGGTCCGAGCCCATCACCTACGGAGAGCAAGGCTCCGAATTGGTCATCGAGGCCATCGCATGCTCCGTGGGGCCACTGGACATGTTGATCATCACACCCTGGTGCGAGAACCGGAAGAGCGGGCTGCGTTCGGCGAGGGAGGGGGCGTTGCGCGCTGAAAACCTCGACCTGCTGCAGCTGGAGTGGAAGGAGAGGGAGGCATGTCTTCAGGAGAGCAACGAGGCTTTGGAGCGCTTCGCGCGGGCGGCATCGCACGACCTACGCCAGCCGCTGCGCACGATGCGCTCCTTCGCGAAAATTCTCTCCGAAGACCACCAGGGGCAACTCGACGGCCGGGCCACGAAATTCCTGTCGTTCATCTCGGAAAGCGCCGGCGACCTCTCTCGGCTGATCGAACGACTGCTGGACTTCGCTCACGTCCGGGAAGCTTCGCTCGCCAGTGTGCCGGTGGACCCCACGGATGTCGTAGACCGGGTGTGGACTGGGCTTGGAGATCTGGCCCAGCAGTGCGGGGCCACCCTGTACGTCGGTCCCCTGCCGATCATCTCGGTCGACGAGACGCTGCTCGGGATCGTCTTCCAAAACCTGATCGAGAACGCCATGAAGTTCTCTAGGGAAGGGTGCTTACCGGAGGTCTCGGTTCAGGGATCGATGGTGGGCACAGTGGCCTACTTCCGGGTCGAGGACAACGGTGTCGGGATTCCCCTTGGCCAGCGGGCGCGCCTGTTCGAGCCCTTCGAGCGCCTCGGCCAGAGCAGAGTGCGTGAGGGGAATGGTCTTGGGCTGGCCCTCACCAAGGAGTCCGTCGAGCGTTGGGGCGGTGAGCTCCGCGTGTCCGACAGCTCGGCGGGAGGAGCGGCGTTCGAATTCACCGTCCCTGCTCTGGGCGCGCGGCTGGAGAACGGCGAGTCCCTGCGCCTCGTTGGCTAGTCCCTATCCGTTCGCCCTGCCCAAATGAACAGCGCCACATCCATGAACATTGCGAGTCGCCACCTATCGATCGGAATCGTCGACGACCGAGAGGGAGACCTCGTGCTCCTCGAGAGGCTCCTGCGGTCTGCGTTTCACGACCGCGAATTGACGGTGGTGAGTTCCAACGCTCCGCCGGCCGCCTCGAAGCGTTTCGCGAGGGGCGACTTGGATATCTTGTTCGTGGACTTCACGATGGGCGTGACGACAGGCCTGGCTTTCCTGGACGAAGTGCGCAGCCAGGGATGCCAGGTGCCAGCGATCATGCTGACGGATCGCGGCGACGAAGATCTAGTGGTCTCGGCTCTGCACAGCGGGTTTGCGGACTACCTACGCAAGAGTGCGTTGACCGAAAGGAGCCTCGTCCGGGCGGCGACGAACGCGATCGAGAAGCACGCACTCAGCTGCCGGGCTCTGGCCTATAAGGAAGAACTCGAGGAGGCGGTTGGGACGCTGGAGGCCAAGAACAAGGAGATCTCAAGGTTCTATCACACCCTCGCGCACGAACTAAAGACACCGCTGACCTCGGCCCGGGAGTTCACCTCGATCGTGATGGATGGGATCCCAGGACCGATCAACGGGGATCAGAAGGAATGCCTGGAGCTCGCCATCTCCTCGTGTGATCACCTGCGGCGCTGCATCGATGACCTCTTTGATGTGAGCCGGATCGACACGGGCAAACTCGAGGTCGTCCGGGAACCATGCATGCTCGCGGATGTGGTCAAGCAGGCGGCGGCGGGCCTGGGACCTGAGGCTGAACGCCTTGGGGTGGACCTGCGCTTGGAGCTTGAGGGCTGCGCAAGCGTGTCCAACGTGGACAGGGGCCGCATCGTCCAGGTCGTCACGAATCTGATTGGCAACGCCCTCAAATTCACCGAGCGCGGCGACTCCGTCGTCGTCCGCTGTCGTGAGGAGTCCAAGGGATTCCAACGGGTTTCGGTCATCGACAGCGGCGAGGGAATCGCCGCGGACGACCTCGTCCATATCTTTGAGCGCCTCTACCAATCGGACGACAACGCGGCCGTGAAAGGTGGGATGGGCATCGGGCTGCACCTGTGTCAGCAGCTGGTGAACCTCCACGGCGGGAAGATCTCGGCGACCAGCGTGCTCGGCGAGGGAAGCACCTTTAGCTTCACCGTGCCGAGCTGCGCGGCTTGAGGCGCTAGCCGAGAATCTCGTCGGCGGTGATCTTTCCGTCTGCAAGGCGGATGCGTCGCTGGGCGAACGAGGCGGCTTCGTCGGGGTCGTGGGTGACGTGCAGAAGGGTGAGACCAAGCTCGGACTGCAGCCCATCGAGGCGCTCGAGTAGGCCACGGCGCAGCTCTGCATCGAGGGGGCCGAGGGGTTCGTCGAGGGCGAGGATCTGGGGCTGGAGAGCCAGGGCGCGTGCCAGGCCGATGCGCTGGGCTTCGCCCCCCGAGAGGGTCGGGACCTGCCGCTTTTCGTAACCGGTGAGCTCGACGAGTTCGAGCAGCCGAGCGATGCGTGAGGCGTGCTCGCCGCGCGGGACGCCACCGGACTTGAGTACGAAGCGCAGCGTCTGGGCCACGCTCATATGGGGCCAAAGCGCGCCGCCCTGGAAGAGCAGGCCAACGCCGCGTTCATGGGGGAGGGCTAGGGACTTTGAGCCGTCCTGTACCAGCACACCGTTCAGTTCGATGCGACCAGCGCACACGCCGCCGAATCCTGCGAGTGCGCGCAACAGAGTGGTCTTGCCGCAGCCGGATCGGCCAACGATCAGTGTATGGCTTCCGGCTGGGATCTCGAGCGTGATGGGCCCCAGCAGGGGAGTCTTGCCGGCACGCACTTCCAGGCCATCGACGCGAACGCCGGGAGTCGCTTGGGCGGATGCCGTGGCAGACGGGGAGTCAGGTGAAGAAGCGGTCAAGGGAGCACCTCCATGCGGCGCTTGGCGAAGCAGGTCCAGAGCAGGCCCGGCAGGATGATGACGAAGAGGGTGAGCAGGGCGAGTGCGGCGACGAAGTCGTCGCGACCGAAGTGGATCGCGTTGAACAGCCGGAACATGACCGTGCGATTCGCGGCCGGCACGAGGACTGCGGCGTCCATCTCGCGCATGGCCAGCACGAAGAACAGAGTCCAGGCACCGAAGATGCTCGGCACAAGTGGCGGGGCAACTACGCCGAAAAGGCGGCGCGTGGGGGAAGCTCCAGCAAGCTGGGCGGATTCCTCCAGCTGGGGGTCCAGGCTGGCCGCTGCGCCCGAGAGCACGAGGATAGGGAAGGCTAGGTAGCGGCCGAGCAGCAAGAGGACCACGAGTCCCGGACCGGAGTAGAAGTCGGCGGTCCAGCTGCGATTCCAGACCACGATAAAGCCGATGCCCAGCAGGATCGCGGGGACGGCGATCGGCAGGACGCTGACGGCGAGCAGCAGGCCGCCGCGCTTCGCGCGGGCGGCGGCGTGGCCGAGAACCAAGCCCACGGCCGCGGCGATTGTGGCCCCGGCAGCGGAATAGAGCGTGCTGGCGGTCAGCTCGTCGCGGCACAGCTCGAGAGCTCGCGCGAACGCTGCCCGCATGCGGTCGAAGGTCCACTGGGTGTCGAAGCCCTCGACGGGGATCGGAACCTGGCCGCTGGGGTTTTGGCCGCCCGGGGCACCGGCGCCAGCCTCATAGATGAGCCGACCGATCGGGACGCCCGCGCCAAGGGCGAGGAGGGTCAGGCAAAACAACAGCGCGGGCCAGCGCCAGGGCCCAAGGGCCAGGGGGGCGGGCTTCACAAAGCCCGAGCCGATGCCCGCAGCCAAGGCCCCGCGGCGGCGCAGGATCAGGGCGGGGATCAGGGCGAGCAAGGTCAGCAGCACCAGCGGTAGGGCTGTCGCCACCGCCTGCGCGTCCTGTTCGTCGATCTGCCAGGTGGCAAAGACCTCGTCCGCGTAGACGTTGAACTTCGGGCCAACGGACGAAACGTAGTCGGGCACGCCCCAGTCATTGACCGCGAACACGAAGGCTAGGCATGCCCCGCAGGCGGCCGCTGGCAAGACCTGGGGGATGGCCGCGCGGACGGCTGCGCGGAGACCGCCGGCGAGGAGCGCGGCTTCCTCGGTGCGCCCATCGATGCGTTCGGCGGCGCGGCTGGCGAACAGGGCTACGATCGGGAAGGTCGACAGCGAAAGCAGCGCGATCGTCATCGGCGCCCCGCGCAGATCCACGAGCACCGTCCAGGTCATCGCGGTGACCAGGGGCGGCATGAGCAGCGGTAGGAAACCGAGCGGCCGCAGCAGCCGCGCCCCTGGCATGTCGGTGCGCGCGACAAGGAAGCCGAACGGCGCTCCGACGAGCATCGCGATGGCGGCCACGCTGCCGCCGAGCAGGAAGGTCCGGCCCAGTAGATCCATCGTTCGCGAGCTCGTCACCGAGCCAAGCGCACTGGGGTCCTGCCCGAGGCGCACCAGCATGACGCCGATGGGCAGGAGCCCGGCGAGGAGCAATACGGTGGCGGCGAGGATTAGCAGGGGGCGACTCACGGTGCTACTCGGTCTTGAGGAAGAGGTTCTTCAGGGTCTCAGTGCGTTCGGCGATGCGGCGGCCGAGCTCGACGTAGTCGACGTCCATAACGGCAAAGTCGGAGCGCACATGGTCCGGGCGAGGCACGTCCGGGCGCACCGGGATTTGGGCCGAGCGGGCCTCGGCCAGGCGCTGCTCGACCTCGCGGGACAGAACCCAGTCGACGAAGCGCTGGGCGGCGTCGGGGTGCGGGGCGCCTTTTAGGATCGCAACCGTGTTGGGGATCAGCAGCGTGCCCAGGGGCTCGGTCTCGCCGGGCTGCGCCTCCTGGTCGGGCAGGATCGCGCGCACGGGGTAGCCTTTGAGCTGAGCGACGCGGAAGTCGTCGGTGTCGGTCCAACCCCAGGCTAGCTCGCCGGTGCCGACGAGCTTCATCAGCTGGCCGTTGCTGCCGACGACATTGACTCGCGGTGGGTCGGAGTGCTGACCACTGGCAATCGCGGTCAACCAGGCGCTGGCGCGCTCCTCTCCCAGCACCTGGTACAGGGCGGTGGCGTGGGTCAGGGTCGTGCCGGTCAGGGGACGGGCGATGCCGGCCTTGCCGGCCCAGCGCTCGTCCAGGAGGTCGTCCATGCCTCGAATCGAGCTCGAGTCGGGCACCAGTTCTGTGTTGACGATCAGCACCCTGGCCCGGGCGGCGAAGCCGGTCCACAGATGTTCGGGATCCCGGAACTTGGCCGGGATATCGGCCGCGCTCGGGGAGTCATAGGGCTGCAGCAGGCCCTGCTCCGAGAGCCGCACCGTCTGCGCAATCTCGTTGTTCCAATACACGTCGCAGCGCGGATTGCGCTTCGCCTCCTCCTGGATGCGCTTCACCAGGCCGACGGTCTTGCTGGCCTCGGTGTCGTACTCGGCCCGGACCGTCAGGCCCGTCTCGGCCTCGAACTCGTCGATGAGCGGCGCGGAAAAGACCTGATCCAGGGATATATAGACAACCAGGTCCGGCTCCGCGCCGCAGGAGGCCAGCAGGAGGCTGCTGAGCAGGCCTATGAGCAGGCCCGGGAGTCCGGGGCAGGGGCGGGGGAGATGCATGATGTCGAGGCTCCTAGTCGGTCAATCGGGCCTGGCCACAGGTCATGGTGGCTAGCGGCGGGGGAGGCAAGGCCGGGAAGGGTAGCAATCCAGGCCCCTAGGGCCGCGTGGGGAGGGGCGGTTCGGCTATCCTGCTGCCCCCCGATCGGGCATTCGCC